>JARFQU010000045.1 GCA_029287595.1 Halioglobus sp. | reverse complement strand
GTTTGAGGCAGAGGTTTACATCCTGTCCAAGGAAGAGGGCGGTCGTCACACGCCGTTCTTCAAGGGCTACCGTCCGCAGTTTTACTTCCGTACGACGGACGTGACTGGCGCGTGTGAGCTGCCTGAAGGTGTTGAGATGGTAATGCCTGGTGACAACGTGCAGATGGTTGCGACGTTGATTGCCCCGATCGCCATGGAAGACGGCCTGCGTTTCGCGATTCGCGAAGGTGGCCGTACGGTTGGCGCCGGTGTGGTAGCCAAGATTATCGAGTAAGCGGTAATACCGGGATCTGAACTTCCATTCAGGTTCCATGTCTGACCAAGCCGAACCGCTTGAGAGAGCAGTTCGGCTTCGTCGTCTGAGTTGAACGATTTAGGCCAGTAGCTCAATTGGCAGAGCAGCGGTCTCCAAAACCGCAGGTTGGGGGTTCGATTCCCTCCTGGCCTGCCATTAAATGGCAGGGGTCAACGAAGGGTTCGGCCAACGAAGGGGTCAGGCCTATAATTGAAGCTTGAAAGGCTGCAATTATAGGCCTGACCCCCAGGTTGACCGGTCCCGGATTGACTTAATGAAGGATTAGTTGAATGAGTGTGGAAACGACCGCGAGCCGGTTCGATTCGGTCAAGTGGGTAGTCGTTGCGGCCTTGGTGGCGGTAGCGGTAGTGGGCAACAGTTATTTTTCTGACCAGTCCCTGTTGTACCGGGTGCTGGGAATCATCGCTATTGCCGCGGTGGCCGGTCTGGTGGCCCTGCAGACAGCCAAGGGCGCTGCTTTCTGGGCATTGGTAAAGGGTTCGCGGACGGAAATCCGCAAGGTGGTCTGGCCTACTCGGCAGGAAACCGTACAAACCACCATGATAGTGGTGGTATTTGTAATACTGGTGGCACTGCTACTGTGGGGATTGGATTCCTTACTGGGTTGGCTGGTGTCGCTGGCAATTGGATAAGAGACAGGAGTAAGGGTTAGCCAATGGCAATGCGCTGGTACGTTGTTCACGCCTATTCAGGTTACGAGAAAAAGGTTGCCGCTGCCCTGAAGGAGCGTATCGAACTGCATAACATGCAGGACCGTTTCGGCGATGTGCTGGTGCCTACCGAAGAGGTTGTGGAGATGCGCGCCGGCCAGAAGCGTCGCAGTGAGCGCAAGTTCTTTCCCGGTTATGTGCTGGTGCAGATGGAGTTGGGCGACGATACCTGGCACCTGGTAAAGGAAACCCCTCGAGTGATGGGTTTCATCGGTGGCAAGGCGGATGCACCGGCACCGATTACCGAGGCAGAAGCTGCCGCGATATTACAGCGGGTCGAGGACGGGGTGGAAGCGCCAAGGCCCAAGACCCTGTTCGAGCCCGGCGAGATGGTGCGGGTTATCGACGGCCCGTTCAACGACTTTAATGGTGTCGTGGAAGAGGTTAACTACGAAAAGAGCCGCCTGAACGTGGCGGTGCTGATTTTCGGTCGTTCCACCCCGGTGGAACTGGAATTTAGTCAGGTCGAGAAGGCCTGATTTTTCGGGGTCAGGTCCAGACCTGGCCCTTCACGGTAGCTTCGGCTGCCACAATGGGGAGCCCCAGTAAGCCTCGCGGCTGAAGCGGCGTTTGCACCCGGGAGACATAGCAATGGCTAAGAAAGTACAGGCTTATATCAAGCTGCAGGTGCCTGCTGGTCAGGCCAACCCCAGTCCGCCAGTCGGACCGGCGTTGGGCCAGCACGGCGTTAACATCATGGAATTCTGTAAGGCGTTTAACGCCGAGACCCAGGGCACCGAGCCCGGTCTGCCGATTCCTGTGGTGATCACGGTTTACGCTGATCGCTCTTTTACCTTTATCAAGAAGACCCCGCCAGCTTCAGTCTTGCTGCGCAAGGCTGCCAAGCTCAAGAAAGGTTCCGGTACACCTAACACCCACAAGGTGGGCAAGGTGGACCGTGCACAACTGGAAGATATTGCCACCCAAAAGTGGCCCGACCTGACCGCCGCTGACATGGATGCTGCTGTGCGCACCATCGCCGGCAGCGCGCGTTCCGCTGGTATCGAAGTAGAGGGGGTTAACTAATGGCCAGGTTATCCAAGCGCGTACGCGCATTTAACGAAAAAGTTGAACCAGGAAAGGCTTACTCACTGGATGAAGCGGTGAGCATGCTGAAAGAGCTCTCAACCGTTAAATTCAACGAGACGGTTGAAGTGGCAGTGAATCTGGGTATCGACGCCCGTAAATCAGACCAGGCTGTTCGCGGCGCTACCACGCTGCCCCATGGTACCGGCAGTGACGTGCGTGTCGCGGTCTTCACCCAGGGTGAAGCGGCTGAAAAAGCCAAGGCAGCGGGTGCTGACATGGTTGGTATGGAAGACCTCGCCGAGCAGATCAAGGGCGGAATGATGGACTTTGATGTGGTCATCGCCTCGCCCGACGCCATGCGCGTGGTCGGCCAGTTGGGCCAGATACTGGGCCCGCGCGGCCTGATGCCCAACCCCAAGACCGGGACCGTGACTCCCGATGTGGAAACCGCAGTGAACAATGCCAAGGCTGGCCAGGTGCGCTACCGCACCGACAAAAACGGCATCGTCCATGGCGGCATTGGCAAGATCAGCTTTGAGCTGGATGCCATTCGCGGCAACCTGGAAGCAGTGCTGGCGGACCTGAAAAAGGCCAAGCCCGCGGCTTCCAAGGGTATATATTTGAAAAAGGTCACCCTGAGCACCACCATGGGCCCGGGCGTGACTATCGACCAGGGGTCGATAGAGGTTTGATCGAGTCGCCCCCACAAGGGGCGATTCCTCAAGACTTCCCATGGAAGGGGAGTGTTGTTGGTCGGGGACAACCTACAGGTTGCAACCGACCACTTTGAGGTCTTTGGACGAGGCTCTAGGGCGCAAGCCCACTTAGCTGATAACTGAAGGCCATCAAAGACCGTAGGTGCCAATGTCGATGCGGTATATCGATGGCGGTTTAATCGCGACAAGCCTCTCGGGGTGCGTCAAAGCCTACGCAGATGGTGAACGTGTTCACCACGCAAAAGCGGCATCGCGATAGTGTTCGCGGTGCTTAACTTAGCAATCCAGGAGTAATTCCAGTGGCAATTGGACTCGAAGACAAAAAAGCGATCGTAGCTGAAGTTAACGAGACTGCCACCAGTGCTCTGTCCCTGGTTATCGCCGATGCACGTGGCGTGACAGTGGACGGGATGACAGCTCTGCGCAAAGACGCGCGTGAAAACCAGGTGACCCTCCGTGTAGTGCGGAACACCCTGGCCAAGCGCGCGTTGGAAGGTACCGACTATGAGTGTGTAAACGACTCGTTGGCCGGTCCCTCCCTGTTCGGATTTTCTATGGAAGATCCGGGTGCGGCAGCTCGACTATTCAAGGACTTCGCGAAAGATCATGAAGCCTTTGAAGTAAAAGCACTGGCGGTAAGCGGCCAGATGCTGGGTGCACAACAATTGGATGTTCTGGCTAAGTTGCCTACGCGTGATCAGGCACTCTCGATGTTGATGAGTGTGATGAAGGCGCCGGCGACCAAGCTGGTTCAGACAATGAACGAAGTACCTGGAAAACTGGTTCGCACACTCGCAGCAGTACGCGATCAGAAAGAAGCAGCGGCGCAAGCCCTGTTAACAGTTATTTAATCAGCTAAATAGGAGATATGAGTGATGGCTCTGTCTAAAGACGATATTTTAAATGCAATTGCTGATATGAGCGTGATGGACATCGTAGAGCTCATCGAAGCAATGGAAGAGAAGTTTGGTGTAACTGCTGCTGCGGCTGTTGCCGCTGCGCCTGCCGCAGGTGGCGGCGACGCTGGTGCTGCTGCAGAAGAGCAGACCGAATTTGTCGTTATTCTGACCGCCGCTGGCGAGAAGAAAGTAAACGTCATCAAGGTTGTTCGCGCAATCACCGGTCTGGGCCTGAAAGAAGCAAAAGGTCTGGTCGACGGCGCGCCTTCCCCCATCAAGGAAGGTGCTTCCAAGGAAGAAGCCGAAGACGTCAAGAAGCAGCTGGAAGAAGCCGGCGGCTCTGCCGAGCTTAAGTAAGCTCGGTGCTGGTCCGGTTTCGGCCGGACAAGGACAAGGCTGGTGGGCAAAATGCCTACCGGCCTTTTCCCGCTTCAAAGATACAGAATTCAGGGTCGGCTGCGCCTGGCGCAACGGCCTGTATATAGCTCTGCAAATGAGCTAGTTGATTGCCCCTTGGGGCAGTTAAAAGCTAATCACGCTGGGGAGTACTGATGGCATACTCGTACACTGAGAAAAAACGCATTCGCAAGGACTTCGGCATGCTGCCGAAGGTGATGGACGTACCATACCTGCTTGCGATCCAATTGGATTCATACCGGAAGTTTACCCAGCAGGGTGTGCCCCTGGACCAGCGCGGCGACTACGGTCTGCATGCGGCTTTCAAGTCCGTATTCCCGATAGTGAGCTACAGCGGCAACGCTGCGCTGGAGTATGTTGACTACAACCTGGGAACACCGGTATTCGACGTTAACGAGTGCCAGTTGCGCGGTGTTACTTATTCCTGCTCCCTGCGGGTCAAGGTGCGCCTGATCATTTATGATAAGGAATCCGCCAACAAGACCATCAAGGATATCAAGGAGCAGGAAGTCTATATGGGGGAGATCCCCCTGATGACGGAAAACGGCACCTTTGTTATCAACGGCACCGAGCGTGTCATCGTGTCCCAGCTGCACCGCTCTCCGGGCGTGTTCTTCGACCATGATAAGGGCAAGACCCACTCTTCCGGCAAACTGCTGTATTCCGCCCGGGTGATTCCCTACCGTGGCTCCTGGCTGGACTTCGAGTTCGATCCGAAGGACATGGTATTCGTGCGTATCGATAGACGCCGCAAGCTGCCGGCGACCATCCTGCTGCGTGCCCTGGGCTATGAGGCCGAGGAAATCCTCGACATGTTCTACGACGTGAATACCGTCCACGTCGGCAAGGACGGTAAATACACCATGACGCTGATCCCCGAGCGTCTGCGTGGCGATGTCGCCGCCTTTGATATCAAGGCTGGCAAGAAAGTGGTGGTAGAAGAGGGCCGCAGGATCACCGCGCGGCACATTCGCGAGTTGGAAAATGGCAATGTCACCGAGCTGGAAATCCCCGCGGACTATCTTTACGGCCGCCCCCTGGCGAAAAACCTGGTGGACGAAAAGACCGGTGAGGTATTGCTGGAGTGCAATAGCGAGCTGACCGAAGAGGCCCTGGCCCAGTTGGCCGAGGCCGGTGTAACCGAGATCTCGACCCTGTATACCAATGAACTGGACTGCGGTCCGTTCATCTCCGATACCCTGCGTCAGGACACCACCCGCAACGAGCTGGAAGCGCTGGTGGAAATTTACCGCATGATGCGCCCGGGCGAGCCGCCCACCAAGGAGTCAGCGGAAAACCTGTTCCAGAACCTGTTTTTCTCAGCCGATCGTTACGATCTGTCGTCAGTGGGTCGCATGAAGTTCAACCGTCGTCTGGGCCGTGAAGAGATTCTGGGTAGCGGCGTACTGGATCGCGACGACATTGTCGACGTGCTCAAGACCCTGGTTGCCATTCGCAACGGTAAAGGCATTGTGGATGATATCGATCACCTGGGTAACCGCCGTGTGCGCAGCGTGGGTGAGATGGCGGAGAACCAG
>JARFQU010000064.1 GCA_029287595.1 Halioglobus sp. | reverse complement strand
TAATGAGACTCCTCTGCTTCCGTTAAAAGTAGCAGAACTGTCTCCTAGTGAATCAGGCCGTTTGGTAACTCATGCTTTGACAGCGTACACCTGTACCTAAAGTTCGCATCTCTATGGCTGAGTCGTTATTTTTTAGAATGTATGTTCTGCTTATAGTCTTGGAGTACAACCGAGGGCTCGCCTTCCGCAGCGATGCGGCCTTCATTAATCCATATCACCCGACTGCACAACTGCTTAACCTGCGACTCCATATGTGAAACAAAAACAACCGTCTGCTCACCACCGATACGCTCTTTCATTGCACTTTCGGCCTTGGCTCGAAACTGGGCGTCTCCAACACTTAAAACCTCATCCACCAGCAAAATATCCACGTGGGTCATCAGTGCAGTGGTAAACCCAAGTCGGGCCCGCATGCCAGCTGAATACGTCTTCACGGGCTCTTCGAAGGAGTCGCCCAAGTCGGCAAACGCCTTGATATCCTCAAGGTAAGACTTGGCCTGTTGTTGGGTAGAACCCTGTAGCATAGCCGCGAGAAGGGCATTATCCCGGCCTGAGATGTCCGGCTTGAAGCCGAGTCCCAGGGTCAGCAATGAAGACGATTTACCGGGCATTTGCCACACGCGCCCTTCGGTAGGTGCCAATATGCCAGCCATCAGCTGCAGCATCGTTGTTTTACCCACACCGTTCCTGCCGATAATGCCAAGCGTTTCACCCTGGTAAAGCTCCAGGGACACACGATTTAAAACTCTGTGCTGGCCGTGTTCGAAGCTGGTTCTTTTGGAGCGATAGCTCAGCGATACCTCGTCAAGTTTTAGTAAAACGGATCGGTCATTGCCATTCATGAGGAAAGGGCCTTCAAGGCAAGAAACTGGCTACCCCTGTGCATGACAACGGCCATCACTGCCGTGAGGGCGGCAAAAACTGCACCCAACAGCGCCAGGTGCAGCGCGTCGGGGGCTGTCTGGTACATCAATATCTGGCGATAACAGTCAAGTATGAATGCCACAGGATTGACGGTCAGTACCAGTTGCGTCATCTGCGGGTCAGCCAGGTCGTTCACGTTCCAGAATATGCCGGAGGTAAATAGCAGGAAGGTCATGCCCAGTGATATCACCAGGCTGAAATCGCGTACCATGCAAACCAGGCAGGCCCCGACGAAGGAGCACGCAACAATCATCAGGTAGTTCACCAGCAACAGCGGCACCAGCCAAATCCAGCTGGCGGAGGGCGTGTAGCCGTAGCCATACAGCACCGCGAACAGTAGCGAAAAAACCGCCGCCTGCCGGTATAGGCCCTCCTGAATCAGAGCTAGTGGAAACAGCGTTTTGGGTGCGTTAATTTTGCCGATCAACCCCTTGGCTGCCACAATACTGCTTGACGCTTGGAATACCGACTTCGAGAACCAGATAAAAGCCAGCTTGTCGCACATCAGGAAAACCAGGAAATCCTCGGTACGTGACTTAAGAATAACGTTAAATACGACAAAAAAGACACCGACGTACAGCAGTGGCTCCAGTACCCACCAGACATAGCCCAGGAAGTATTTGGAGGCATCTGCTCGCAGCGCCATGATGGCCATGGTGTGTACGAGCCTGAGATATTGCGGCAGGGGCATTAAGGATGCTGTCGGCTATGGTCTGGCAGTGGTTGTTAGCCGCCTATTCTATCAATAATCTGGGGCGGGGGGCATTTATCGCAATGAAAACGGGGTCAGGCCTAGAATTTAGACCCTGAGGCATAGGCCTCAGGGTCTAAATTCTAGGCCTGACCCCTTGTTTATAGGCCTGACCCCAATGTTTAAAAGCTAGTGGCGCACACCCCGATAGATCAACCCCGCTGTCTTTTTGGCAACGCTACTGACTTCGTCAGCTTTGCCCAACCCGAGAATGCGGGAGCAGCTCTCAATCGGCAGTTCCCCTGAATTGACCAGTTGAAAGGCGCCGGTGACCGCACTCAGGTCCGCTACGGTGAACCTGAAGCCATTCTCGGCACCCAGTTTGACAATCTGATTGCCGAGGTCGCCTCCAAGCGCGCTGGCCTCCTGGGAATCGAGCTCTCCGGGAGCGCTGATATCGCCGTCTCCACCGATGAGGGCCATTAATTGTTTCTGCAGGGCGGGATCGCTGCCTGAGCGCTCCATGAAGCGAATGACGGGCAAGGTGTTGCTCTGTGCTTTTGATGCCACCGGATGCGAGTATTTCACGCCTTTGTACGTCATTGATGCAACGTTCTCGATGAAGGGGAAGAAGTCTCTGGAATTCACTTCCAGGCTCAGAAATTTCTCGAATTCATCGTTGTCCAGCTCGCCGGACTGCACGCGTTCAAACGCATCGGTTACCGCCAGCAGATCTGACAGGGTGAACACAAATCCATGTTTTGCTGCAAATTCGGCCACTAACGCGCCGCGACCACTTCTGAGCGCACTGATTTCATCCGAATCAAGTTCGCTGAAATTGCCGATATCGCCATCGCCCACGGCTAGGATGTCCTTCAATTGGTCGCGGAATTCCGCATCCTCTGAAGTCTTTTTCATAAAATCCAGGACCTGGTGTGGACTGCTCTTGTCCTGGGTGACCGAGTATTTCACCCCTCGGTAAACCATGCCTATGGTCTTGCCAGCCGATTTGAGGCCGCCTTCATTGGTATCCGGCAAGCCCATGGCTTTGGCAAAGTCTGCCTCAGACAGTTCGCCGGTTTGATAACGTTGGAAGACACTGATCACCACGTTCAATTCGCTGAGGCTGAATTCATAACCCTGCTTTTCGGCGAAAGCCGTAACGGCAACACCGCGCTCTCCCAGGAGCGCTTGCGCTTCCTCCCCGTCCAACTCTGTTGCGCTGCTGATGTCCCCGTCCCCAACACCGATAAGCTTGGACAATTGTTCCTGCAGGGAGGCGTCGTTCGACGTGGCTTCAAGAAACTGCATTACTGCTTTGTGCGACATAAAGTAAACCTCAAAAAGTGCCCTGGCTCAGTCCAGGACCGCTGGTTCTGGACTAACCCGGGAAATATAAAAAAACGCCTCTATGGGCAAGCAAAAAGCGGGCCATAGTTAAAGCTGGTCTCTGCCACGATATCGGGCGTTTCTGGAAGAGTGGCGTTCTTTTATGGTGCGGGCGAGCACTAAAATGGTGCGGCCGCGACGGGGTCAATGCCAGGTCTCGCCCCTATGCCCCGATCCACAAGCCCAAAAATCCCGAACAATACCAAGGCTGCAACTTCGGAAGGCTAGAGATGTCCACTCTATACATTCTGAAAAATCTCTCCACTGGGGAATCCCTGGAGATTACCGAGCCGGTTATTGTGATCGGGCGGGAATCGAGTTGTGATGTCGCCATCGTCAGTGACGAGTCATCGCGTCAGCACCAGGGAAGATCGCCAGATGACGCTTCGCCTGCAGCGGGCTGGCATTGACCACCAGATGTTTGCTGCCGCGCTGCTGGAGACCGGGGTCGCTGAGAAGTTGGCCTCAACGCATCAATTCTAGGCCTGACCCCGAGTTGCTCACATCAATTCTAGGCCTGACCCCGAGTTGCTCTCGCTGGCTTTTTCATGACGGTCGCCGCTTCCAACTCCGCGTATGCCTCCTCCAGGCAGGTCCGGTAAAAACCCGGATCCGGCAGCAATTCCCGACAGGATACAAAGTTGATAGTGATCTTCCCTGCGCCGCTGATTACGGCGTGAAACAGGCCCATCATATCCATTACCGGGCCAATGCCCATCATCATGTGTAGCCTGGCCCCGGACATGTAGAGTGGCATTTGTGGCCCCGGGACGTTGGAGACAATGGTGTTCATGGGCAGGGCGATGTCTGCATTGACTGCCGCCATCGTGGCGACCCGCAGGGCGGCTCCAGTCACTCCGGGCCAGAGCCCCCGGGTAATATCCATCATCGCGCTGGCGCCCAGGGCAGATGAATAGGCCTTGGATTCCTGCGCATGCTGCGCTACGGCGGCCAGGCGCGCCAGCGGGTCCTCAATGTCGCTGGCCATATTGATGGTCATAACACCCACCTGGTTGCCCACGGAATCGCTGTTGCGTTCCGAGCGCACATTGATGGGCGCGCCACAGACCAGGCTACCCTCGGGCAGTTCACCCTTGGCTTCGAGGTATTTGCGCAGGCCCCCGCCAACGACCGACACGACCACGTCGTTTACGGTTGCTCCATCCACGGCATTTTTGATCTGCTTGACCCGGTCCAGGTCCAGCACGATGGCATCGGTGACCCTGTAGCCGGAAACTCTGGCATTGAAACGTGTCCTGGCCAGGGGTGGCTTCTCCTCCTGCTGGCGCTCCGCGGCGGTATTCCTGGCACGAATGGCATTGGGAACCAGTTCAGTCACGGTCTCCAGCAGTCGTACCGGGCGCTTGATGTTGTTGATATAGGCGCGTGACCACACCTTCAGCGGGGAGGGCGCACCTTCGGGCTGCCAGTCGTCCGCCACCAGTGGGGGTTCTGCCTCGTCAGTGAGACTGTGGATTGCGGTGATGATTTCCGCCCCCGACACGCCGTCGATAGCCGCGTGGTGTACCTTGAGCATGATGGCAAAACTGTTGGGGGGCAGGCCTTCCACATCATTAAGGCCCTCGATGACGTAGGCCTCCCACAAGGGTCTGCGCATATCCAGGCCGCGGGCCTGCAGGCGCGCCAGTAAAATGCACAGCTGCCGCCAGTCACCTGGCTTGGGCAGCGCGATGTGGCGCACATGGAATTCCAGGTCGAAATGATCGTCTTCTATCCAGTACGGCGTATCCAGGCCGGCCGCGCCGCCGGCCAGCTTGCGGCGAAACACTGCGGATTTATGCAGATTGCGCTCGAAAACCGTGAGGATCTCCTTGAACCGGACTTTGCCGCGCTTCAGCTTCGATTGGTCATAAAACATGACGGGGCTGATGTGCATCGGCGTGCGGTTGGACTCCATCTGCACAAAACTGTAGTCCATCTCGGTGAGTTGCTGCACAGCGGTGCTCCTGATGCCATTGTCGAGAGGGAGACTTTGCACCGTATCGTCATGGCTCGCAAGTGCTTAGTGTATCCCCGAGGCAGCGCCCCGGGCATGTGTTGCTACCGGTGTGCCGTAATCTTGAGAACTGGTTCACAATAGTCGGCAGGATTTATATACGGAAAAAGGCTAAGCTTGAAAGATCAAATGAAACACGTATGGCAGCTAGCTGATGGCGGAAGTGGTAAAAATTTTTGCAGCAGATCTTGAGCCGGGTATGTATATCTCCAGCCTTGATCGACCCTGGCTGGAAACGCCTTTTTCCTTGCAGGGTTTCAAGCTCCAGAGCCAGGAAGAAATCCATCGCCTGAGGGAATACTGCAAATATGTTTACGTGGACACCGCACAGAGCTCCCTGGATGCTGCCATAGTGCGGCGCAAGGTGCGCAACCGCCCGCGCCAGTCGAACCAGGAATTGTTCAGCGATCGCACCCTCAAGGCATACCCGGACAGCGTTACCTGGGAGGAGGAATATCCGCGTGCCCTGCGTGCGGTGATGGTGTTGTCACAGGGCATCGACGCGATTTTCGGAAAAATGTCCAAGACCGGGTCCCTGGATATGGTCACGGTGAAGAAATGCGTTGAGCCGATGGTCGAGAGCATCGCGCGA
Source organism: Halioglobus sp. (assembly GCA_029287595.1). Taxonomy (GTDB): domain Bacteria; phylum Pseudomonadota; class Gammaproteobacteria; order Pseudomonadales; family Halieaceae; genus JAACFI01. Next base: position 689 of record JARFQU010000064.1, on the reverse strand, counting down.
CATCCCGGCGCCTGTATCTGGCTGGCGAGATTGAAGCAGGAGGACGATTACACCTACCAGCACCCCCTCTGCGCTGCCATCTGGGCGGTGGCACTGGGCAGGCAGTTGGGCCTGCCAAGGACGGACCTGCGTTCCCTGGCGATCGGCGGCCTGTTGTTTGATATTGGTAAACTGGGTGTGCCCGAGGAATTGCTGGACACGACCCGGGAGCTATCCGACGAGGAATTGCAACAGGTGCGTAACCACGTGAAGCTGGGCGTGGATATGATCAGTGGCAGTGCGCTGGTCAACACCGATGTGATCGATATGATTACCCACCACCACGAGCGGCACGACGGCTCCGGTTATCCCGATGGCCTGCGGGGAGACGATATCCCGATATTTGCCCGCATCGCATCAATAGTCGACTGCTACGACGCCATCACCAGCCAACGCAGTTATGCCCGTGCCATCCCGCCTTCCACCGCGATCAAAATGCTTTATGAGTGGAAAGATATTGATTTTCAGGCGGAGCTGTTAGAGGAATTTATCCAGGCGGTCGGCATTTATCCAGCGGGTACCCTGGTGGAGCTGTCGACAGGTGAAGTGGCGGTGGTGATGGAAGCCTATCGCAACCGGCGCCTGCGGCCCCGGTTGCTGGTGCTGCTGGATGCCGACAAACAGGCGCTGCAGCCACCGCGCCCCCTGGA
>JARFQU010000031.1 GCA_029287595.1 Halioglobus sp. | reverse complement strand
GTATGATCCTTACCGATACCGACGTTCTCACCGGCGTGGAAACGGGTGCCCCGCTGCCGCACGATGATGTTGCCGGCCTTGACGGCCTCGCCGCCGAAACATTTCACGCCGAGGCGCTTGCTAACCGAATCGCGCCCGTTACGGGTACTACCACCAGCTTTCTAGTGTGCCACTGTCCCAGCCCTCCTTTACGCCGTAATACCGGTAATCTTGACCTCGGTGAACCACTGGCGATGACCAGTTTCCTTCCGATAGTGCTTGCGGCGGTTAAATTTCACAATCTTGATCTTCTTGTGACGGCCCTGGGCAACCACTTCAGCGGTTACCTTGCTACCGGCAACCACAGGGGTCCCGATCTTTACGTCGTCACCACCGCCAACCATCAGCACTCTGTCGAATTCGACAGTGTCGCCGGTTGCGGCTTCAATTTTTTCCAGCTTGAGGGTCTCGCCCTCAATGACACGGTGCTGTTTACCACCGGCTTCGATTACTGCGTACATAAATACTCCGTTGAGTTAGCCTGCTCGCATTCTGAAAAAACCCTTATAAATCAAGGGGGCAGAGCCCGGCACTAACAGTTAATAAACACTGCCCACCACCGCAGATGCAGCACAGCAGGGGTCAGAGGGCGGCGATTTTACGCAAAACCAGGGCCCCGGGCAAGGGTTATTTTTTTATAAAAACAAGGGCTTATGGCTGCAAGAGGGCGCGATCAAGGTCCCTTGACAGCCCCGCTGGGGCACCCTAGCATGCGCGGGCACTCTACAAACCGCTTTCTCTATGCAACAGATACGTGCCAGCGTGGCCACCGAGTTCGAACAGGTCAATCAACTCATCGTGGACCAACTCCATTCCAACGTGCCCATGGTGGAAAACGTTGGCCATTATATCGTGGATGCCGGCGGCAAACGGCTGCGCCCCCTGTTGGTATTGCTCAGCGCCGCTGCGCTGGGTGACTGCAACGCACAACACATCAAGTTTGCCGCGGTGGTGGAGTTTATCCACACCGCCACCCTGCTGCACGATGATGTGGTGGATATTTCCAGCCTGCGCCGCGGGCGCCCCACCGCGAATGAGACATTTGGCAATGCGCCCTCGGTGCTGGTGGGCGATTTCCTCTATACACGCGCTTTCCAACTGATGGTAGAGCTGCAGGACATGGAAATCCTGCGGCATATGGCCGACACCACCAACACCATCGCCGAGGGGGAGGTGCTACAGCTGACCCGCGCCGGTGATGCGGCGACTACCCGGGAGCAATACCTGGACGTTATCACCCGCAAGACCGCGGTACTGTTTGCCGCCGGATGTTACGGTGCCGCCACCCTGGGCGGCGCGGACCAGGACACCCGCCGGGCAATGCAGGAATTCGGCCTGAACCTGGGCATCGCCTTTCAGATGATCGACGATGTGCTGGATTATGAGGGCGACCCCGCCACCATGGGCAAAAACGTGGGCGACGACCTCACCGAGGGCAAACCCACACTGCCGCTGATTCACGTGCTGCGTGAGGGCACCGAGCAGGAACAGGCCCTGGTAAAGCGCGCCATCAGCGAGAAAACCGCTGAGGATATAGTCGCTGTGGTCGCGGCGGTAAAGCGCTGTGGCGCCCTGGATTACACTCGCACCCAGGCCCGGCACTACCACGACCTGGCCCTGCAGCGGCTACAGCAGCTCCCGCAGAGCCCTGCGCGCTCAGCCCTGGAACAAATCACCGCGCTGTCCATCAACCGCGATCACTGAAAAAGAGCGAACTCATGGCTGCCCCAACCCCACTGAAACAACTTGCCGCTTACCCCGAGCTGCAGCACCTCGCGGACGAGCTGCGCGGCGCCTCCATAGAGCAACTGTTTGCCGACGACCCGGCCAGGGCAGAAAACTTCACCCTGCAGGCGGCGGGCCTGCACCTGGATTACTCCAAGCACCTGCTGCATCGCGAGGCGCGCACCGCGCTGATGGCACTGGCTCAGCAAGCCGGCATGGATGAGCGCATCGCTGCACTACTGGCAGGCGAAGCAGTAAACAATACCGAGGGCCGTCCCGCCCTGCACAGCCTGCTGCGCGCCGACCAGGGTGCGGGCCTGGAGGATAAGTTTGATCAGGTGACTGCCGTGCGTGCGCGCATGCAGGTCTATGCAGATCGCCTGAACGATGGACTGCAATTGGGCTATTCCGGGGAGGTAATCACCGATGTCGTGAATATCGGCATCGGCGGCTCGGACCTGGGGCCGCGACTGGTAACCGAAGCCCTGAAACCCTTCCATGGCAATGTGAGTTGCCACTACGTGGCCAATGTGGACCCCGCCGATCTGCAGGATACCCTGCTGGAGTTGAACCCGGCGAACACCCTGTTTATCGTCTGTTCCAAGTCTTTCCGCACTGAAGAAACGCTCACCAACAGCCTGGCGGCGCGCAACTGGATGCTGCAGGCCGGTGCCAGCGAAGCCGACCTGGGGAAACATTTCCTGGCCATCACTACCAACCTGGAGGCCGCTGCGGAATTTGGCATTGCCGGGGAGAACTGCCTGCCCCTATGGGACTGGGTGGGCGGGCGCTATTCCGTCTGGTCTGCGGTGGGACTGAGTTGCGCCATCGCCATGGGATGGGAACAGTTCGAGCAGTTCCTGGCCGGGGCGCGCGCCATGGACCGACACTTCAGTGAAGCTCCGGCACAAGCCAATATGCCGCTGCTGATGAGCCTGCTGGAAGTCTGGTACGGTAATTTTTTCGGCGCTGAAAATCACGTGGTACTGCCCTATGACAACAGTCTGCAGCGCCTCCCGGACTTCCTGCAACAGCTGACCATGGAGAGCAATGGCAAAAGGGTGCGCAGCGATGGCGGTGCCGTGGACTACAACACCGGCCCGGTGCTGTGGGGTTCCGCCGGCACCATGGGACAACATTCATTCCACCAATTACTGCATCAGGGCACCTTGCTGTGTCCGGCGGATTTCATCCTGCCCCTGACCACCCATACGGGAATGGTGGAGCAGCACCAGCGCCTGGTGGCCAACTGCCTGGCCCAGAGCCGCGCACTGATGGTAGGCCGTTCAGCCAGGGCGGCAGAGTCTGCACTGCATGCCAGGGGCATGGCAGCGGAGGAAGTAGCGCGACTGGCGCCCCACCTGGTTATGCCAGGGAACCGACCCAACAGTGTTATCACCATGCACGCGCTGACGCCGGCCACACTGGGCGCGTTACTGGCGCTGTATGAGCACCGCACTTTCTGCAGCGGGCAGCTTTGGGGCATCAACCCCTTCGATCAATGGGGTGTGGACCTGGGCAAGGAAATCGGTGTGGAGGTGCTGGGCAGGCTGTCAGGCCAAAGCAGTGGCGGTACCATGGACCCCGCCACTGAACGACTGATGCAGGCCTGGCAGGACGCACGGGAATAGCGTCACGCGCCTGGGATCTCAGCCTTCGATGAGGGCGAGCAAGTCCCGGGTCTTTTCTTCCATCAGAGCCCGATCACCGCGACTTTCCACGTTCAGTCGCACCACCGGCTCGGTATTGGACATACGCAGGTTGAAGCGCCATTGACCCATATCCATACTGAGCCCATCCACATCTTCTTCCAATACGGCATCAGCGCGGTAGCGATAACCGACACGGGAGAGCACTGCCTCGGCATCCTCGACAGAGCGATTGATCTCACCGCTGCAGGGATAAGCAGCGACACGTTCCGCTACCATGGAGGACAGTGACTGACCACTTTCACAGATCAGGCCCGTCACCAGCAACCATGGAATCATGCCGCTGTCACAGAAGGCGAAATCGCGAAAATAATGATGCGCGCTCATCTCGCCGCCATAGGCCGCGTTTTCGTTGCGCATGCGCTCCTTGATAAACGCATGCCCACACTTGGTCTGCACCGGCTCGCCACCCAGCTGCTTCACGATATCTACCGTGTTCCAGGTCAGGCGCGGGTCATGCACGATACGCGTACCGGGCTCGCGTTTCAGGAAGGCCTGGGCCAGCAGGCCCACCAGGTAGTAGCCTTCAATAAACTCGCCGCTCTCGTCATAAAAGAAGCAGCGGTCGAAATCACCGTCCCAGCCTATGCCCAGGTTGGCACCGTGCTCGCGTACCGCGGCGATCGCCGCCGTGCGATTTTCCGGTAGCAGCGGATTAGGCACGCCGTTGGGGAAGTTGCCGTCCGGCTCATGATGCAGCTTGATAAACTCGAAAGGCAGGTGGGGCTCCAGCAGGTCGATCACGCGGCCAGCGCCCCCGTTACCCGCATCTACCACAATCTTCAATGGCTTGAGGCCGGCCACATCGACGTAGGACAACAGGTGCTCGACATAGGCCTCATCAGTATCCAGGCTGTGTAGCTGCCCCGGCGTAGCGGCCGCGACAAATTCGTTGTTTTCCGCCAGGCGCTTGATATCGAGCAGGCCGGTATCGGCAGAGATGGGTCGCGATTCCTCGCGCACGAATTTCATACCGTTGTAGTCCTTGGGGTTGTGGCTGGCGGTAACCGCGATACCGCCGTCCATGCCCGCATGGGAAGTGGCAAAATAAATGCCCTCGGTACCGCACAGACCGATGTCGTAGACATCTACGCCCTGTTCCAGTAAACCCGCGGTAAGCGCCGCTTTGATTGATTCACTGCTCAGGCGGATGTCGTGCCCGACCACAACCTGCTGCGGCTTGATAATTTCCGCGTAGGCACGACCGATGCGGCGTGCAATATCTTCATTCAGCTGGTCCGGGACCCTGCCCCGAACATCGTAGGCCTTAAAACAGGTGATTTCTTCCACAGTAGCCTCGCTCAGCTCTCGCTGTAGTAGTGTTCGTAGACGTAGTTGGTGGCCTCCACGAAGCCCGGCACGCTGCCGCAATCGAAGCGCCGTCCCTTGAACTTGTAAGCCATAACGCAACCGCGCTGCGCCTGTATCTGCAAGGCGTCGGTCAGCTGGATCTCGCCATTGGCCCCTGGCTCTGTTTCCTGGATGATGTCGAAAATATCCGGGGTGAGAATATAGCGGCCGATGATCGCGAGGTTGGAAGGCGCATCCTCCGGGGCCGGTTTTTCCACCATCTCATCGACCCGGTAAATACCGTCTTTGAGGCTTTCACCGGAGATAACACCGTACTTTTGGGTCTGGTCCGCGGGCACCTCCTGGATGGCGACGATGGAACAACGGAACTGCTTGTACAGATCAGCCATTTGCGCCAACACACCCGGCCCCTCGTTCAGGCACAGGTCATCGGACAGCAAAACGCCAAATGGCTCGTTGCCGATCAGCGACTTGCCGGTAAGAATGGCGTGACCCAGGCCTTTCATTTCCCGCTGGCGCACCATGGTAAATATACCTTTATCCAGTACGTTGCGAATACTGGACAGATAGGCTTCCTTACCACTACCGGAAATCTGGTGTTCCAGTTCGTAGCTGATGTCGAAGTGGTCAGCTATGGCGCGTTTACCGCGACCGGTGACCATGGCGCAGGTAGTCATGCCCGCCTCGATGGCTTCCTCTACGCCATACTGCACCAGCGGTTTGTTGACTACCGGCAACATCTCCTTGGGCATGCTCTTGGTGGCGGGCAGAAAGCGCGTGCCGTAGCCGGCCACCGGGAACAAACATTTCTTGATCATTGCAGCAAATCTCCGTGTTTATGCTGTACTCATCCTAGCGAAACTAGGAACTACGCCCGTATTCATCCTGAAAACGTACGATATCGTCCTCGCCCAGATAGGCGCCGGACTGCACTTCGATCAGTTCCAGCGGTATGCGCCCGGGATTGGCCAGGCGATGCTTATGGCCCAGGGGAATGTAAGTGGACTCGTCCTCTCCGAGCATGAATACCTTGTCCTCGCAGGTTACCTCGGCAGTGCCGTGCACCACGATCCAGTGCTCGGCGCGGTGGTGATGCATCTGCAGGGACAGGGTCTGCCCCGGGTTGACCACGATGCGCTTGACCTGGAAACGATCCGAGGTCACCAGGGATTCATAGGAGCCCCAAGGGCGATACACACGCCGGTGCAGTGACACCTCTGGCCGCTCATCTTGCTTGAGCTGGTTAACAATGCGCTTGACGTCCTGTACCTTGTCGCGATGGGACACCAGTATCGCGTCGGCAGTCTCCACCACCACCAGGTCCTCGACACCCGTGGCCGCCACCAAACGCGATTCGCTGCGAAAATAACTGTTGCGGCAATTGTCCAGGATGACATCGCCCTTGGTGGCATTGCCCTGGCTGTCGCGCTCTGCCACATCCCACAAAGAAGACCAGGCACCCACGTCACTCCAACCGCAGTCCAGGGAAACAACAGCACCCACGTCGGTCTTTTCCATCACCGCGTAATCGATACTGTCGCTGGGGCACTGGTCAAAAATCTGCGCATCAGGCCGCACAAAGTCCAGATCAACAGTCGCACCCGCCATTGCCTGCTCGCAGCACGACAGTATCTCCGGCGCGTGCTCGCCGAGTTGCGCCAGGTAGGTGGCGGCTCGCAGCAGAAACATGCCGCTGTTCCACAGGTAATTGCCGCTATCGACATAGTCCCGCGCCGTCGCCGCATCGGGCTTTTCCACGAAGCGCTCCAGGTCGTAGAGGTCGGCACTCAGCTGTGGTCCGCACTTAATATAACCGTAGCCGGTTTCCGCACCGCTGGGCACCACGCCAAAGGTCATCAAGCGACCCTGCATCGCCAGCGGCACCGCCTTGCCAACAGCCTCGACAAAGGCGTCCAGATCGCGAATAAGATGGTCGGCCGGCAACACCAGCAACAGGGCCTCGGGGTCCGTGGCCACCGCCTGCAGCGCCGCCAGCGCCACCGCGGGTGCGGTATTGCGCCCCTGGGGCTCAAGTATCAGCGCGCTGGCGGCAATATCCACCTGGCGCAGCTGCTCGGCAACCATGAAACGGTGCTCCTCATTGCACACCACCAGGGGAGCACTCTCCTCGATACCGGAGGTGCGCTGCAAGGTCTGCTGCAACATGGACAGCTCGCCCGCCAAAGGCTGGAACTGCTTGGGATGCCCCTCTCTGGAAACCGGCCATAGTCTGCTGCCGACGCCGCCGGATAAAAGTACGGGTGTTAACATATGAATCCTTTATTATCGTCGCAAGGCCGTTGAAAAGAGCCAGCCTGGATGGAGCCCTGGTTTCAGGGCGTAACCAATCGCCTATGGTAACGGATGCCGTTTTTCTTTGCTATAGAGCGCGCTTGCCCTGGCGCAAAGCGCTGGACTTGTGTGCCTCAGCCTTTAAAATGGGAAGCCTCTCTGAAGTCCTGCATGGTGTTGGGCAAGCGTCCGGCTTCAGACCCGAAATCATTTTGCCGCTAGCGACACAACACTGGAATCTCTATGACTGGAAAGAACGCTTATAGCAAGGAAGAGCTGATCGCCTGTGGCAATGGTGAATTGTTCGGCCCGGGGAACGCCCAACTTCCCACCGACAACATGCTCATGGTTGATCGCATCGCGCACATCAGTTCCGAGGGGGGTATTAACGGCAAAGGCGAAATCGTCGCCGAGTTGGATATCAACCCGCAACTATGGTTTTTCCAGTGCCACTTTCCCGGGGACCCGGTCATGCCCGGTTGCCTGGGCCTGGATGCAATGTGGCAACTGGTAGGTTTTTTCCTGGGCTGGCGCGGCAACCCCGGAAGGGGTCGTGCGTTGGGCTGTGGCGAGGTCAAGTTTACCGGGCAAATACTACCCAGCGCCTCCAAGGTGGTCTATAACATCAACATGAAACGCGTAATTGAACGCAAGTTGATCATGGGCATCGCCGACGGCAGCGTCTCGGTTGACGGTCGCGAAATCTACACCGCGAAGGATCTGCGCGTGGGCCTGTTCTCTTCAACGGAGTCTTTCTAACGCTATGAGCAAACGAGTAGTGATCACCGGCATGGGCATCGTATCCTGCCTGGGTAATGACGTAGAGACAGTGACCCGGTCGCTTTACGAGGGCCGCTCTGGCATCGGCCTGCGGCAGGAACAGATCGATGTCGGTATGCGCTCCCACGTGGCGGGCGCACCGCAGATAGATATCGCCGAGCGCATTGATCGCAAACAACTGCGCTTCATGGCTGACGCCGCCGCCTTTGCCTATATCTCCATGCAACAGGCCATAGAGGATTCCGGCCTGAAAGAAGCGGACATCTCCAATGTACGCACTGGCATCATAGCCGGCTCCGGCGGCGCGTCCTCCTCCAGCCAGACGGAGGCCGCCGATATCCTGCGCGATCGCGGATTGCGCCGTGTAGGCCCCTACCGCGTGACCCAGACCATGGGCAGCACCGTGTCCGCCTGCCTGGCTACGCCATTCAAGATCAAGGGCGTAAACTACTCTATCTCTTCCGCGTGCTCTACCAGCGCGCATTGTATCGGCAATGCCATGGAGCAGATCCAGCTGGGCAAGCAGGACGTGGTATTTGCCGGCGGCGGCGAGGAATTGCACTGGACCCTCAGCTGCCTGTTTGATGCCATGGGCGCCCTGTCCACCAAGTATAACGACACCCCTGAGCGCGCCTCTCGCGCCTATGACGCGGACCGGGACGGCTTCGTCATCGCCGGCGGTGGCGGCATGCTGGTAGTGGAAGAACTGGAACACGCCCTGGCCCGCGGCGCCAAAATCTATGCCGAACTGGTAGGCTATGGCGCCACCTCCGACGGCTACGATATGGTCGCCCCCTCCGGTGAAGGCGCGGTGCGCTGCATGCAGCAGGCCCTGGCCACGGTGACCGGCCCGGTTGATTACATCAATGCCCACGGCACCAGTACCCCGGCGGGCGACATCCAGGAACTTAAAGCAGTGCGTCAGGCCTATGAGGGCCTGGACCACATACCGGTGGTAGGCTCCACCAAATCCCTATCAGGACACTCCCTGGGTGCGGCGGGGGTACAGGAGGCCATTTACTCGTTACTGATGCAGCAACAAGGGTTTATTGCCGCCTCCGCCAACATTGAGAACCTGGATCCGGAAGCCGAGGGCCTGCCCGTCGCACTTACACGTCACGACAACGTGGATTTACAGCGGGTGATGTCCAACAGCTTCGGCTTTGGCGGTACCAACGCGTCATTGGTGTTCCAGAAATACACCGGCTGAGACGGCCGCATTAATGAGTTAGCAGGTCCAGTAACAACACTTCGACCTCATCCCCCTCGGCAACGACAGTGCCTGGCGGCACTATCGCCAGCGCATTGGAATGGCTCACTGAACTCAGCACCCCTGAACTCTGGTTGCTGAACTTCCTCGCCTGAATACCGCTACCGGTGTTTTCCAGGGTGACCCGCAGATAATCCTGGCGCCCGCCGGGCTTACCGACACTGAAGGCAGCCCTGGCCCGAATGCCCGGCGGTTGGCGCTCGCTGACACCTTGCATTTTCAGCAGCAATGGTCGGGCTACCAGGCAGAAGGTCACAAATACCGAGGAGGGATTGCCGGGCAGCCCGATAAACGGGGTGTCTCCGATGCGGCCATAGGCCAGTGGTTTACCGGGTTTGATCGCCAGCTTCCACAAATCCAGGCTGCCCAGGCGCTCAACCTGGTTTTTCACGTGATCTTCCTCGCCCACCGAAACACCGCCGGAGGTGATCACCACATCGGCGCGCTGGGCGGCAGCCAGCAGTGCACCGCCGGTAGCGTCGGGGTCATCCGCTACGATACCCCCATCAATGAATTCCAGGTTAAGCGATTGCAACAAACCGGCGAGGGTATAGCGATTCGAATTGTAGAGCTGGCCGCTGCGCAATTCACCACTGCCGGGCTCGCGCAATTCATCACCGGTGGAGAGCACGGCCACACGCAATGGTCGATAGACCGCGACCCGCGCACAACCGACCGACGCCAGCAACCCCAGGTCCTGGGGGCGCAGCACCCTGCCAGCAGACAGCACCGTCTCCCCGACGTCGATATCCTGGCCCCGGGGGCGAATATGCTGGCCGCAGCGCACCTCTCCACTTATGCTGAGCACACCATTTTCAAACACGCAGTTTTCCTGCATTACCACCGCGTCCGCGCCCGGGGGAATCTCCGCGCCGGTAAAAATGCGGGCGGCAGTGCCAGGCTGGAGCTGTACGCCGACACTACCGGCTGGTATGCGCTGGCTCACCGGCAGGGGGTGGGCAGCATCAGCGGCGCGCAGGGCGTAACCGTCCATGGCACTGTTGTCGCCGCCGGGTACCGCTATGCCAGAGACTATATCCCGCGTTAACACGCGGCCCAGTGCTTCCAGCAACGGCAGTTCCTGCACGTCCGCAACGGGTTCCGCACCCGCCAGCACCCGGGCCAGAGCCTCCTCCAGGGGCAGCAGTGCACTCAATCCTTATGCTCCCTGACACTGAGCACACCGACAAAGTTACAGGGGCGATGGCTACTGTCCAACTGCTCGCGGATCAGGCCGTTCCAGGCGGTCTTACAGGCGCCCGTGGAGCCCGGCATACAGAAGATCACCGTGTCATTGGCAAAACCGGCTATCGCGCGGGACTGTATGGTAGAGGAACCGATCTCCTGATAGGACAGGGCTCGAAAGACCTCACCGAAACCGTCAATATCCTTATCGAACAGCGGCCGCACCGCCTCGGGAGTGGAGTCGCGACCGGAGAACCCGGTACCACCGGTGATCAGCACCGCGTCGACATCCTGGTCCGCTATCCAGGCGGACAAGACCGCCCTGATGCGATAGATATCATCTATGACGATCGCCTTCGCGGCACAGCGATGTCCCTGGGCCTGCAGCGCCTCCACCAGATAATGGCCGGATGTATCATCCTCCTCGGTACGCGTGTCGGAAACAGTGAGCACCGCCACGGCCAGTGACTGCGGGGTGTTATCGGTCGCTTTTGCCATAATAGAAACTCCTTGCTGCGCCTGGCAACCGGGCCGGCGTTACACCCGAAACTACTGCCGGGAGTAATATTGTTTAACGATGTCGGCTATCGCACTGCGCCAGGGCACCTGCTTGATCGCGAAGGTGCTGCGGATCTTGCTGCAGTCCAGGGTGCGATTAAGGGGCGCAAGTCCGTCTGGTTCGCGCTCAAGTTGCACTGCAGATGAGCCGAATTCGGAAAACTGTGAAGCCGCGGCGAGCATCGCCTCGGCAAATTCATAGTAGGTCGCGGTGTCCGAACTACCGTAATGCAAAATACCCCAGGGCTCCAGGCCAGTACTCAACTGGTCCAGCAACGCAGACACCACCCTGGCCCCGTCGGCAGCTGCAACCGGGCAACCGCGTAAATTGTTATCCAGCACCAGACTGCCACCCTGCAGCATGGGGCCCAGCATCTGGGTTATCAGGTTGGTACCCTCGTAGGAGAAGATCGGCCCCAGGCGCAAAATCAGGTGCCGCTCACAACTATCGCTTACCACTTGCTCTGCGTTGGCAAGTAGTTGGCCAATCGTTTCCTCATTATCCGGGAGGTCTTCTTCCGTATAGGGCCGCTCCAACTGGCCGGAAAAGACGCGGGAGCTGGAAATATAGAGGTAGGGAATTTTACTGCGCTGGCAGGCCTTGGCCACCCAGTGACAGCGTTTGAGATCCAGTTCCTGTATCTGGTCACCGCCGTCGCCTGCAGCCTCGATGCGCACGTCCACCACGATATCGCACTTGGCGCGGGCTACTACTTTCTTGGCCTGACGCTCGCTCTTCCAACGGCAGGCGGAGCGCGACATCAACACACACTCGTGCCGCGCCAGTTTCTGCAGATATTCGGCCAGCGCCTGTCCCAGTGGGCTATCCGTTCCCAGTACTAGCACTTTCACCGCGTGTATTTCACCATTTTCCGGAGTGGGCCGGGGGATTGTTAGAAGGGGATATCGTCGTCGAAGCTGCCAAAATCACTCTCAGGAGCAGCAGCGGGCGCTTTGGCGGGCGCTGCAGCGCGTTGGGGCTGTTGTGGCGCCTGGCTGTGGGCATCGTCGCCCCCATAACCGCCACCCTGGCCCTGGCCGGCGTTGCGGCTGTCGAGCATCTGCATCTCGTTGGCGAGGACCTCTGTGGTGTAGTGATCAACACCCGCTTTATCCTGCCACTTGCGTGTCTGGAGTCGTCCCTCGACATACACTTTGGAACCTTTCTTCAGGTATTCCCCGGCGATCTGCCCAAGGCGAAAATTACCACGGTCGCGAAAAACAACCCGGTGCCACTCGGTTTTTTCCTGCATCTGGCCGGTCTGCTTGTCTTTCCAGGTTTCACTGGTGGCAATACTGGCGTTGGTAACGGCACCGCCATCGGGAAAGAAACGCGTCTCCGGGTCGTTACCCAGATTACCTACCAGGATGACTTTATTGACGCCCCGTGAAGCCATAGGAATTCCTCTTTATATGTTCTATTTGGTTCAGTAATTGAGCATTGGACTATAGCAATCCCGCCGTCCAATTGCGACAGCATTGGCAGCCATAGTCTATCTAATAAGCCCCGTTAACCCGGCTCGTTCATTGCCGCGCCGCTACCGGCATGGCACGGGAGGGCAATACCAGCACCAGCCACAGGCCGGCCAGCGCCAGGCAGCCCCCAATCAGTGCCGCCACGCCGGCATGCTGCAGTATCCAGCCACCCGCCGCACCCCCGGCAAACGCACCCAGGAACTGGCAGGTCGAGTACACCCCCATGGCAGTGCCCTTACCCCCGGCGAAGACGGTCTTGCTGACCAATGACGGCAGGGTCGCCTCCAGGTAATTGAATCCCACGAAAAACAGCCACAGGGCGGCATAGAAAACCAGCGAATTGTCGGTAGAGCCCAGGGTGGCCACCGCCACCAGCAGCAGCGCGATACCCAGCTGGAACATCTGGTGTGGTCGCCCGCCGCGTTCGGCGAGAATCATCAGCGGCACCATACCCGCAATCGACAGAATCAGCGCCGGGAGGTAAATGTGCCAGTGCTGGTTACGATCTATACCGGCGCTCTGCTCCAGGAATACCGGCACCACCATGAAGCAGGCCATCAGGATGAAATGCAGGGCAAACACACCAAAATTGAGCCGCAGCAGGGCCCCGTCCCGGAGGCTGCGGCCAATCAGGCCAGCCCGGGTGCCAACGTCGGCATGCTCCAACCCGGTCGCCACCGGTGACGGCACCAGCAACAGGACTATCACAATACCCACAATCGCCAGGGCGGCCGTAAACCAGAATACCGCGGACAGGCCGCCGGCTGCGGCCACCACCGGCCCGAGAACAAGCGCTACGGCGAAAGACAGCCCGATACTCATACCCACCACGGCCATAGCCTTGGTGCGCTGCTCTTCCCGGGTGAGGTCGGCTACCAGGGCCATGACTGTGCTGGCGATAGCGCCCGCGCCCTGCAGGGTGCGCCCCAGGATGATCCCGTGAACAGTATCGGCCATACCGGCGATCACGCTGCCCAGGGCAAATAACAACAGTCCGCCCACAATGACGGGCTTGCGGCCCACCTGGTCCGACAACCAGCCGAAGGGAATCTGCAGCAGCGCCTGGGTAAGCCCATAGATGCCCAGCGCCAGGCCAATCAGTGCCGGCGTGGCGCCAGGCATATCCGCCGCATAGAGCGCCAGCAGCGGCAGCACCATGAAAAGGCCGAGCATGCGGAAGCTGTAAAGCAGCGCGAGGGAACTTACAGTGCGCCGTTCCAGCGCTGTCATCGGGTTTTCAGTAATCACGTGAATGGTCTTTCGAAATGCCGCGCTATGTTACCAGTTTAGTGTCCTGCAGGACATCCACTTGCCGTAACTCAACGTAATATCTGCTATCTCTTTGCCAGCTGTATAGCCCTGGGCATATACTGTTGGGTTTCGATTCTCACGCGGTATCAGGTCAGCTATGGACACCATACAAGTGCGCGGCGCGCGCACCCACAATCTCAAAAACATCGATCTGGACATACCCCGTGACAAACTGGTGGTGATCACCGGACTGTCCGGTTCCGGGAAGTCCTCCCTGGCCTTTGACACGCTGTACGCCGCGGGCCAACGCCGCTATGTGGAGTCCCTGTCCACCTATGCCAGGCAGTTCCTGTCGATAATGGAAAAGCCCGATATGGACCATATCGAGGGCCTTTCCCCGGCTATTTCCATCGAGCAGAAATCAACCTCCCATAACCCGCGCTCGACGGTGGGAACCATCACCGAAATTTACGACTACCTGCGGCTGCTGTTTGCCCGGGTGGGAGAGCCCCGCTGCCCGGACCACGGCGCCAACCTGCAAGCCCAGACAGTGAGCCAGATGGTGGACACCGTCCTGGCGCTGCCAGAGGGCAGCAAATTGATGCTGCTGGCCCCGGTAGTACGCGAGCGCAAGGGAGAGCACCTGCATGTATTCGAGGAATTGCGTGCATCGGGATTTGTACGCGCGCGCATCGACGGCATCATAACCGAACTGGATGACCTGCCCGAGCTGGAAAAAAACAAGAAACACCGCATCGAGGTGGTAGTGGATCGTTTCAAGGTCCGCGACGACCTGGGCCTGCGCCTGGCAGAATCCTTTGAAACCGCTCTGGGCCTTACAGACGGCCTGGCGACAGTCAGCTACATGGACGATGACGGCGAGGACATCAGCTTTTCCGCCCGCTTCGCCTGCCCGGAATGTGGCCACAGCATAGATGAACTGGAACCGCGCCTGTTTTCATTCAACAACCCCGCCGGTGCCTGCAGCGGTTGCGACGGGCTGGGCGTCAAGCAGTACTTTGATGCCGAACGAATCGTGCTGCATCCCGAGGCCAGTCTGGCGGAGGGCGCCATCCGCGGCTGGGACCGGCGCAACGTGTATTACTTCCACATGCTCACCTCCCTGGCGGAGCACTATGGATTCGATATCGACACGCCCTTCGAGGAACTGAGCAAGAAACACCAGAAGGTCATCCTGCAGGGCAGCGGCAAGCAGGAAATCGCCTTCGCCTACATCAACGACCGGGGCGACGTCTTCAAGCGCACTCATCCATTCGAGGGCATCCTGCCCAACATGGAACGGCGTTACCGGGATACCGATTCCCAGTCGGTGCGCGAGGAACTGGCCAAGTTCCTGGCCACCCAGGACTGCCCGGATTGTGAGGGAACCCGCCTGCGTCAGGATGCGCGCCATGTATTCGTGGACGAGCGCACCCTGCCCAGCATCACCAATATGGCGGTGGGTGAGGCAGAACTGTACTTTGAGCAGTTGCAGCTGGATGGCCGCAAAGGTCAGATCGCCGATAAGATCCTCAAGGAATTGCGCGCTCGCTACCGCTTCCTGGTGGATGTAGGCCTCAATTACCTGACCCTGAACCGCAGCGCGGAAACACTGTCCGGCGGAGAGGCGCAGCGCATCCGCCTGGCCTCCCAAATAGGTGCCGGCCTGGTGGGTGTGATGTACATCCTGGATGAACCCTCTATCGGGCTGCACCAGCGCGACAACGAGCGTCTGCTCAACACCCTGATCCACCTGCGCGACCTGGGTAACACCGTGCTGGTGGTGGAGCACGACGAGGACGCCATCCGCAACGCCGACCATATCATCGACATCGGGCCTGGCGCCGGGGTACACGGCGGCGAAATTGTCGCCCAGGGGACGCTGGAAGATATCGTGAGCAACAAAGCGTCACTCACCGGTGCCTACCTGAACGGCAGCAGAAAGATCGAGATACCAGCCAAACGCACTGCCAACAATCCGAAGCGACAACTGGTGCTGGCGGGCGCAAGTGGCAACAACCTGTGCGATGCGACCCTGGAAATTCCCGTAGGCCTGCTGACCTGCGTCACCGGCGTGTCCGGTTCGGGCAAATCCACGTTGATTAACAGTACCCTGTACCCCATCGCCGCCACGGAGTTGAACGGCGCCACTACACTGACACCGGCGCCCTTTGAGTCGATCGCGGGCATGGACCAGATCGATAAGTGCATCGATATCGACCAGAGCCCCATAGGCCGCACCCCGCGCTCCAATCCCGCCACCTATACCGGTATCTTCACCCCGGTGCGGGAGATGTTCGCGGGGACCCAGGAGGCTCGCTCACGCGGTTACAAACCGGGTCGTTTCAGCTTCAACGTCAAGGGCGGCCGCTGCGAGGCCTGCCAGGGTGACGGTGTCACCAAGGTGGAAATGCACTTCCTCCCGGATATCTACGTGCCCTGCGACGTGTGCAAGGGCAAGCGCTACAACCGCGAGACCCTGGAAATCCGCTACAAGGGCAAGAATATTCACGAGGTGCTGGATATGACGGTGGAAGACGCCCTGACGTTCTTCGCTCCGGTACCGGCCATCGCCCGTAAACTGCAGACTTTGATGGACGTGGGCCTGACCTACATCCGCCTGGGCCAGGCCGCCACTCCCCTGTCGGGTGGCGAGGCGCAGCGGGTCAAATTGTCGCGGGAACTGTCCAAGCGCGATACGGGCAAGACGCTATACATCCTCGATGAACCTACCACGGGCCTGCATTTCGAGGATATCAAGCAACTGCTGGAAGTCCTGCACCGGCTGCGCGACCACGGCAACACGGTGGTGATCATCGAGCACAACCTGGATGTGATCAAAACCGCTGACTGGGTGGTGGATCTTGGCCCGGAGGGCGGCTCAGGTGGCGGGCAAATCATCGCCACCGGCACCCCGGAAGACGTGGCCAAGGCCAAGGGCTCGTTTACCGGCAAGTTTCTGGCACCGATGCTGAAAAAGAAACCTTCCAGGAAGAAGGCGGCCTAGCTCGATTGCTTAATATCCCACTCTAATCACCTGCGGTTGAGAAGCTCACTGGCTTTGAGTGACGCGGCGCGAACCGAAATACAACCCTTCCGTGGACCGCAACAGCGCCTTACCCGCAGAGGTAAGACAGCAGAGCCGCGAATCGGCCCGGCAAGCACCCAACCTTTTAAACCCCTTTAGGGCTCATTCGGCTCGTTCGGCTCGTTCGGCTCGTTCGGCTCATTCGGCTCATTTGGCTCGTTCGGCTCATTTGGCTCATTCGGCTCGTTCGGCTCGTTCGGCTCGTTCGGCTCGTTCGGCTCGTTCGGCTCATTTGGCTCGTTCGGCTCGTTCGGCTCATCCGGTTCGTCCCGCTCATCCTCAAACTCGGGACCGCCATCCAGTTCGAGTTCAGACTCGAACTCCACCTCGTCGGCGATACCGTCCGGTGACTCTTCATCTTTGATCTTCACCAGCATGCCAACTTCCAGCGCGCTGTAGAACTGCTCCGAGGTCAGGGAGTTATCATTCCTGTCTTCAAATTCGGCCCCCTGGGTGCCATAGGTCAGGCCCAGCAGCGTGATACTGCTGCCTGAGACGAAGCTTTCCACCGGGGCCTGCACCACGTCATCATCTGTCTCATCGCGATCCACGCGAGTTGCCGTGAGGACATCGCCTGACAATATCGCTTCCGCCTCCAGGAAGTCGCCAGTGCGGATAGCACCAATCGAGAGGGCTTCATCCGCATCGGTGTCGTCCTCCAGTAGCGTGCTGTTATCCAGCCGTAAGGCCACTGTACCGACCGCCAGTTGCAGGGTAACCGTATTGGCCGCCGCATCCACCGCGGCTACCACCGCCTCGATTTCTATGCGACCGCGGCGCGCCTCCACCAGGTCTGCGCGCAGTACGCTGCCGTCCCAGGTGCCCTCGGCCTCGACAATGACACCATTAGCCAGCACCAACCCGCCGGGTTGCAGGCTGGCAGTGCTGGCATCGATCTGCACACCGCTGATTCTGAAGTTAGCAAGACTGACGAAATCGGTAATCGTACCTTGCACACTGACCGACTCATTGTCATCAAACGCATCCGCGACGCTGCTCTCCGGTTCCACCCGACTGGCAACGACGATGGCTCCATCCAGGGTGCCTTGCACTTCAACCCGCTGCCCGTTCTGCAAGCTGCCGCCCGGGATATCGCTGAGGTCAGCATTGCTATAGTCCACGACCGTGTCCCCAAGCGTAAACTGAGTGCTGGTAAGCAGCGTCACAATACCCTTCAGTTCCACCTCACTTTGTCCATCGACGAAGTCACCCTGCTTCTCGATACGCGTGGCGCGCAATTGACCGGCGTCATTGGAAAAACCTGAGACCTCGACCAGGTCGCCCACTGAGAGCGAGTCAAAGCTGGTATCGTCAAACACGGTACCGGTGCGTTCGGCGATAATTTCCACACCGAGGACGATCAACAGCATGCTGTCGTTGTCCTGATTGCGCTCCAGGGACGCGACCGGGCCCACGACATCTTCATCGAACACGATCTGACTGGCATCACCGGTGAGACCATCATCGTTGACCGTACCGGTTACCACCACCACCATGCCCAAGCCCAGGGCATCCTCACCGACACGTTCCCCGTCTACCAGGATCTCCGCCTGATCCGTTTCAAATTCCACACCGTTGACGAAAACACTGCCAAATCCATCCACAGTACCCGATGACGTATAACCGGTACCGCCGATACCACCGCCGCCGGGAGACGAGACGCCCGCGATACCGCCACCACCACCACCGCCACCACAGGCGCTGAGAGAGAAGACAACAGGCAGTAACAGAATCCGACTTAGATGCACCAAAGACATGCTCAATCCTTCCCCGGACCGGGGTATTCCGAATAATAGATTCCCACCGCTACGTAGCGGGGATCCACTTCTGGCTCGAGCTCCGGGTCGATCTCGTGTTGCGACAACCAGCTGTGGTAATCTTCCAGTAAGTGTTGGGATTTCAAGTTTGCATACTCCCGGAATGCGGGTGCCGCCTCCGGGTGTACCAGGACATTTGACACCTTGCGCTGAAAATACCGCTGGTCGGCAGGCGCGCCGAGGTTGTGGCCAATGGTATCGATCAATTCAGCAACGTCAGTGCCCATGATGTCGAGCTTTTCCGTGGGCGTGGCAGCGGGCAGGTAGGCCCGGGCGTGCAGGGTAACGCCAGCATCGTCCGCGACGACTGTACCGCTACCTTCCAGTACCGATAACATCGCGGCCGGGGGGATATCCCCGCTGTACTCCTTGACCAGCGCGCCGAAACTGTTGCTGCCCCCTTCCAGGGGCAACACCGCGGGCGCCCCTGCACCGGTATGGAAGCGGGGATCACTGATCCAACCGCTGACCACGCGGATAGCGCGGTTGTAACGCTGGGAGGAAGATTCGTCATCCACCACATCCAGTTCCCGCAGGCGCTTGGTTTCCTTGCGAGTCAATCCGGTAAGGGCTGACACCCCCGATACAGTCGATCGCCTGCCCGTAGCTTCCACGTGGGCAAAACCCTCCTCAACATAGGCTTTGCGGGCCAATTCAGCAAAACTTCCATAAGCCATGCCGTGCCGCAACAACACTCTCACCAACGGTCTCAGTAGTTTCAATACCGCCGCGCTCAGAGCCTGGTTCATCGTTTTGTCCATCGCTGGGAATATATTCCCATTTTATTTACAGGTCAAAAAATTTTCCCTGTATCGCGCGACAGGATCACCCAGCCATCCTACTTAAAAGTGTCCGCGAATAAGTTCTCGGACCAGCTGAACATGTCGCGGTAATTCTCCGAGTTCCAGTTGTGGGCCTCGCCCAGCGAACCCGGTACCAGCCCCATGTTCCCGGTATCCCGGTTGTAACGGAACACCGCAGTCAGCCATGAGGCCTCGCTGGCATTGATCGGGCTGAAGCAGGCTGAATTGGTAGTCAGGTTATCCAGCCGCTCATCACTGTCCAGTGAATCACCCGCCGCCCTGCGCAGGATGGCATCGGCACAGATCTTGGCCTGGGCATTGGCCATATGGCCGGATTTCGGCTGTCCGGTTGCCTGGGAGTCCCCGATCACATAGACCCCCGGGAATCTATCCAGGCTGGAGCCGTAGGTGGTGGGGTCCACCGGCGCCCAGCGCCCGCCATCGGTAAGACCACTGTTTACCAACAGTCGCGGTGCACCGTGACGGGGGATAATATTAAGCACATCACCGTAGACCGCATCCTCACCACCGGTCTCCTGCCCATCCGCGGTCAATATTTTCGTGTGAACATAGTTACTGTTCTGGTCCACCCCGACTACGCGCTGCAGAGGACGATAGTCGATAATATCGCCATACAGTTCGCTAAAGGCCCGGGTAAAGGTCTCCTTCTCCGCCTGTATGCCGTTGTTGGCATCGAGCACAATCACACGGTAGCCACTCCCCCTGCGCTGCAGGATATCTGCCACCAGACAGGCGCGCTCATAGGGGCCGGGCGGGCAGCGGTAGGGCTTATCTGGAATGGACATGACAAAGGTACCGCGCTCGGGTATGTCACGTATCTGGTTGCGCAGCAGGTTGGTCTGACCACCGGCGATCCACGCATGCGGGGTCTTGCGGGGATCGTCCAGCCCCTCGATGGGGTCGAACGCTATACCGGTGGCCACCACCAGGCTGTCGTAGGCCAGCCAGCCACGGTTTTTAAGCTTAATCTCAGGCCCATCTTTACTGATGCGCTGCACCCGGTCCTGGAGCACCTCAACACCGTATTTACCCTGCAGGGCTGCATAGTCGAAGGACAGGTCCCTGATCTTGAGCTGCCCATTGAGCACCAGGTTGCTCATGATGCAAGACACATGCGCGACGCGCGGCTCCACCAGGGTCACCCGCATATTCACCCGGGGATCCGCGGCGCTCCACATTTTGATATATTTCGCGACCGTTGCTCCCGCAAACCCGCCACCGACCACCACCACATGGTGACTAGCTTGTGAGCGTAACGCAGGCGCTATAGACATGGCCGCGACGGCGGGGATCATCTGCAAAATTGTGCGTCTTTTCAATGACATAGTTAAAATCCTCTGTTCATCCAGGGCATCGCTCAAACAGCGATGGGGAATAGCTTAAGGCGCTGCACCTAGTGGTCGTCTTCCTCGTCTTCCTCGTCTTCCTCGTCGTCTTCGTCTCGCTCTTCGCGTTGCTCCATCTCTTTCTCGTCTTGTTCTTCACTTTCTATCGACGAACTTGCACTCAAGGTGCCACTGCCAGAGCTGGATTCACTCTCCCGGGACTCTGGATCTTCCGGCAAGGTGGCGTAGTAGCTGGCAATACGGCGGATCTGGTCATCGGTATAACCCAGGGCCTGGTGATCCATGATGTTCTCCGGCCGGTCCTCACCCTTCATATCGGTGAGGTCTTCATACATATCCTTCGCCTCTTCCCCCGCGATGCTCTCGAAATCATTCCGGGAGTAGCCATTGGTGCCATGGCACTGGGCACACTGGGACGCAAGCAGCCGGTTAACCGCCGGATCATCGGCAGCAAGTGCGTTTGCAGGCAGGACAAAGGGCAACAGGAGCGTAAAACAGGCCAGGGGGGTTAAGAGCTTCTTCATAAGGACCACCACAGTTGTGTTTTAAATCATGAAACGTGACACTTATTTGGGAATTTATTCCCATTTATATAATGTGTCAACAAAATTTATGTGGAATTAGAAGAAATTCGCTCTTTAACAACCCGGTGGCAGTTAGATAGCAGCCCAAACGGCGGGCTTAAAGGTACAAATGGAGCGGCAACCCAGCAGAACCGCGGCTCGGCTCCAGCTCTGCAGAGACTAAACAGAGAGATAATCCCCCTGCCACGAGCACAAAAAAGCCGGGACACAGCCCGGCTTTAAAGGTATTGCAAAGACTACAAGGAATTAATCCTCATCGTCCTCCACGGCTTCAAACTGGGGGCGATCCACCAGCTCGACGTAGGCCATGGGGGCCTTATCACCAGTGCGGTAGCCGCACTTCATGATGCGGATGTAGCCACCGGGGCGCTCCTGGTAGCGCGGACCCAGTTCGCTGAACAGCTTGCCCACGGCGGACTTGCTGCGGGTGCGGTCGAAAGCCAGGCGGCGGTTGGCCACACTGTCTTTCTTCGCCAGGGTAATCAGCGGCTCAGCATAGCTGCGCAGCTCCTTGGCCTTGGGCAGGGTTGTCTTGATCAGCTCGTGCTCCACCAGGGACACGGTCATGTTGCGAAACATGGCCTTGCGGTGCGAGCTGTTGCGATTTAACTGACGTCCACTGTGACGATGACGCATTTTTCCTATCCTATGTTCTGTGCTATCTCAGCACTTTCAACCAGTGACTCGGGAGCCAAGCTTATATGCTCAGCACCCGGTCGTCGTTTTTCAGGCTGGCAGGCGGCCAGTTGTCCAGGCGCATACCCAGGGACAAGCCACGGGACGCCAGCACATCCTTGATCTCGGTCAGCGACTTCTTACCCAGGTTCGGGGTTTTAAGCAGCTCTACCTCGGTGCGCTGCACCAGGTCACCGATGTAGTAAATATTTTCCGCTTTGAGACAGTTCGCAGACCGAACAGTCAGCTCCAGATCATCTACCGGGCGCAGCAGAATCGGGTCGACTTCATCTTCTTCCACCACGGACTCGGACTCTGATTCACTCTCCAGGTCTACGAACACGGCCAGCTGCTGCTGCAGGATGGTCGCGGCGCGGCGGATCGCCTCTTCCGGGTCGATAGTGCCGTTGGTTTCCAGATCCAGTACCAGCTTGTCCAGGTCGGTGCGCTGCTCTACGCGAGCGGCTTCGACCACATAGGACACGCGGTGTACCGGTGAAAAAGTCGCGTCCAGCTGCAGGCGGCCAATGGAGCGGGTTTCTTCTTCCGGATTTTCACGGGAATCAGCCGGAGAATAACCGCGACCGCGGGCCACTGTCAGTCTCATGCTGATTTCAGAATCGCTATTGAGGTGGCAGATTACGTGCTCGGGATTACGGATTTCGATATCGTGATCTACCTGGATATCGCCAGCCGTTACTGCGCCCGGGCCTTTCTTGGTCAGGGTCAGCTCAGCCTCTTCCTTGCCGCTCATCACCAGGGCGATGCCCTTGAGGTTGAGCAGGATTTCAATTACGTCTTCCTGAACACCTTCGATAGCGCTGTATTCGTGCAATACACCATCAATCTCCACCTCGGTGATGGCACAACCGGGCATGGAGGACAGCAGAATACGGCGCAAGGCGTTGCCCAGGGTGTGGCCAAAGCCACGCTCCAGGGGCTCCAGGGTTACCTGGGCACGCGTGCTGTTCTTTTCATCAACATTGATCAAACGCGGGGTCAAACATTCGTTCACTGCACTCTGCATTTCGGCACCTGTATTTTAGGTTGGTCCTTCAGTGGATTACTTGGAGTAAAGTTCGACGATCAGGTTTTCATTGATCTCGGAGGTCAGGTCATGACGATCAGGCACCGACTTGAACACTCCTTCCAGCTTCTCGCTGTTCACTTCGATCCACTCGGGTTCGCCGCGCTGGGCCGCGAGGGCCAGGGCAGACTGCACACGCAGTTGCTTCTTCGCCTTCTCGCGCAGGGAGACAGTATCCCCCGCTTGCACCTGGTATGAGGCAATGTTTACCACCACACCATTTACCAGGATCGCCTTGTGAGCAACCAACTGGCGGGATTCTGAACGGGTAGAGCCAAAGCCCATGCGGTAAACCACGTTATCCAGACGGCTTTCCAACAACTGCAGCAGGTTCTCACCGGTTGCACCCTTAAGGCGGGCAGCCTCTTTGTAATAGTTGCGGAACTGCTTTTCCAGCACGCCATAAATACGGCGAACTTTCTGCTTTTCACGCAGCTGTACCCCGTAGTCAGACAGGCGGCCACGACGGGCGCCATGCTGGCCGGGTACGGCTTCTGCCTTACACTTGCTTTCCAGTGAGCGCACTCCGCTTTTCAGGAACAGGTCAGTTCCCTCACGACGGGAGAGCTTGCACTTCGGTCCAATATATCGAGCCATGTCAAATCTTCCTGTGTGCGTTATACGCGACGTTTCTTGGGCGGACGACAACCGTTATGGGGAATCGGGGTGACGTCAGTGATGTTGCTGATGGTGTAACCACAGGCATTCAGCGCGCGAACTGCTGATTCACGACCTGGGCCGGGTCCTTTAACCTGTACGTCGAGGTTCTTCAGACCGTATTCCTTGGCTGCTTCGCCGGCACGTTCTGCTGCAACCTGCGCAGCAAAGGGAGTGCTCTTACGCGAGCCGCGAAAACCTGAGCCACCCGAGGTAGCCCAGCTCAGGGTATTGCCCTGGCGGTCGGTAATGGTAACGATGGTGTTGTTGAACGACGCGTGAACATGCGCGATACCGTCGACAACGGTCTTGGTAATTTTCTTACGAGTGCTTTTCGCACCTGGCTTAGCCATAGTTTGTTTCCTACTTTAATATCAACACTGCACTGTGGTGCAGCTACACTAAAAAGGATTCGCTGAGGTTTTTGACCTACTTGCGAATCGGCTTGCGCGGACCCTTGCGGGTACGGGCATTGGTCTTGGTACGCTGACCACGCAGTGGCAGGCCGCGGCGATGACGCAATCCGCGGTTGCAACCCAGGTCCATCAGGCGCTTGATATTCATGGAGACTTCACGACGCAGATCACCTTCCACTGTCATGTCTGTCACCTTCGCGCGCAGTGCATCCATCTCCTGCTCGGAAAGCTCACCAATTTTGGCGCTTTCCGCCACACCGGTGGCGGCGCACAGGCGCTTGGCCTGACTGCGACCTACACCAAAGATGTATGTCAAAGAGATAACAGCATGCTTGTTATCCGGTATGTTGACGCCGGCGATACGAGCCATTCAACTTTCTCCAATCATTTGTCTTCGCTCTATGCTGCCAGGTCCATCCAAGCTACTGATTTTCTTCAGATTTACCTGTGATGAGCGCAAAAGGCGCAGCATTCTAGCGATATCGTTACTAAAAATCAACCGCGGTTTCAGCCAGGGCCGGGTTCAACCCTGGCGCTGTTTGTGCCGCGGATCCGTATTACAGATCACGCGTACCACACCATTGCGGCGAACTACCTTGCAGTTCCTGCAAATTTTCTTCACTGATGCACGTACTTTCATAACAACTACTCCATTCGCCGGCCGTTCTAACGAGCGCGCCCGGCACCTCCATAATTCTTCAAATTGGCCTTCTTCATCACCGAATCGTACTGGTGTGACATCAGGTGACTCTGTACCTGCGCCATGAAGTCCATTACCACTACAACAACAATCAGCAGCGAGGTACCGCCCAGGTAAAAGGGCACGTTCCACATCACTACCAGGAACTGCGGCATCAGGCACACCAGCGCAATATAGGCGGAGCCAAATACCGTCAGCCGGGTGAGCACGCCATCTATGTAATTGGCAGTCTGCTGCCCCGGGCGGATACCGGGCACAAAGGCACCGGAACGCTTCAGGTTGTCAGCTACTTCCACCGGGTTAAACATCAACGCCGTATAGAAGAAGCAGAAAAACACTACAAACACCGTGAACAACAATATGTTCAAAGGCTGGCCGGGGCCAATGGCGACGGCCAGGTCCTGCAGCCAGTCAGCAGAGCCGCTGGAGCCGAACCACTGGGCGATCGACGCCGGAAACAGCAGGATGCTGCTGGCAAAAATAGCCGGGATAACACCCGCCATGTTCACCTTCAGGGGCAGATGCGAGCTCTGCGCCTGGTACATCTTGCGTCCCTGCTGACGCTTGGCGTAATTCACCGTTATGCGGCGCTGGCCGCGTTCGATGAATACGATCATATATATGACCGCTATCGCCAGGGCCAGAATAAGCAGTAATATCAGGATGTTAAGTTCACCCTGCCGCGCCTGCTCCAGCGACTGCCCTATCGCCGCGGGCAAGCCCGCCACGATGCCGGCGAAGATCAACAGGGAGATCCCGTTGCCCACGCCCTTTTCCGTAATCTGTTCGCCCAGCCACATCATAAAGACGGCACCGGTCACCAGGGAGGTAATGGCTATCACAAAGAACACAATCGATGTGTCGTAGGACATTCCCTGGTTGGCCATTCCCACGGTCATACCCGTGGCCTGTATCACGGCCAGCACTACCGTCAGGTAGCGCGTGTACTGGCTGATCTTGCGGCGGCCAGACTCGCCTTCTTTCTTCAACTGTTCCAGTTGCGGGGTCACCGCCGACATCAACTGCATGATGATGGATGCAGAGATATAGGGCATGATTCCCAGCGCCAGGATACTCATCCGCTCCAAAGCGCCACCGGAGAACATATTGGCCAACCCCAGGATAGTGCCCTGGTTCTGGTTGAACAGCGCCGCCAGTTGGTTGGGATCAATCCCGGGAACCGGGATATGTGTCCCGATCCGATAAACAATAATTGCCAATAAAACAAAACGAAGGCGAGCAAAAAGCTCGCCCAGGCCTGCCTTGTTTACTGAGGGCAGCTGAGGTGTCGCCATTTAGTCCTCTACTTTCCCGCCAGCCTTTTCAATGGCTTCACGGGCACCTTTGGTTACCGCGAGACCTTTGACAGTGACAGCCTTGTCCAGTTCACCGGACAGGAAAACCCGCGCGCGGGTCACATTATCCTTCACCAGGTCAGCCGCTTTCAGTGCTTCCAGATCAACCACTTCAGCCGCTATCGCATTCAACTCGCTGACGCGAATCTGTGCGGTAGTACGCGCAATGCGCGAACTGAAGCCGTACTTGGGCAGGCGCTTCTGCAGTGGCATCTGGCCACCCTCAAAACCGGGCCGCACGGAACCACCGGAGCGGGACTTCTGGCCCTTGTGACCACGGCCGGCAGTTTTGCCATGACCACTGCCAATGCCGCGTCCAACGCGCTTGGTGTTCTTCCTGGCACCCGGTGCGGGGCTCAGTGTGTTCAGTCGCATAACATCTGACATGATTTAGTCCTCAACCCGTACCAGGTAATGTACCTTGTTGATCATGCCACGGACCGAGGGAGTGTCTTCCACCTCTACCGTGTGACCAATACGCCGCAAGCCCAAACCGGACATGGACGCCCTGTGATTTTTCAGGCGACCGTGGGCACTCTTGACCTGGGTAACCTTGATAGTTGCTTTAGCCATGACTTAGCCAACCCAATAATTAATTCAGAATTTCTTCAACAGTCTTGCCACGCTTGGCAGCGACATCTTCCGGAGCAACCATGTCGCGCAGACCGTTAAAGGTCGCACGCACCACGTTTACCGGATTAGTCGAGCCGTAGCACTTGGCCAGGACGTTGTGTACACCAGCAATTTCGAGCACTGCACGCATCGCGCCACCGGCAATAACACCGGTACCTTCAGATGCGGGCTGCATATATATCTTCGAGGCTCCGTGGGAGGCCTTGACCGGGTACTGGATAGTCCCGCCGTTCAGGTCTACCTGGATCATATTACGGCGAGCCGCTTCCATAGCCTTCTGGATCGCAACAGGCACTTCACGCGCCTTACCGCGACCGAAGCCCACCTTACCTTTGCCGTCTCCGACAACAGTCAGGGCGGTAAAACCAAAGATACGGCCACCCTTGACCACTTTAGCTACACGGTTGACCTGGACCAGTTTCTCCTGGAGGTCACCATCCTGCTGCTGCTTTTTCTGATCGTTAAAAGCCATATCTATACCCTAGAATTCCAGTCCACTTTCACGAGCCGCGTCGGCCAGTGCCTTTACGCGTCCGTGATACTTGTATCCACCGCGGTCAAACGCCACCTGCTCTATACCTGCAGCCTTCGCACGTTCGGCAACCAGCTTGCCCACTGCTGCGGCAGCATCAATATTGCCTGTTTTGCTGCTGCGCAGATCACTGTCCAGCGTTGAGGCACTGGCAAGCACCTTGTCACCGGCAGGTGCGATCACCTGGGCATAAATATGCCGGGGTGTGCGGTGTATGCTGAGACGGTTGACACCGAGATCACGCATACGGGAGCGAGCACGACGTGCGCGACGCAACCTTGAATCATTCTTTGCACTCATGTCGATTACCTGTTTACTTCTTCTTGGCTTCTTTACGACGGACGTACTCGTCAGCGTAACGAACACCTTTGCCCTTGTATGGCTCCGGCGGGCGGAAGCTGCGGATCACCGCAGCGGCCTGGCCTACAGCCTGCTTGTCTATACCCTTCACGACGATTTCAGTCTGGGTTGGAGTCTCAGCTGTGACACCCTCGGGCAGTTTGTAATCTACCGGGTGCGACAGGCCCAGGGTCAGGTTAACGCTCTTGCCGTCAGCCTTGGCACGATAACCAACACCGTTGAGGACCAGCTTTTTTTCCCAGCCTTCGCTGACGCCCAGGACCATGTTATTTACCAACGCACGCGTCGTTCCAGCCATCGGCTTGGACTTGTCACTGTCGTAGGTAAAGGTCAGAACGTTGTCATCCTGGCTGACCTGCACACCCTCGTAAAGGGAAAGTGCCAGGCTACCCTTACTGCCCTTGACGGTAAGGTCATTGCCGTCCAGCTTGACCTCCACACCGCTTGGCAGCTGTACCGGATTATTTGCGACTCTAGACATTTTGAATGCTCTTTAAATCAATCAGTTTAGAAAACAGTGCACAGTAATTCGCCGCCGACACCGGCTGCGCGAGCTGCACGCTCGGTCATCACACCCTTGGAGGTGGAGATAATCGCCACACCCAGGCCATTGCGTACGGAAGGCAGGCCATCCTTGCCGGTGTAACGGCGCAGTCCGGGCCGGCTGATGCGGTCGATCTCTGCGATCACCGGCTTGCCTTCATAGTACTTCAGCTCTATCGCCAGGCGTGGCTTGCCAGTTTCACTGGAGGCCTTGAAGTCGGCGATGTAGCCCTCTTCCTTCAGCACCTTGGCAACCGCAGCCTTGAGCTTCGAACCAGGCATTTCCACGCCTGTCTTGCCAGCCATTTGTGCGTTGCGAATACGGGTCAGCATATCTGACAATGGATCTTGCATACTCATAATCTAATTCTCTCCGTCAACCGACTGGTTGCTTACCAGCTGGACTTAACCAGACCGGGGACATCACCGCGCATTGCCGCTTCACGCAGCTTGTTACGGCACAGGCCAAATTTACGATAAACTCCATGAGGACGACCGGTAATCTGGCAACGACGCTGCTGCCGCACCGGGCTGGCATCACGTGGCAGCTTCTGCAGGGCGACCTGGGCGTCCCACTTCTCCTCGTCAGACGCATCCTGGTTACTCAGGACAGCCTTCAGGGTGGCGCGCTTCTCAGCGAACCTAGCTACAGTACGTGCACGCTTGTTCTCACGCGCAATCATAGATTTTTTAGCCATGTATAAAGCCTCTTAAGCTTTCAGTGGGAAGTTGAAAGCACGCAACAGTGCGCGACCCTCATCATCCGTGCGTGCAGTGGTGGTAATTGTGATATCCATACCGCGCAGGGCATCCACTTCATCGTAATTGATTTCGGGGAATATAATCTGCTCGGTAACGCCCATGGCAAAGTTGCCGCGGCCGTCAAATGACTTAGGGCTAATGCCGCGGAAGTCACGAATACGTGGGATAGCGATGCTGATCAGGCGCTCCAGGAACTCATACATACGATCGGAGCGCAGAGTTACCTTGCAGCCAATGGGCCAGCCATCACGCACCTTGAAGCCGGCGATTGACTTGCGGGCTTTGGTGACCACGACCTTCTGGCCAGAGATCTTCTCCATATCTGCAACAGCGTTTTCCAACACTTTTTTATCGCCCAGCGCTTCACCAACACCCATGTTGAGGGTGATCTTGGTGATGCGCGGTACTTCCATCACATTGTCCAGACCCAGCTCTTCTTTCAGTTGGGGAGCGAGTTCGCTCTTGTACTTTTCTTTCAGCGTTGCCATATCTTTTACCTGTTTACTCTTTCAGCCCTGTCTTCGAGAGAGCGCTTAAGAGCCGATAACCTCTCCACTGGATTTGAAGATACGCACTTTGCTATCTCCGTCTATCTTGAAGCCCACTCGATCAGCCTTGCTGGTGCCGGGATTGAAAATCGCCACATTGGACACCTGTATAGGCGCTTCCTGCTCAACAATACCGCCAGCCACGCCCGCTTGCGGGTTGGGCTTGGTGTGCTTCTTTACCATATTGATACCGGACACAATCAGCTTATTGTTGTCCAATACCCTGCGAACCTTGCCGCGCTTACCCTTGTCCTTACCGGCCAGGATAATCACTTCGTCATCGCTTTTAATCTTCAACATTTCCTTACTCTCCCTGCGCTGGCCGAATCTAGATAACTTCAGGGGCCAGAGAAATAATCTTCATAAACTTCTCACCACGCAGCTCACGGGTTACCGGGCCAAAAATACGCGTACCGATAGGTGCATCCTGCGCATTCAGCAGCACAGCTGCATTGTCGTCGAACTTGATCAGGGAGCCATCGGGACGACGCACGCCTTTCTTGGTGCGCACCACGACGGCTGTCATTACCTGGCCCTTCTTGACCTTGCCACGGGGGATAGCTTCTTTCACGGTAACCTTGATGAGGTCCCCGACCCTCGCGTAGCGACGCTTGGACCCACCCAACACCTTGATACACATCACCCGACGTGCACCGCTGTTGTCTGCGACTTCCAAATACGACTGTGTCTGAATCATCTCTTACTCCAAACTGCGGCTCATCACCGCGAGCTAAACTGTGCTGCCTGCTACCGGAATTTAAACCGGAGCGGCGGCCTCTACTACTTCCAGCAATTTCCAGGTCTTGCTCTTGGAAATCGGGCGCGTCTCCGCAACCGTTACGGTATCGCCAATGCCACACTGGTTGTTCTCATCGTGGGCATGGATCTTGGATGAACGCGTAATGTACTTACCGTAAACCGGATGCTTCACCCGACGCTCAATCATCACAGTGATTGTCTTGTCCATCTTGTTGCTGACGACCTTGCCGGTCACCAGACGTGTACGCTTTTCTGCAGCTGACATTCTTAGTTACCTGCCTTCTCATTAAGTACAGTCTTCACGCGTGCGATATCACGCTGGTTGAGCTTGAGCAGGTGCGTCTGCCCCAACTGACCAGTGGATTTTTGCATGCGCAGTTTAAACTGCTCTTCACGCAGGGTGAGCAGCTGCTTATTCAGGTCCTCTGAGGACTTATCACGCAATTCGCTAGCTTTCATCACATCACCGACCGTTTAACAAATGTTGTAGCAACGGGAATCTTGGCGGAGGCCAGTGCAAACGCCTCACGCGCCAGCTCTTCAGATACGCCCTGGACTTCGTAAAGAACTCTGCCGGGCTGAACCTGGGCTACCCAATATTCAACGTTACCCTTACCTTTACCCTGACGAACTTCCACCGGCTTGCCGGTTATGGGCTTGTCAGGAAACACACGAATCCAGATTTTGCCGCCACGCTTTATGTGACGGGTCATGGCACGACGAGCTGCCTCGATCTGGCGCGCTGTAACGCGGCCGCGACCTGTAGCCTTCAAGCCGTATTCGCCGAAGCTCACTTTACTGCCGCGATGGGCCAGGC
>JARFQU010000006.1 GCA_029287595.1 Halioglobus sp. | reverse complement strand
CAGATCGACAACTTCCAGACCCACGTGGTGCCCATCATTGCCGATATCGACGCCGGTTTTGGTAACGCCGAAGCGACCTACCTGCTGGCCAAGCAGATGCACGAGGCGGGCGCCTGCGCCATCCAGATCGAGACCCAGGTGTCCGACGAGAAGCCGTGCGGTCACCAGGACGGCAAGGTAACCGTTCCCCATGAAGATTGTCTGGCCAAGATCCGCGCCGTGCGTTACGCCGTCCTGGAACTGGGTGTGGACGACGGTGTTATCGTTGCCCGTACCGACTCACTGGGTGCCGGCCTGACCAAGCAGATCGCCGTGACCCACGAGCCGGGCGACCTTGGCGACCAGTACAACAGCTTCCTGGATTGTGAAGAAGTGCACCTGGACGACATGAACAACGGCGACGTGGTACTGAACCGCGACGGTAAGCTGCTGCGTCCCAAGCGCCTGCCTTCCAACCTGTTCCAGTTTCGCCAGGGCACCGGTGAAGACCGCTGTGTGCTGGACAGCATTACCTCGCTACAGAACGGCGCGGACCTGCTGTGGATCGAGACCGAGAAGCCCCACGTTGGCCAGATCGGCGGCATGGTAAACCGTATCCGCGAGGTGATTCCCAATGCCAAGCTGGTGTACAACAACAGCCCGTCATTCAACTGGACCCTGAACTTCCGCCAGCAGGTATTCGACGCCTGGAGTGAAGAGGGTAAGGACGTTTCAGCTTATGATCGCGATGCGCTGATGAGCGTCGATTACGACGAGAGCGATCTGGCTGTAGAAGCCGACAACCGCATCCGTACCTTCCAGGCGGACGCGGCGCGCGAAGCCGGTATCTTCCACCACCTGATCACCCTGCCCACCTACCACACCGCGGCCCTGTCTACTGACAACCTGGCCAAGGAGTACTTCGGTGAGCAAGGCATGCTGGGTTATGTGAAAGGCGTTCAGCGCAAGGAAATCCGCCAGGGTATCGCCTGCGTCAGGCACCAGAACATGGCTGGTTCGGACATGGGCGACGACCACAAGGAATACTTTGCCGGTGATGCTGCCCTCAAGGCAGGTGGTAAAGACAACACCATGAACCAGTTCGGCTGAGTTCAGGTGTAGTGAAGGAGGGCGGCTTTTTAGCCGCCCTTTTTTATGTCCTTTTGATTTGGGAATATAATTGTGCGCAATGCGCACCAATGAATCACTTTCCCCCACTTTCCATACACAACGCCATCCACTGCCGCAGCGCAGCGCTGTGGTACTTGTCCTGGTGCGTGACCAGGTACAGGTCCCGCCGAAAATCCCGATCCGGCACCTCCAGCGGCACCAGGGTGCCCCGCCGGAAAGCATCCTCCAGGCATATGCGCGACAGGCAGCCGACCCCTAGTCCCGCTTCCACCGCCCGTTTGATCGCCTCGGTATGCTGTAGCTCCATGGCGATCACCAGATCCGGCAGAATGCCCTGCATGGCGCGCTCGAAGGTCTGGCGGGTACCCGATCCTTTTTCCCGCACGATCCAGGGCAGGGTGCACAGAGCGCGGTCATCCAGCCTGCCATAACCGGCGAGGGGGTGATCCGGCGCCGCGAATACCACCAGTTGGTCTCCGCGCCAGTGCAGGGTATGCAGGTCAGGATGATTGAGCTCACCCTCGATCAGTCCCATATCCAGCTCGAAGCTTGCCACCTGTTCGGCAACAGAAGCCATATTGGCCACTGAAAGGGCTATATCCGTGCCGGGGAAGCGCTGGCGGAACTCGGCAATCATGCCTACCGCGAGATAATTGCCAATAGTGAGCGTGGCCCCGACCTCAAGCCGTCCATACACTTCCTGGCCCGCCAGCGATTGCTCAAAAGCCCTGGCCTGGGCCAGGAGGTTCTCCGCAGCGGGGCGTAACTGCGTGCCCAGTTCACTGAGCCGCAGCCGTTTTCCCACCCGGTCAAACAATTTGACAGCGAACTGCTGTTCGAGCTGTTTCAGTGAACCGCTGGCTGCGGATTGCGACATGGACAGGTCCCTGGCGGCGCGGCTGACATTTTCATGCCGGGCGGTGGCCAGGAACACTTCGAGTTGGCGCAGGCTGTAACGCATGGTGTCCCTATATAGGTAAAAACGATAATAGATATCCAATATAACCGTTTTAACAATATAAGGGCAATCGCTACCCTGTACCCAATCAATCGGAAATGCAGGAGAAGCCAGATGGCAACCATACTCAGGGAGCAGGTCACAGATGTCCACCACTGGACCGACCGCCTGTTCAGCTTCAAGACCACCCGCGACCGCGGATTTCGCTTCGAGAACGGGCACTTCACCATGATCGGCCTGGAGCGCGAGGGCAAAGCCCTGATGCGCGCCTACAGCATGGCCAGCGCCAATTACGAAGACGAACTGGAGTTTTTCAGTATCAAGGTTGCCGACGGCCCGCTCACCTCGAAACTGCAGAATATCCAGGTGGGTGATGAACTGCTGGTCAACAGCAAGGCCACCGGTACCCTGGTGCAGGGCCACCTGCTGCCGGGTAAAAACCTTTACCTGATCGCCACCGGGACCGGGTTGGCACCCTTCCTCAGTATCATCCGCGACCCGGAAGTCTACGAGCGTTACGACAACATCGTGCTGACACACGGTTGTCGCCACGTGGAGGAACTGGCCTATCGTGAGCTGATCACCGAGCACCTGCCCCGGCACGAGTACCTGGGTGAGGACGTGCGCAACAAGCTGATCTACTATCCCACGGTGACCCGCGAGAAATTCGACAATAACGGCCGCCTGACCGACCTGTTGCGGATCGGTAAATTACCCGCGGACATCGGCCTGTCGCCCCTCGATCCGGAGGCAGATCGCTTCATGATCTGCGGCAGCCCCAGTATGTTGAAAGAGATTTGTGCCATGCTGGAGAGCCGCGGATTTACCGAGTCCCGCCACGGCAAGGCCGCCCACTATGTTATTGAGCGGGCGTTTGTAGAGAGCTGAGCTCCCTGCTGATCCAATTGAGGGTTCGCCATTGTAGATAGTCGTAGAACGGGTTGTGGCGCAGTCGCAGCAGGTAGTCTCCGGAGATTTTCAGCAGGCCCCGTTCACCCTGTAGTGCCTGGCTCCCGAGAAACAGTTGCCCGCTTTTTTCCGGCGGGGAACTGCCATATAGGGGGTCGTCCGGCGGAAAGGGCAGGGCCACGTGAGACAGGGAAAATACCGCCTCGTGCATTCTCAGCGTCCAACTCGAAGCTGCGGTTCCAGTTTGGTTGGCGTCCTCGGGGATCGGCGAGACTGCCGCTGCTGTAGCGTGCCACCGAGTTGCTCCTGGCGGGGTCAGTGGCGGCATAGACTTGCTTGTCCTGTTGCTTGAAAAGCCGCTGTTCCAGTTGCAGGTATTTCTGGAAGCGGTCTATTTCTGCACCGCGTTGCAGCGAGAATTCCTCTGTCAGCTGCACTGAGTGGGAGGGGGGCAGCTCGGCGCCGCCACAGGCCGCGAGCAGCCACAGGGATGCCAACAGTGGCAGGTATCGCAGCAGTGTTTTGTCGAACAACGAGTTAATTTTCATATTATCGTCCACGGGTGAGCACTGAGCATACGACGCCATCGGGAGTTTTTATGTGGTAAATGGGTCGGCTTCTGGGTAGCTCGGGGTTGGTCAGTCTCAGGTAGAGATCATTGAAAAACTCCGGTGTTTCCAGGCTGAAATTGTGAAAGTTGCGGGTGCGGTTCACCGGGGTGACATCGACCAGGTTGACCAGCCGGCTCACCAGCAGGGCGCGATCGTTGGACGAGACGTAGACCGTGAGGTGTTTTGCCAGGGTTTGCAATTCGCCCTTGAACTGCTGATTGAACTGTTCATGGTCTATATCCGGCACGGTCAGTACCACGTGTTGTATCTCCCGGTCCTGGTCAGCAACATCCCCAGACCGAGGCTGGGCTGAATGGTCGCATCGAAGTAGCCAAACGTCAGCTGCTCTTGACGGGTGGCGCCGAATTGTTCAAGCAGGGAAGCTTTTTCCCCAGACTCATCCTGCTCCCGATTGGTGGCGAAGAAAAACCGGTATTCTCCCTGCTCCGCCAGTTGGCTGACTGACATGCGGCGAAACAGGAAAGCCCCCGCATCGCGGATAGCGGCGTTGGTAGAGCTGAAATAGGCCTGGTAGAACCACACACCAGCCGGGAGCAGTGTCGCTGCCGCCAGCGCTGCAATCCAGCGCAGGCTACGCCGCGATCGAGTCATATTATCGGGGTACGGTGACGGGCACTCGCAGGCGGGTTTCCAGTATGGTGCCAGCCGGTACGTTGATGCTCTGGCCGCTGGTGAGCAGCGAGGCGCCGGCGCCTACCGCCGCGCCGGTGCGGGCGCCTGAGCGTCCGCTGATCAGGCCACCGATGGCAGCGGCCCGGGCGGTGCGACCCACGGTGTTGGCCGCCTCGTTACCGGTGCGCGCCTGCATGCCCTCGGTAGCGATTTCGAATAACTGGTCGTTGATCATCAGGTCGGTGAATTCTATGGCCATTTCGGAGGAGCCTACGGCGCGCCCACCCTGGCTGGCCTGGGCGATGCGTCCGTGGACAAAGGCCCCGCGAGGAACGGCGGTGATACCGTCGATGACAATGGCGCTTTCCAGCTGCGCGCGAAAGCGATGGCCCGCCTGGTGACGCCTGGAATCAATGCTGTCAGAGGTGCGCAGGACCAGGCGGGTGCCTGAAGGAATAGTGACAGTAGTGGGCCTGGGTGCGGGCGCCGGGGCGCTGGCAGTCGCCGCTGGCGGGGCACTTTCTGCCTGCCGCGTGGCGACACCATCGCTGAGGAAAATACCGACGACTTCTGCCTCCGGGAACGCTTCTATGCCATCACCGGTGTTGAACATGACGATGCCATTGCTG
>JARFQU010000225.1 GCA_029287595.1 Halioglobus sp. | reverse complement strand
GGTCTTGGGCGCCACGCCGCGTTCGCGCCAGTAGAGGATGAACTCGGGTATGGCCTGCTCGATGAAGTCGGTATCGATGCCGCTGCGCTGCATGATCTCCATGGCGTCCAGGCTGGGGCGCCACTGGTTAGTCAGCTCGGTATGCTGTGGCTGGCGGAAGGCCTCGGCCTGGTCCTGTTGCTGGCGCCGCCAGTTGCTGATCGCGTGCTGGCGGAATTTGTTCTCCCAGGCGTGGCTGGTCTCGCCGCGCTCGCGCCAGTAAAAGATGAAATCTTCCAGTTGGTCCAGGGCGAACTGTCGCGGTATGTTGTGGTTCAGGGCCAGCAGCTGCAGCAGGTCCTCGCTGGGCGCCCAATGCACCGGTAGCAGGCCGGCGCTGCGCCGGCTGGGCACTGCCGGTCGCGCGGGGGGTGGGGCCACCGCATGCACCGGCTCGTTGATGGCAAACAACAAGTGCTCACAACTCAACAGGGGTGGCGAGCCGATCAGCAGTACGCCCTTGTCTACCAGGCTGCGGCTGATGCGGTTGAGGTCTTCACTGTTCCAGAAGGGGAGGCTGCGCAGCAGGTAGTCCCGGGAGATGTTGATCCAGGCATGGTTGTCGCGAATCTCCGGTTCATGGTGCGCGAACAGCCCCTGCAGATGTTGCAGCAGGATGGTCTCCTCCAGCCCGATGGTCGCCGCCAGGCCGGGGGAAAATACCAGCTGGTGCTCGGGAATCAGGGAGGAATCGGACATTGTTCTGGTGGCATCTGGAATGGGTCTGATAGGATACCCGCCTTTAAGCTTGCCGTCATTTTTAAGCGCGCCTGTCGTCGCTTTGGATGTTGATTTTTAACTTCGCCTGCCTCAGCGGCGGTGGATTGTCGGGGTGTGAAATGGCCAAACAAAAAACCGCCTTCGTGTGTAATGACTGCGGCTCGGATTACGCCAAGTGGCAGGGACAGTGCAGCGACTGCGGTGCCTGGAACACCCTGGCGGAAATCAAGCTCGGTCCAGCCAAGGGCTCGGGTCGGGCCGGTGCCGGAGCGCGCGGCGCGGCCAACAAGGCGGGCTTTGCCGGAGCCCTGGACAGTGCCCGGGTGCTGCAGGACATCGACCTGGACGACCTGCCGCGCTTCTCCAGCGGCGCGGAAGAGTTCGACCGGGTACTAGGCGGCGGCCTGGTGCCGGGGTCGGCGGTTCTGGTTGGCGGCAACCCGGGTGCCGGCAAGAGTACGCTGCTGTTGCAGACCATGTGCCACCTGGCCCGCAGCATGGATGCCCTATACATCACCGGGGAGGAATCCCTGCAGCAGGTGGCGATGCGTGCCCAGCGCCTGCAACTGCCCACCGACAAGCTGCGGCTGATGTCCGAGACCAACGTGGAGACCATCGTGGCCGCCGCCCAGGAGCTCAAACCCCGGGTGTTGGTGGTTGATTCCATCCAGGTGGTGCACACCGAGGAGATTCCCT
This sequence comes from Halioglobus sp., assembly GCA_029287595.1. Lineage (GTDB taxonomy): Bacteria > Pseudomonadota > Gammaproteobacteria > Pseudomonadales > Halieaceae > JAACFI01. The sequence continues at coordinate 3,208 of JARFQU010000225.1, read as the reverse complement.
CCGCGCCCGGTGGCGTATCCCAGGTGCGCGAGTGCGCTGCCTACCTCATACGCTTCGCCAAACAGACTGGCACTGTGCTGTTCCTGGTGGGCCATGTCACCAAAGACGGCTCCCTGGCCGGCCCCAAGGTACTGGAACACATGATCGACTGCTCCATCCTGCTCGAGGGCACCGACGACTCCCGCTTCCGCACCCTGCGCGGCCAGAAAAATCGTTTCGGCGCGGTGAATGAACTGGGTGTTTTCGCCATGACCGAGCAGGGCATGAAAGAAGTCAAAAATCCCTCCGCCATTTTTCTGGACCGCAGCAATGAACCCGCCTCCGGCAGCGCCGTAATGGTCGTGTGGGAAGGCACCCGCCCGCTGCTGGTGGAAATCCAGGCCCTGGTGGACGACAGCCAGCTGGGCAATCCGCGCCGCGTCGCTGTGGGCCTGGAACAGAACCGCCTGGCCATGCTGCTGGCGGTATTACATCGCCACGGGGGCCTGCAGGTAGGTGACCAGGACGTATTCGCCAACGTGGTGGGGGGCGTCAAGGTCCTCGAAACCAGCGCCGACCTGGCGCTGCTGTTGGCTATCGTTTCCAGCTATCGCGACCGCCAGCTGCCCCGGGATATGGTGATCTTCGGCGAGGTAGGCCTGTCCGGCGAGATCCGCCCCGTGCCCTCGGGACAGGAGCGTTTGTCCGAAGCCGCCAAGCACGGTTTCAAGCGCGCCATTGTGCCCAAGGGCAATGCGCCCAAGGGCAAAATCAAGGGTATGGAGGTATTGGGGGTGTCTAAATTACAGGAAGCGCTGGACGCGCTGGATTAGGCTGCGTAGCCTTTTTTTTGGTCCATCGCGCATTATCTGGGTTACCCGGCCCCTTAAATCGTGAAGTTCCGATATGGTACAGGACAAGAACAGACCGAGGGAGCGGCCGGGAAAGTGTTTCTCACCAAGCGATTATCGTGGAGCGACTGGGAAACACTTTCCCGCCCGGGACCGCTGGATAAAATCAAGCCGGGGGGCTACTACAGTGATAACAAACTGACAAAGCAGGTTTAGACCTTAATCACCCAGCCGGGACATTTCCTCCGCCAGAGTGGCGATATCCATATGATCTTCAAGCAGCGCCCTCAGCGGTTCGATATTCTCCTGATCCACGTGCTGAACCGAGAAGCCCAGGCGGCCATTTTCCACGTGCTGCAGGTAGGCGTGTAGCTCCAGGTTATTGCCCTCCGCGATTTCGATAATCAGCGTAAACGGCTCGTTGTACTGCGCGTCCCACAGGTCCGGCTGGTCCGTTGCGACCCCCGACAGAGAGATGTCTATCAGCCGCTGTGGCCACATGTCGCCGCCCTGGTGAATCTGCACCGGCAGGTCTAGTGCCACCCGGGTAAAACGGCGTTGCTCGTTGCGAATTTCGCTCATGACGGTACTCTTTTTATACGGTGAATAGGGCAACTATAACGCCGCGTGAAGGGAACGCAAACTATTAGCTGGCGTTTACCGACATTCCCGCGCCGCTGCCCGGCCCTACTTCAGCTTGCGGTACTTCACCCGGTGTGGCTGGGCCGCGGCGGCACCCAGGCGCGCTTTGCGGTCCTCCTCATAGTCAGAGAAATTACCCTCGTGGAACACCACGCCGCCGTCGTCCTCATAGGCCAGGATATGGGTGGCGATGCGGTCCAGGAACCAGCGGTCGTGAGAGATCACCAGGGCCGAGCCGGGGAAGGCCAGCAGCGCTTCCTCCAGGGCGCGCAGGGTTTCCACGTCCAGGTCGTTGGTCGGCTCGTCCAGCAGCAGCACATTGGCGCCCTGCTGCAACAACTTGGCCAGGTGCAGGCGGTTGCGCTCACCACCGGAGAGATCCTTGACGAATTTCTGCTGGTCCGAACCCTTGAAGTTGAAGCGTCCCACGTAGGAGCGGGAGTTCACCTCGTAGGTGCCGATGCGGATAATGTCCTGGCCGCCCGAGACCTCCTCCCACACCGTCTTGCTGCCGTCCAGGTCATCCCGGGACTGGTCCACATAGCCCAGCTTGACCGTTTCCCCCACCTTTACTTCGCCGGCGTCGGCCTGTTCCACACCCATCATAATTTTGAACAGGGTGGACTTGCCCATACCATTGGCGCCGATGATGCCGACGATGCTGCCCTTGGGTACGGTGAAGCTGACGTCGTCAAACAGCAGGCGCTCGCCAAAGGTCTTTTTCAGGTTGGTCACCTCGAGCACGTTGTCTCCCAGGCGCGGGCCGGGTGGAATATAGATCTCGTTGGTCTCATTGCGCGACTGGAAGTCCTGGGACTGCAATTCCTCAAAGCGCTGCAGGCGCGCCTTGCTCTTGGCCTGGCGGCCCTTGGGGTTGGAGCGCACCCATTCCAGCTCAGCCTTGATCGACTTCTGGTGCGAGGCCTCCTGGCGCTGTTCCCTCTCCAGGCGCTGCTCCTTGGCGTCCAGCCAGTCTGAGTAGTTGCCCTCGTAGGGGATGCCGCGGCCCCGGTCCAGCTCCAGGATCCAGCCGGCGGCGTTGTCCAGGAAGTAGCGGTCGTGGGTGATGGCCACTACCGTGCCGGGGAAGTCGTGCAGGAATTTTTCCAGCCAGGCCACACTCTCGGCGTCCAGGTGGTTGGTGGGCTCGTCCAGCAGGATCATGTCCGGATTGGACAGCAGCAGCCGGCACAGGGCCACCCGGCGACACTCGCCCCCGGACAGGGTGCGCACATCCGCATCCCAGGGCGGCAGGCGCAGGGCATCCGCGGCGACCTCCAGCTTATGGTCCAGGTTGTGGGCGTCCGTGGCCTGGATGATATCTTCCAGGCGCGCCTGCTCCTTGGCCAGAGCGTCGAAGTCCGCGTCGGGCTCGGCGTAGTCGGCGTAGACTTTTTCCAGGCCGGCCAGGGCGTCTATGGCCTCCTGCACGCCTTCCTCCACGTTGCCGCGCACATCCTTGTCGGGGTTCAGTTGCGGTTCCTGGGGCAGGTAGCCGATATTGATACCGGGCTGGGGGCGGGCCTCACCCAGAATGTCGGTGTCCACCCCAGCCATAATGCGCAGCAAGGTGGATTTGCCGGAGCCGTTCAGCCCCAGCACGCCGATCTTGGCGCCGGGGAAAAAGGACAGGGATATGTCCTCGAGAATCTTCTTCTTGGGCGGCACGATTTTGCCAACCCGATTCATGGTATAGACGTACTGGGCCATGGGTGTCCTTCTAACAGCGAATAGTG
>JARFQU010000215.1 GCA_029287595.1 Halioglobus sp. | reverse complement strand
GGGTATGGCATGGCCATGGGCCAGGACCCGGAACTGGTACGTGAAATCACCGCTGCGGTTAAAGCAGTGGTGGATATCCCGGTGATTCCAAAACTGACGCCCAATACCCCTAACATCGCGGAAATCGCCGAGGCCGCCATCGCCGGCGGCGCCGATGGCATTTGCGCTATCAACACTCTGGGGCCCGGATATACCGCCGCGCACGGGCATCCGGTACTGAGTAACGGCGCCGGGGGCATGTCCGGCAAGGGCATATTACCTATTGCCCTGAAATGCGTGCGCGAGATCGCCCAAGTCACCGAGTGCCCCATTATCGGCTGCGGCGGCATCAGCAGCGCCGAGGATACAGAGGCTTTCTTCGATGCCGGGGCCAGTGTAGTGGGTGTGGGTTCGGCGCTTACCGGACTGACCACGGATGAGATCGCCACCTATTTCCGTACCCTGTCCGCCGACATGGAAGCCGGCAGTAATCGCGCGGAAACACAGATTCGCTACGACATCGATATGCACTTCCAGCCGGTTACATTGGTGGAAAACCAGCGGGTTTGCGATGACATCACCATCCTGACCTTCGATCGCAAGATCAACATCCAACCCGGGGAGTTTATTTTCCTGTGGCTGCCCGGCGTAGGGGAAAAACCCTTCTCTGCACTTACCGACGACCCCTTCTCCCTGGTGGTGATAGATGTGGGCATATTCACCCATGCATTGATGGACCTGCCGGTGGGCACCGAGGCCTATGTACGCGGGCCTCACGGCATCCCGGCCGACCCGCCGGAAGACGCCAGGATTATGGCTGTAGCGGGCGGCACCGGACTGGCAGCGGTATACCAACTGGCCCGGGATTTTGGCAATGCGGAAGTCTTCACCGGGGCACGCACTGCGCAGCGCCTGTATTACCTGGAGGAATGCCGACAGATCGCCGAGGTCCATGTGGCGACCGACGACGGCAGCGCCGGCTACCACGGCGTGGTCACCGAGCTACTGCGCCAGCGGTTGCAGGAAATGTCGCCGCAGGAGCGCGATAAACTGGTATTTTACAACTGCGGCCCCGAGCCCATGGTGCACGCCGCCATTGCGGTGCAGCGCGAATTCTGCAGCGACCAGCAGATATTCAGTGCCATCGACTACCTGACCAAGTGTGGCGTCGGTATTTGCGGCGCCTGTGCAGCGCCTGATGGTCGCCGGCTCTGTGTGGACGGCCCTTTTCTAAAGGCAGTCTGAGTTAGTCGAAAAACTTGTTGATACTGGCCTTGAGTTGCTCGGCTTTGTCCTCCCCCGCATCGGCCAGGTCCTGCAGGTATACCTGGCCTTCGGCCAGTTTTTCCTTGAGCTCATTAACCCGGGCGTACATTTCCTGCTCCAGTTCAGCGTCCACGGCGTCAGCCTCGGCCCTGGCTTTTTTAGCCTTGGCCTCTGCCTCCGCCGCCTGTAGTTGTTCATTCAAGGCCGCTAAACGCTTTTCTACCTTTTCACGCAATAGATCACCAATACTCACGCTCATCTCCTCTAGTCCTGTTGTGTGAAGTCACCGGAATCTACTAGTAACTATAAAAATACTCTTGAATTTTTTTCGGATCAGATGTTTCCAACAGGGCCAATTTCAACAGCACCCGGGACCTGCCGGGGTTATGCTCAGCGGAAGCGACCGTGCCGGCTTCGTCATCATTAACCTCGACATTGCGCCCCACGGTGCCACTGGTCACGCGGCTTGCGCGCACTACGACAACACCTTTTTTCACCGCGGCTTTCACCGCCTCCAACGCGGCGCCGGTCATATTTCCGTTGCCCACACCCGCGGTAACGATGCCCCTGGCGCCGTTATTTACGGCCGCGGTAATGAGGTCCGGCGATACATCCGCGGTGATATAAATCACGTCCACTCGGGGCAATTCTTTTACGCCCTTTACGGACAGGTCACTGCCGCTGGTGTGTCGGCGGAAAGGCCCACGGAACCAGCGGTTATCCCCGTAAAGACTGGCGCCAATCAAACCGTACTCGATCGAACGGAAAGTTTGTACATCGGTGGTGCTGGTCTTGGTAAAGGAGCGCGCACCGTGTATGTCGTCGTTGACCACCACCAGCACACCGCGCCCGGCGGCATTTTTATCGGCAGCTACAGCCACGGCATTGTAGATATTCAGCGGGCCATCCGCAGAGAGCGCTGTAGATGGGCGCATCGCCGCGGTCATTACCACCGGCTTATCGCTTTTCACCACCAGGTTGAGAAAATAGCTGGTCTCCTCGATGGTATCGGTACCGTGAGTAATAACAATGCCATCGACATCCGATTTTGCCAACAGCGCATTCACCCGGTCCGCCAGCTTCAGCCAGATAGCATCCGACATATCCTGGCTGCCCACGTTGGCCACTTGCTCGCCACTGATATTGGCCAGCTCCTTGATCTGCGGCACTGCGTTGATCAATACATCCACCCCTACCTGGCCCGAAGTATAGCCCGCCTGGGTCTGGCTATCCGCAGAGCCGGCGATGGTGCCGCCAGTTGCCAGGATCACGATATTGGGCTTGGCGGCGGCCTGCAATGACCAGCCGGCCAGCAGGCCCAACAAAAGAAACCCTGCGCTTAGCTTGTTAAATTTTTTCATCACTTTCTCCTGTCTCACTACACAGTGCTTACTTGTATTTTTTCTTGTCCAGACCGGTCAATGCTGCCGGTTCCAGAATTTCTTCGATCTGTTCTTCGGTAAGGATATTTTTCTCCCGAATAATTTCCAGGATACCCTTATTGGTGCGGTAGGCTTCCGCCGCCAACTCGGTAGACTTGTCGTAGCCGATCACCGGGTTCAGCGCCGTCACAATACCCACGGTGCGCTGTATATAGTGCTCCAGGGTATCTTCGTTGACCGTGATGCCGTCAATGCACTTCTCCCTGAGGGTGCGCATGGCATTGGTGAGCAGGCGCTGGGAATCGAGAATAGCAATCGCCTCTAGCGGCTCATAGGCGTTCAATTGCAGTTGTCCATTGCGCGCCGCCAGGGTCACCGACACGTCGTTACCGATAACCCGAAAGGACACCAGGTTCATCAACTCGGCGATAACCGGATTCACCTTGCCCGGCATGATGGAAGAGCCCGGCTGCATTGGCGGTAGGTTGATCTCACCCAGCCCGGCCCGCGGGCCCGAGGACAACAGGATCAGGTCACTGGCAATTTTCGACAGCTTGATCGACAGACTGCGCAGTGCCGCAGACTCCGCCACAAAAGCATGCTGGTCCCAGGTGGCGGCAAACAGGTCGTCAGCCAGCACTATAGGCTTGCCGGTCTGCTTTGCCAGGTGCTTGGTGGTCTTCTGCGCATAGCCCTTGGGCGCATTCAGGCCGGAGCCAATCGCAGTCGCCCCCATGTTGATGGAAAACAGTGGCTTTTCCGCATCGCGCAGGAAAGCTATCTCAGTTTCCAGTGCCGCCGCAAACGCGTGGAATTCCTGACCCAGGGTCATGGGCACCGCGTCCTGCATTTCGGTGCGGCCCATTTTCAGAATGTCGATGTACTCGTCGCCCTTGGCACGCAGCGCGGCAATAAGCTTTTCCGTCTCCGCAACCAATTTGTCGTTATTGGTGAATATCGCCACCTTCAGGGCGGTGGGATAGGCGTCATTGGTGGACTGGGACATGTTGAGATCGTCATGAGGCTCGATTACGTCGTAATCACCGAGTTGGTGCCCGGTGAGCACCAGGGCGACATTGGCCATCACTTCGTTGGCGTTCATATTGGTGGAGGTGCCGGCGCCGCCCTGGTAGGGATCGATGGGGAACTGCTCATGGTACTTCCCTGCGATGATGGCATCCCCCGCCTTGAGAATCGCATCGCGCACTGTCTTGTCCATTTTACCGACATCGGTATTGCCTTTGGCGGCGGCCATCTTGGTGTGTGCAAAGCCGATGATCAATTCAGGGTAGTCACTGAGAGTACGCCCCGAAATCTGGAAGTTCTCGATAGCGCGGGCCGTTTGTATACCGTAATAAGCAGTAGCGGGCACCGGCTTTTCGCCCAGCAGATCGTGCTCCATCCGCATGGTGCCAGTGGTATCGACGTTCGGCCCTTTGGCGAACGCGGCGCCATTGGCAAATGCCAGTACCGCTGCCGCCGTGAAGACCCGTAAGGTTGCTTGCCTGATGCTCATTGCATCCTCCTGTAGTTGATCGGTTCAGCTAAAAAACCAATATCTTGCCTATAGTAAAAGCGCAGCCAAGACCAAGCCTGCACAGGTAGCACTCACCGTGGTAACCAGGCCGGGAATCATAAAGCTGTGATTCAACAGGTACTTACCAATTTTAGTGGTCCCGGTCTGGTCAAATGACACCGCCGCCAACACCGTGCCGTAGGTCGGCAGGAAAAAATTCCCATTAACCGCAGGGTATACACCGATCAGCAAATGCAGTGGCATACCCAACGCCACCCCGACGGGGGCGAGAATCACAATGGTCGCTGCCTGACTGAACAACAGTATAGACAATACGAATAAACCCAGTGCAAAAACCCAGGGATAATTGCCGATAAAAGCGGAGATGGTGCCCACTATCGTCTCCTCATTGGCGTTAAAGAACGAGGAGCCCAGCCAAGACACACCGAGAATAGAAATGATCGCCACCAGCCCGCCACGCATCAATTTGCCCTGCACCGCCGCCGCGGGACTGGCCTTGAACAGGAAGGTGATCAGGCCCGCGGCCGCCAGCATCACGATCATGATCACCCGCCCCATATCCACGCTGGTACTCACCGGGACACCATCAACAAGCGCTGTGTAAGAGGGCCGCAGCGCGGGGAAAAGACCAAACAGCACCACCACAGCAACCCCACACAGGAACACCATGCAGGAACCCATACCGCGCTTGCGGGCCGCCTCTTCCATAGTAGTTTGCTGCGCATCCGCAGCGGTGACCTCTGCCAGGCGCTGCTGCGCCTCGGGGTCATCCGCCAGTTCCCGGCCTTTCCAGGCAACCGAGAGAATTCCCATGGCGACGCCGAACAAGGTGGCTGGAATGGTGACCATCAGGATCTGGCCAAGACTGGCGCCCAGGGTGACCAGGGCCGCCAGTAAGGCCACGGTTGCCGCCGACACCGGCGAGGCAATCAGTCCGTGCTGGGCCGCGATCACGCTCATGGACATGGCGCGCTCCGGACGCACCCCCGCCTTGGTCGACACCTCGGCGATCACCGGTAACAGTGAATAGATCACGTGCTGGGTGCCCGCGGCAAAGATCAGCAGATAGGTTATAAGAGGCGCCAGTACCGTGATACGCCGTGGGTTTTTGCGCAATAACTTCTCAGCCGTGAGCACCAGGAAGTCCATGCCACCGGCCGCCTCCATCATCGACAGCGCGGTAATCACCGCCAGTATCATGCCCAGCACTACCGCAGGCGGATTACCCGGCGGCATTCCCAGCACCACCATGAAAAATGCCAGGCCAATACCGGACACTGTACCCAGGGCGATGCCACCGAGGCGCGCGCCGATGACGATGCACAACAGGAGAATCGCCAGTTGGAAGAAAAACATGGCACTGCGCCCTAGCTCAGGATATCCCTAGAGCTTATCTACAGCCGATGGCACTGTCCATTGATTGAGATCATATCTGGGAGCGGGGCTTTGCCAACTTGTAGGTGCAAGCACGCACCGAGGGCGCAGGCGGGAAATTGTTTCTCACCAGGCATTGCGCGCAGCGGCTATTTCTCGAAAATAACCGGCAGTTCTTTCAGGCCCCGCAACAGGATATTGGGCATGTACTCCAAAGAAGCCGGGTCGCAGTCCAGTCGCATGCTCCTGGTGCCTGTGAACAGTTTTTCCCAGGAAGCAATCATTTCCAATCGGGACAGGTGCTGGCCGATACAAACGTGAGTACCGAAGCCGAAGGCGATATGGCGCTTGGCGTTTTGCCGGGTCAAGTCGAACTCCATCGCTTGCTCGAACATGGCTTCGTCGTGGTTGGAGGAAAAATACTTGAGTAACACCATACTGCCTGCGGGAATATCGACACCTCCCAACGTGAAGTCTTTTTTGGTGATACGCCACATGTTGGACGTGGGCGATGCCAGCCGCAGGGTCTCTTCCACCAGATTTGGAATGAGAGAGAGATCCTCACGCACCGCCTTTTCCTGTTCGGGGTTCAGGCAGAGTTGTCGAATACCCTCAGCGAGGGTTGCAGTGGTAGTCTCGTTGCCGGCGACCAGGAACTGGGTGCAATGGCCCAACTGCTCCTCGATAGTCAAGGGGCGGCCTTGGACCTGCGCATGTGCGATAAGGTTTAATAAGTCGTCCCTCGGGTTGGCCCGACGATCTTCCAGCGCGGTTACAAACCAATCGTACTCCTCATTTACGGCAGCATGTGCCTTCAGAAGTACTTCTTTGTCGGCGACTTGCGAGAGTACGTTGACGTTGGCCTCAGTCCATTTGAAGGCCAGATCAATCATCTCGAGCGGTATGCCCAGTACATGCATGATCACAGACAGAGGTAGGGGTCGGGAAAACCGTTCAATAAAGTCAAAGGACTCTCCCGACGGCAGCTCGCCAACCATTTTCTCTGCGAGATCATCGACCCAGGGCTTGTAACGCTGGATATTCTTCGACAGGAAGAAGTCGCGAACAGTATTTCGGTACATTTCGTGATCGGGGTCGTCCACCGTGAGCAGCGTACCCTTGCCCAGGTTATAGGTCTTGTTCATCGCGGCCAGGACGTCTTTGTCGAGTTCTTCTGCGGAACCCAGCGCCAGCGTAAACTCGCTGGAAAACACCTCGTCCGTCTTGTGCGCCTTGCGCACGAGATCGTAGGTCGATACCACAAACACGCCTGACTCAGGATCCCGATAAACCGGCATCTCATCGCGCAGGGTCTTGTCGTAATGGTAGGGGCATTTGAGCGTTTCAGTGTCGAACAGCGTCATGTCCGACAGGGCGCGATTATCTGTGGCGGTAGGTGCGGTCATGGTGTGTCTCTCTCGATCAATTTCGAGCGGAGGTGAAGTATGGTTCCTATATATAAAACAGTCAATCCTGTCTTTATTTTGCAAGATCCAAAAGCTGAGCCGTCAAATTAGCTGCCCAGGGCCGCGGAACTCTGGCTGCAGGCTTCAGGCAAACACCCTTGCCCACCCATCGAATGCAATCGCGCTAAAGCCCCGGCAGGACACTTTGCAATTTTAAAAAAATGGTCACAGAATAAATATCAGCATAGCTTGTTTTTTATAAACAATATGTCCTGTTGGTGTTAATAAACTATAAGAAAGCACCTTTCGGGAGCGGCAAGACACCACAAGTTTCCAGGTGTTGGCTTCCTGGTGGAATGTCCTAGGACTGCGCCAATTTTTTGAGCTAAACCGTAAGCTTAAACTACTCAAACTACTTACTCGGCTTGTACCAGGCCCTCTCTTCGCGCCAGTCCCGATCTACCAGGCCCAATTTATCGCGATACTCGTCCAGCATCTCGTTCTGCGCATTGAAGCCCGGTCCCCATTCGCCCGCGCGAATGAAGTCAGAAATTGCGTCTTCGCGGCCACCTAGCGCCGTTTTATAGACGATTTAGTCTAGTCATATATACGGGCGGTATTGTATAGCCATATAGACGGTGGCGTCTACTTTCTTGATCGCAGGTGCAAGAGACATAGGGGCGGTTTTCAATCAGTGCGTTGCATTGCAAGGGCCCAGGCTGCAAAATCATCTGATGACGAAGAGCCGGAGAAAGGATCGGGTCAGCAAGGATCAGTGGCTTGCCCAGGCCCTTGAAGTATTTACCCGCGAGGGCGAGCCCGGCGTGCGCATCGAGTCCCTGGCGCGTGAGATAGGCGTGGCGAAGGCCGGGTTTTATTGGCATTTCAAGGACCGTGCCGACCTGCTCGACCAGCTCCTGAACTATTGGTCGCATGAGTACACAGAGGTCGTCACTACCAACGATAGCTTGCAGACGCTACCCGCCGCGGAGCGCCTACTGGCAGTAATGGAGATGATCTGGGAACATGACCTGGCGGGGCTGGACCTGCACTTCCACCTATGGGCTCGCAAGGATGCCAAAGTGGCGCGCAAGGTTCGGCAAGTGCTTCGCAAGCGACTTGACTACCTGATAAGTATATTTTCGGAAGCGGGTTTCAGCGGCGACGAGCTGGAGATGCGAGCGCGGCTGTTTCTGACATATACATCCAACGAGTCTCTCATTTTTCGGTACAAGAGCAAGGAGCAGGCCAATCGGCTTCTAAAGCGCCGTTGGCGACTGTTGCTCAGCCCACCGCAGGACTGACCGCACCCGGATGATGAGCTACAACGTCCCACCCACGACCAAGCGGCTGCCTGATGCGGCTCTGGAGTATCAATGAAACCAGGTTTGACCGGCGTATTGTTGGCTGTTATCTGTTGCTGGGGCCAGCCTGCAGTTGCAGACGCCCTGATGCAAAGCCAGGCCCTCAAGGCGTCCACCATTATTCAATACTACATCGACGAGAAGGGCGTGCGGGTGGAGCTGGAAATCGGCGCGGAATCGGTAGAGGGGTTCAGAAACCTGCTGCCCGACACGGTATACCAGCAGTTCGGCTACGACGACACGCCCCAGGCCGAGCGGCTGCAGACCTTTTTCGGCGAGGATCTGGCCATCTTCGCCCAGGGTGCAGCCCTGGCGGGAATCCTGGCTGAGATCGGGCCGTCCCGCCGGGTATTGCGCGACCCGATCAACGGTACACCCCTGCCAATACAGGACGAGGCGCCCGATGTGGTCCGGGCGACGCTGATCTACCCTTTTGAACAGCAGCCACTGCCATCGGAGTTGATGTTCACCGCGCCCAGGGGCCCGGACATCGGTTTTGTGGTGTATCACCGGGGTGTGGCGGTCAACGATTACCGCTACCTGGCACCGGGTTACGTACTGAAACTTGACTGGGACGACCCCTGGTACTCGAGCTTCACTACGCGCAACCTGGCGCGCCAGTACTCCGCGCCGATGAGTGGCTTCATCTACGTGGAAAACTTCGAGGTGCGCAAGGAAATCATTGTCCGTCCCAAGGATCTGCAGCGCTGGGTCGACCTGGGCCTGGAGGGCCGGGACAGTATTCCGGTGGAGATGCAGGCGGGCATCAAACAGAAAGTGGGGGAATTTCTGGCCCGGCATCAGCCGGTGACGATCGATGGTGTCGCGGTGGAGGGCATTCTGGACAGCGTGAATTTCCTGGAGCGCACCCTCACCAGCTCACGGGTGATTGACCCACCCGAGCCACTGAGCCTGGACGCCGCCATTATCGGCACCATATTCGTCTATCCCCGGGACGGCCTGCCACAGACAGTGGTGATGGACTGGGATTTGTGGGATGAGCGCATACAACTCATTCCGGTGTCCGCGGTGGACCAGGCCGGGCCCCTGCCCAGCTTCCTGGAGCCGGACTGGCGAGTGCTGGAGTGGACTAATTTCCTGAAGAATCCGCTGGTGCCTACCCTGCATGTGGTGGAGGCGCCTGTGGCAACCTGGCGGCTGATGCTGGACAGGCTCATGCCACTGCTGGCGGCACTGGCTGTGGTTGCCATTCTGTGGCTGCTGATCAACCTGCGGGGCAGACGCTCCCTGGCCCTGCCCGCCGGCCTGTCTGCACTGCTTATTGGCGCCAGCGTGGCAGCGGCGCAACTGGGCGGCAGCAATCAGCCGGAGCAGGAGCGGGCAAGGGCTATCGTAGGCGATCTGTTGCACAACATCTATCGCGCCTTCGACTATCGGGAAGAGAGTGATATCTACGACAAGCTGGAGCGCTCGGTCAGCGGTGAACTGCTCACCGACATCTTCCTGGAAACCAAGCGCAGCCTGGTGTTGACCAACCAGGGCGGCGCCGCGGCCAAGGTGAAAGACGTGGCGCTGGATTCGGTTGAGGTCAAACCCGGTGATGCCCCCGACAGCTTTACGGTAGAAGCGGGCTGGACCGTGCATGGCTCAGTGGGTCACTGGGGGCATATTCACCAGCGCAGCAACCGCTACCTGGCCGAACTGACCGTGGTGGTGGACGGGCAGCAGTGGAAGCTGCAGGCAATGAACGTACTGCAGGAGGAGCGCCTCTAGTGGCCCTGGTGCTGGAGGGGGTGCATTTTGCCTATGGTGAGCGGGGCTTTGCCCTGTCGGTCCCGCAACTCGAGATCAGGCCCGGGGAGAGCGTGGCCCTGGTGGGGCCCAGCGGCTCGGGCAAGACCACCCTGCTGCACCTGATCGCCGGCATTCTCACACCCGACCGGGGCAGAATTGCCCTGGGCGATAATGACCTCACCGCCCTGGGCGGACGGGCGCGCCGGGGTCACCGCCTGTCCCGTATGGGTATGATCTTCCAGTCCTTCGAACTGCTGGATTACCTGGACGTGCGGGACAATATCCTGCTGCAGGCCAGACTGGCCCCGGGAGTGGCGATAAGCTCCGAGCTGGAGCGGCAGGCCAGTACCGTTGCCGGCGAACTGGGCCTGGCCGACAAATGGCGGCGACCCATTACCGCATTGTCCCAGGGGGAGCGTCAGCGGGTGGCCGCCTGCCGCGCCCTGTTGCTGGACCCGGACCTGGTGCTGGCGGACGAGCCCACCGGCAACCTGGACCCGGCCAACAAGCAGGCGGTACTGGATCAACTGATACAGCTGTGCAAGCGGCACCAGCGGATTTTGCTTACCGTGACCCACGATCACTCCCTGCTGCCCTCCTTTGACCGGGTGGTGGATATGGCAAGCCTGCTGACCGCGGAAGTAGCTGCGGCGTGAAAGATCTGCTATACCTGAGCGTTAACTACATTCGTCACCACCGGGTGAAACTGCTGGTGCTTACCCTGGCGATCACCCTGGTCAGCTGGCTGCCCATCGCTATCCAGAGCATCGTGGACCAGACCGCGCGGCAATTATCGCAGCGGGCCGAGCGCACACCGCTGGTGATAGGCGCCCCCGGCAGCCCCCTGGAGCTGTCCCTGGGGAGCCTGTATTTCAAGACAAAAACACCTGAGGTTCTGCCTTACGCGGAGGTGGCCGCGGTGCGAGCCACCGGCTATGCCCGGGCAATTCCCCTGTACTACCGTTTCCGCGTGCAGGACTATCCGCTGGTGGGCACCAGCCCGGACTATTTCGATTATCGCGGTCTGCGCCTGTCCAGCGGTCGTCACGCGGCCCTGCTGGGGGAGGCAGTGATCGGCGCCCAGGTGGCCCGTGACATGCAGTTAACAGTCGGGGACCATGTCATTTCTTCTCCGGAGAGTGTGTTCGACCTGGCGGGGGTGTATCCCCTGAAAATGCCCGTGGTGGGAATTCTGGCCCCCGGCTTCAGCCCGGACGACGAGGCGGTATTCGTGGACATCAAGACCGCCTGGGTGATCCAGGGCCTGGGCCACGGCCACCAGGATCTCAATCGCAAGGAGGCCCTGGGGCAGATCCTGAAGCGGGAGGGCGACAATATTATCGCCAACGCCTCGGTGCGCCAGTTCAACGAAATCACCCCGGACAATCTCGACAGCTTTCACTTTCACGGTGACAATGCCGACAATCCCATCTCCGCCATTATTCCAGTACCCGCAGACAAAAAATCTGCGGCCCTGTTACTGGGCCATTACCTGGAGGAGCGCAGTAATGTGCAGATCGTGCGCAGCCAGCGGGTGATAGGGGAACTGCTGGATACGCTGTTCACGGTACGTGATTATATTGTGGTGGGTATTGCCATTGTCGCCCTGGCGACTGCCACCGTGGCCCTGCTGGTGTTCTACCTGTCACTGCGCCTGCGCAAGGGCGAGCGCTTCACCCTGGCGCGTATCGGTGCCAGTCGCTGGCAGATACAGGCCCTTATGGCGACCGAGGTTATTTTTGTATTGCTGTTGAGCGCGGTGTTGTCGGCGATATTGATTGCCCTCACCCGGCAGTACGGCATGGCGCTGTTGCAGCAACTGCTGATGACGTGAGAATTTTATGCGGACAATAAACACATCACTACTGCTTGGTATGGCCTTGCTCATGCAGCTGACAGGCTGCGGCAGGGAGCAGGCGCAGCAACAGCAACAGGGAATAGCGGAAACTGCGGCCTATATCGTCGCGGTCAATAATCCCCTGTTGTATTTTGCCCGCCGCCTGACAGGCGATGACATCGAGGTGCGTCTGCTCGCGCCCGAAGATATCGACCCGGCCACCTGGCAGCCGACAGTGGCAGACGTGTTGCAACTGCAGGGCGCCGAGCTGGTGCTGCTGAATGGGGCGGGATACTCCAGCTGGCTGGATAAAATCGCCATTTCATCAGGCAAACTGGTAGCCACCAGCGAGGCGGTGCAGGACAGCTGGATAGAACTCAGCGATACGCTCACCCACAGTCACGGGCCGGTTGGCGAGCACGCCCACGGCGGTTATGCCTTCACCACCTGGATGGACATGTCCCTGGCGCGGGGACAGGCGGAGGCGGTGGCCACTGCTCTACAGCAACGTTGGCCCCGGCGCAGCGATGCGATTGCCGCGAATTTAGCGGCGTTGTCAGCGGATATCGATGGCCTGGATGATGGCTACCGGCAACAGGCCCTGAGCCTGGCGGGTCGGCAGCTTATTTACTCGCACCCTGTCTACCAGTACTTCCAGCGCCGCTACCAGTTGCCCGGCTATTCGCTGCACTGGGAGCCCGGTGCAATGCCAACTGAACAGCAGTGGGAGGCGTTGCGGCAGCAATTAAGTGATACTGCGCTGTTCATCTGGGAGGGCGAGCCCGCCGCGCCCATTGTCGAAAGGATGGCATCGCTGGGGCTGGAATTTGTGGTGCTGGACCCCGCCGCCAATACTTCGGGTAAGGATTGGCTGGCAGTGCAGCGGGAAAATATTGCTCGATTATCGGCAGCAAACAAGGGGTCAGGCCTATAATTGAAGCCTTGAGGCATAAGCCTCGAGCCATCAATTATAGGCCTGACCCCCTATCTTGACCCCCTATCTCATCAATGGCTAAGGGAGAAGCTAACCGAGATTTTCAAACAGGAAGAGAAGGTCGCTGAAACTTAATTGCCTATTCCTTCGCGAACGAAATTGCCCTCCTCGGCGCCAATAAGCGATAGTATTGGCCAGATTGAACAATGGCAGGCAGCGGGATGAGCGCACACCAGGAAAGAACACCCCCAGGTCATCAAGCAGCAATCCCCGGCCGGGGCCTGCGGCTGGGCAGGCTGTTCGGGATAGAAATACGCCTGGATTCAAGCCTGCTGATAATTTTCACCTTGATCGTTTACATCCTCGGATCCAGCGTATTCCCCCAATGGCACCCGGACTGGCAGGCTGGCACCACCTGGCTGACCGCAGTAATAGCCGGCGTTCTTTTTTTCAGCTCCATCCTGGCCCACGAGATGGCCCATGCACTGGTCTCACGCAAGTTCGGTATCGGGGTTCAGCGGATAACCCTGTTCCTCTTTGGCGGCCTGGCGGAGATGGAAGAAGAACCCGGAGAGCCCCGAGCGGAATTCTTGATAGCATTGGCTGGTCCCGCCACCAGTATGTTTCTCGGTCTGTTTTTCATGCTGGTGGGAAGCATGCTTGCAGGTGCAGATTCTGCAGCGCTACTGGCCGATGACCGGGAAACAGCCCTGGCTGGACTCTCACCCATGGCAACACTCTTGCTATGGCTGGGGCCAGTCAACCTGGTACTGGCTATCTTCAACATGGTGCCGGGGTTTCCCCTGGATGGCGGACGGGTGTTCCGCGCCGTAATGTGGTGGATAACCGGTGACCTGCGCCGCGCGACCTGGATGGCCTCCGAAGCCGGGCGTCTTTTCGGCTGGTTCCTGATGATCTTTGGCATCCTGCAGGCCCTGTCCGGGGCACTGCTTGGCGGGCTCTGGTTACTGATGATTGGCTGGTTCCTGTCAAACGCGGCCTCGGCAAGTTACAAGCAACTGGTCATGCGCGATCTGCTGAAGGGGATTGTGGCGCGCGACCTGATGCGCTCTCATTTTGAAACTCTCACGCCGCAAACCCGAATAGCCGATTTTATCGACAACCACCTGCTGCAAAGCCCACAACAACTGTGGCCGGTAGTGGAGAATGAACAATTGATCGGCCTGGTCACCCTGCAGGAGGTTCAGGGAACGCCAACACAGGATCGTGCCACGATGACGGTAGGACAAGTGATGCGTACCGATCTGGGGGCTCTGTCACTGGCGCCAAACGCCGATGCCAATAAAGCGCTGCTGGCAGTGAGCACCCACAGTACACCGCTGGCGATCGTGGAGGGCAATCGTGTTATCGGTTTGCTATCACAGGCCGATACCGTCAAGTGGTTACTGCTGCACCAGAAGCAGTGATGTAGGGGTCAGGTCTAGAATTGTAGCCTTTTGAGAAAAAATCAGCCGGGCTCAGGATGCAACCTGAACTAAAAAGGCTACAATTCTAGGCCTGAACCCAGGCTTTTCTCAATTCTAGGCCTGACCCCAGGCTTTTTGACCCCAGGCTTTTCTTTTGCCGCCAGGCCGCCGGTGCTCAGCGTACATGTTCTGTTCGCTATTGCGCTGCCTGGTGTGTATCGGTATCTCAAGCTGCCTGCCAATGACGACTAGCCACGGACGTTCACAGCTTTACTGATCTGCATCAAAAACCTGCGCCCTACAGAATGAGAGAATTGAGGGTTCTATATATCATCTGAAAATCCCCACACCCATCGGAGGCATCATTAATGAGCTCAGACCTTAAAGCGGTAAACGCAGAACAAAACCCCAAGCCTATTGCGGAGCTGAGCAGTCAGGAAACGGATATTCAGCAGAAGGGCTCACCGTCAAATGAGCCCCAGCACGAACCTGAAATAGAAGAACAGTACCTGGGAGGTGAATTTTCCTCCGATATCATGAAACAAATGCGCAAGGATCCCAACGCCATTGGCAAGCTGTTCAAAGAGGGCAAGTACCCCTACACGGACAGAATATCCCGACGCGCCTATGAGAACGAGAAAAAGAAATTACAAATCGAGCTACTGAAAGTACAGAACTGGGTAAAGTTAACAGGCCAGAAAATTGTCGTTATTTTTGAGGGTCGCGATGCCGCGGGCAAGGGCGGCACCATCAAGCGCTTTATGGAGCACCTCAACCCCAGGGCGGCCAAGGTTATCGCACTGGAGAAACCCACCCCACATGAACTGGGACAGTGGTACTTCCAGCGGTACATAGTGCACCTTCCCACACGGGGTGAAATCCTGTTCCTGGACAGGTCCTGGTACAACCGCGCTGGTGTTGAGCGCGTCATGGGTTATTGCAACCAGATTGAGTACCTGGAATTCATGCGCGAGTGCCCCGAGTTTGAACGCATGCTGGTAAATTCCGGCATCAAGCTTTTCAAATTCTACTTTTCGGTCACCAAGAAAGAGCAGCGCGATCGCTTTGAGGCCAGAAACCACGATCCGCTGAAGCAGTGGAAATTAAGCCCGGTGGATAAAGCGGCCGTGGGTCTCTGGAATGAATATACACGGGCCAAGGAGTCCATGTTTTTTCATACCGATACTGCCGCCTGCCCCTGGACCATCGTGAAATCCGATGACAAAAAACGCGCCCGCCTTAACTGCATGCAACACTTCCTGGATCAACTGGATTATCCGGAAAAGAATCACCACGCCGTTACCGGCTCTGATCCATTGATTGTGGGCTCACCCAAGGCGATACTGAGGCCTGACGTTCATCTCGATGACTGGCCCCGTTCCTAAGCAGGCATTTTTGCGCGGTTCGCATCACAGGCAATTTGCTTGCCTGGGGTAACCTGGCTGGTCGTATTGAGTTAAATCGACTGGTCAGCCACACGAGAATTGAGTTGCCAGAGCCCCGCACCCAGCTAGAAGACATAAGCGCAGTCCTGCTTGCACAAAGCAGTTCACCCCGGCAGCTGAGCAAAACACTGGAGCACTTTGTACAACTGTGCGACGCCGCGGGCGGCATAGGGCCCGATCCTGCGTTCGATGCCTGGGCGGGAGACTCTTTTCTGGCGGACGGGGTAGCCATAGCGCCACAGGCCGCGGCACACTGCGCCCGTGACTACCGACGCTCGGTGGTTTTTATCCGTGGGGTTTACGCTGCGATAGAGGACGCGAAGCGACGTTTCCCCAACGAGACCCTGCACATTCTGTATGCCGGTTGTGGCCCTTACGCAACCCTGCTGCTACCGCTGCTGACACGCTTTGATCCCGCTGAGCTCGATGTCAGCCTGCTGGATATCCACCAGCATTCACTGGACAGCGTGGACGCGATTCTGAAGCACTTCGACCTGGCGCACTACAACGCCAGGACGATATGCGCAGATGCCTGTACTTATCGCCATCCCTGTTCACTGCACCTGGTAGTCAGCGAAACCATGCAAAAGTCCCTGGAGCAGGAGCCCCAATTCGCCGTCACTGCGCAACTGGCTCCGCAGCTGCATGAGGGCGGTATCTTCATACCCGGCAAAATAGCAGTGCGATTAAGCCTGGCACAGATCGATGAAGAACAAGAGCAGATCCTGGATACCGTTGACTTCGGTAACGGCGCGCCGCACAGCAACAGTGATCACTACGATCTTGGCAGCGTGCTAACGCTGACGCCGGAGGCAGCGTTGCCGCTGTTACAAGCCGCGGTCTTCCACGAAGAACACGGCCAATGGGAACTGCCGCCGGTAGTCTTCGAAATCCCGGCGCTGCATAGCCCGGCTGGTTTCACCGCCGAGTTGTTTACCCGTATCCAGGTCTACGGTGCGCACTGGCTGGAGGACTATGATGCCGAGATCACTCTGCCCCAGCGCCGTACCGACCTGTCTCCCCTGGTGGCGGGGGAGCGCTGGGAAATCGGTTACCAACTTGGGGGCTACCCGCGGTTCGACATCCGCCGGGTATAAGCGGTTACTGATAAACAATACTGATGTTGATGTTGTTCCCGTCGTAGGAGAGATCCCGGATGCTGTCTTTAAAAGGAAGAATATAGGGGTGTGGGGGGATTTCCGAGCGAATCGGGTCAGCCACCTGCGCAGACCAGGCTGCCATCATTTCGGTATTAAAGCGTCGAGTGGCCGTATTATCACGGTCAAATTCAAGATTATCCATGCTCGGTTCATGCAAGAGAATTTCGCGTGATTCCTGGTCAAAGCCCAGCTTTCCCGAAAGCTGCATCCACCCGGTTTCGCTTTCCGCGATACCCTGGGCGGGGCGGTGATCGTAGGCCTGAAATCGCACCCGCAGACCGAGACGCTGGGCATCGATATAGATTAGTGTGGGCGCAGTAAGCAGCAAATTCGCCTGCTGCAGTTTCAAGCCGACAGGAAACAGGTTTCCCGCTATGCTCGTGCCCGACTCGGCGGACACTGGCACGACAGTGCCAAGCCCCGGAAAGGCCCTGCCCGTACTGAGCAGCAATACACAGGCCACAACTACCAGGGCAATGCCGGGACGCGACATGTTTATCGCTACTCTACCGGTTAGTTCCACACCTGGTTGGGCGATTTATTACAGGCGGCCGCGACTACTTTCGCGCCTGGCTTGGGCGGATTACCCTGGATCTGGAGGCACTGCTTGGCGGCGTTGGCCAGGCGCTTCTGGCCGTCCAGCTTCCACTTCGCGCTCTTGTTCTCGCCACACTTCTGCAAGTTGGCACCGGTGACGCAGCGGCCATCGTGAGCGACCAGGCGGTCCTGGTCATCGAAATTCCACATCTGGGTCTTGGCCTTGGCATTGCATTTATTGATCACCAGCCCGGCACCTGCAATGTCCAGGCAGTGGCCGCCCGAGGCCTTATAGGCCCTGGCACCCTTGGACTCAGCAACAATCTTGTGCCCTTCTTCCTGCATCGATTTAAGCGCATCCGTGTTAAATTCCACGGCGTTTGCGGCCGATCCGAGTACAACCGTCAGGGCGGCCAAAACATATGCTTGTTTCATCGCTTTCTACCTTTCATTACTATGGGAGGCGAACCACGCAAACTAACTGCTATTGAACCTGCTGGCAACCACCCGGTGGTATGAATAATAGACCCCCACTATGAGTATGACTGTATCCAGGGCTGCCAGACTCACCCTACTGCTAGCGCTGAGCCTGCTGCTGATGCTGGGGGCGGCCGCGGGCGTATTGCTGGGTCTGGCATATTCCGAGAAAGGCACGGCGTTCCTCCTGGGGCAGGCAAAAAACTGGACCGGTGACATCGCCACCTGGCAGGAATCGGAGGGCTCGCTAAGTGGGCCACTGGTCATGCGTGGCTTGCGCCTCAAACAACCGGGACTGGCACTGGAGATACGCACACTGACGCTCAACTGGCAACCTCGGGCGCTGCTGCAGGGCCTGCTGGTGGTGGAGGCCCTGGAGGCAGAGGGTATTCGCATTGCACTTGCCAGCGCAGATTCCCCGCCATCCGGCGAGCCGTTTAACCCTGCCGCACTGCAGCTTCCCATCGACATTGCGTTGGGGGGCGTGACCCTACGAGACCTGCAACTGACACAGGGCGACCAGCCCCCCCAGGTAATAGATCACCTGGATCTGGCCGCGAGCCTGGAAAATAATACGCTGCGGCTTCAGCGGCTCAACGTGGCAGCACCCCAGGGCAGCCTGAGCCTCACCGGGGACACCGCCCTGGAGACGCAGATGCCACTGCAGTTGCAAGCCAACTTGGCGCTGCAGCCTGGGTTGCCCGGTAATACCACCCCCAGGGCAGTAGCGCGGGATATAACGCTGACGGGTGACATAGCGCTGAAAGGAAACATCAACTGGGGCGAGGTGGTCGCTTTTGACCTGGATTACCAGGTAAGCGCCGACGGACTGGGCGAGATCGACCCGCAGCTACCGCCCCGACTCGCCGCCACGGGCCAGCTGCGCGGCGCACAGACGGGTGACGCAGTCACCCTGGAACAGCTGAGTCTGGAACTTACCGATACGCCAGTGGAGCTTGTGCTGCTGGCGCAGTTGTCGCAGATCAGTACCACCAACCCGTTGATTGATGCGACGCTGCAGTGGTCCGGCCTGCAATGGCCCCTGTCCGGGGATGAGCCCGATATCGGCAGCAGCGTTGGCAGCCTGCGGCTGGCAGGCTCTGCTGCGCGCTATAATCTCGAGCTTATCGCGACACTGGAGGGCAAAGACATACCCGCCAGCAAATGGCAGGGGCACGCCAGCGGTGACGCCGATAATATTGCACTACAGCAGCTTGAAGGCCGCCTGCTGGGAGGCGAACTGCGCATCAGCGGACCGCTGGAGTGGAACCCGGTCGTGCGCTGGAATCTGCAGGTCGAAGGCAATGGCCTTGACCCCGAACAGATAGTTCCGGACTTGCCTGGGCAGCTCGCCGTCGCCCTGCACACCTCGGGCCAGTTGCACCCGGAAAAGGGCCTGCTTGCAGCAGTAGAATTGCAGAAGTTCACCGGAACCCTGCTGGAATATGACGTGAGCCTGAGCGCCCGGGCAGAACTCGAGGGGGACACCCTACAGTTACAGAATCTACAATTACAAAGCAGCGGCAACCAGCTGCATGCCAGTGGTAGCGCCGCACCGGACGCAGTAGCCATACAGTGGCAACTGGACGCGCCAAAGCCCGGTGCGTTTATTCCCGGTGCCGCAGGCACACTGACGGCACTTGGCACAGTGGCAGGCACTGCGCAGGCACCGCGCCTGCAGGCAAATCTCCAGGGCAAGGCTCTGCAGATGGATACGCTGAGCATCCCGACCCTGGAAGTCAAACTGGAGGCGGGCCTGGAACCCGGCGACACGCTGCAGCTGGCGCTGGCCACGGGCCCGGTAAAAGACGGCGAACAGTTGCTGCTGGACTCCCTGCAGCTGCGGGCCAGTGGCACTACAGCACAACACACGCTGGCTGTGGTATTGGTCACCGGCAGCGACAAGCTGCAAACCCACCTGGAGGGGGGGATGGAGCCCGGGCTGGCATCATGGCTGGGGAAACTGACGCAATTGGATGCGCAGAGCGACGACTATGGCAACTGGGCTCTGGAGCAGCCCAGCGCGCTATATCTCTCAGTCGACGAGATCGCCCTGGCAAACAGTTGCCTGCGCCGCGCGTCCGGCCCGGCCCGCCTCTGTGCCGACCTGGACTGGACACAGTCCACCGGCAGCAGATTCAAAGCCCTGTTACAGGCGCTACCCGTGCAACTGCTGGCGCCCGATATCACCGGGGAACTGGCAGGCAATATAGAGGGCAGCCTGGCCACTGACGGCACCCTGCTCGCCAATGCATCACTCAATATGACCCCGGGGCAGATCAGGGTGGCAGTGGACAGCAGCGTAAAACGGCTGGACCACGGGGGTGGCGATGTCTCGCTGGCCATCGACGCGACCGGCCTCGACGCCACCCTGCGGTTCTCTGCCCCTGAACGGGGGCGAGTGACAGCAGACATGCAACTACCCGGGTTCACCTCCCTGCCCCTGTCCCCACAGCAACCGCTCGCGGGGCGCATCCGGGCCTCCCTGCCCGATCTGGGCGGTCTAGCTGCCTGGTTTCCGGAGCTGGCATCCAGCGCCGGGAGTCTGGAGGCTGACCTGCAACCGGCCGGGACCCTGGAGCAGCCGGAGGTAATTGGCGAGCTGAAACTGACCGGGGGCGCCGCTGATATTCCCATGGCCGGTTTGCAGCTGAGGAATATTGAACTCCTGGCGCGAAGCAACCGGGAGAATCCAGGGCGACTGGAGATCACCGGAGGCCTGGATTCAGGCCCGGGCAGCGTCGCTCTCTCGGGGCAACTGGACCTGCCCGGGAACAGCCTGGACCTGGAGATCACCGGAGAGCGTTTGCAGGTTTATAACACGGCGGACGCCCGTGCACTGTTGTCTCCGGATCTGGAAGTCGGCTGGCGTGACGACGTGCTTAAACTGCGCGGGCAATTGCTCATACCCGAGGCCGCTATCACACCCAAGCTGGGCTTGAGTCCCGCCTCGGTTGCCGATGAACCCGGAGCAACCGCTGCCCCGGGCCAGGTCATCACCCCCTCCCCGGACATTGTCGTGATCAACGGCACCCTGGACCAGCCCGGCGAAGACGAGGAGCCCGTCGCCCCATTTCGTATCGACAGCCAGGTGCAACTGATTCTCGGCGATGCTGTAAATGTGAACGCACTGGGCCTGGTCAGCAGTATCTATGGCACTGTGACCTTCACCAACACACCCGACCAGCTGGATCTGCTGCCAATCGCCAATGGCACCATGGCATTAAAAGACGGCACCTTCCGCGCCTTCGGCCAGGACCTGGATATTGAAACAGGGCAGCTGATTTTCGCCAACGTTCCGGTCACCGAACCGGAACTGAATATCCGCGCTGTACTGTGGATTGACAACGACCCCGAGGTAACAGCTGCCGGTATTCTGGTGACCGGAGCGGTCACTGAACCGGCCATGGAACTGTTCTCCAGACCGCAACTGGAAGCCAGCGAAATCCAGTCCTACCTGCTCACCGGACGCTCCGCCGGTGACAAGGAGAGTGTGCTCAGTATCGGCACCTACCTGCACCCGCAACTGTATGTAGGTTACGGCTACAACCTGCTGGAGAGTACCAGCGAGTTCAATTCGCTGTTCAGTATTACCCCCCGCTACGGGGTGGGCAGCAGTTTCGGCGAGGCCGACAACAACATCAATTTGATCTTCACCCATGAACGCTGACGCCGCGTGGACTTCACTTGAGGTAAAAGCCAGAGGCCTTACCCACCGCTGGACTCCCGCTGTGGCCATGCTGGTGCTGCTGCTGTTCCTGCCCTGGCCCGCTGGCGCGCGCGAGCCGCTGAACCTCGTTGTCACCGGCCTGTCGGGTGATCCCTTATCGAATGTACAGGCCTCGCTCAGCCTGGAGCAACGCCGGCTGGACAACGGACTAAGCGCCGACCTTATCCGTGAGTTGCACGCCGCGGCCGAAAGGGAAATACGCCGTGCGCTGGAACCTTTCGGCTACTACCGTCCCACCATAAAAACAGAGCTGCGCCCACCGGATAAACCCGGAGAAGCCTGGGAGGCCACGTATACCATTGACCCCGGCCAGGCGGTGCCCATTGGCGAGGTGGTGGTGCTGTTCACGGGTGCCGGCGCCGTCGACGCGACACTGGAGGATCTGCCCGACCAGTCCATGCCGCACACAGGAAGTGCGCTTGGACACGCGGGCTATGAGAGCGCCAAACGCAAGCTGCTGAACGAGGTAAGAGACCTGGGATACCTTGACGCGGACTACACCGGGCACCGCGTGGAAGTGGATATGGTGAGTTATACGGCCAACATCCTGATGGCCATTGCAACCGGTCCGCGCTATGTCTTTGGCCCGATCACATTCGATCAGGATATTTTTGCCCCCGAGTACCTGTCCCGGTACCTGGTCCTGCAACCGGGCGAGCCCTTCAGCCAGGCCCAATTAGCCAGACAGCGCAGGGCATTAAGCAAGAGCGGCCATTTCCAGGAAGTGGCCATCGCGCCCGGTGAGCCCAGCGCTACGCAACCGCCCGCCGTACCCTTGAGTATCCGGCTGGTGCCCTTCAAGCCCAACCGTTATCGCGGGCGCATAGGCTGGGGCACAGATACTGAGTTCGGTGTGCAGGCGGACTGGACCCGACGCTACGTGGGTAAACACGGCCACCATTTCACCCTGGGCGGGGCCGCGGTGCAGGACCGGGACAGGCTGGCCGGGGACTTCAGTTACATGATCCCCCTGGACCCGCTCTCGGGGCATTCCCTGGAACTGGCCGCACGCCATGAGAGCAAGGACCTCACCTTCGAGGACGTGGAACTGGATGAAGGCGGCGAAACCCGCATCGAAACCAACCTGGGCTCCGTATTCTGGCATCAGCCCAGGCGACAACTGGGGAGCTTCGAGCTGCGCAGCAAGGCGGGGCTCAGCCTGGTCGGGGAAACCTACGATGTATTTGAAGTCCTGTTTGGCAACCTCCCCGGCGATGACCAGCAAACGATTATCGACCTCATCGGCTCGCGGGCATACGACACTCTGGCGCCGGATTTTGAGGCGGTCGTGGCCAGCATTCGCCTGAACGCCCGCCGCGCAAATGATCCACTTTATATCAGGCGGGGGGATTACATTAATCTCGAACTGCTGGGGTCAAACGAAAGCCTGGGTTCCAATATCAGTTTCTGGCAGCTGCGCATGAATACCTGGAATATCTGGCCCACCGGGGACCACGGCCGATTCCTGCTGCGCTCAGCAGTAGGCTACTCGGACGCCAGAAACCGCACTGTGCTGGGGGTCAACTTCAACCAGATGCCGGAATACTATGAGTTCCGCGCCGGTGGTGCTCGCAGCATCCGCGGCTACGGATTCGAGGAACTGTTCCCGAAAGATGGCCTCACCGGCGGCAAGCACCAGCTGATAGGCAGCATGGAATATGAACACGAGATCATCCCGGACTGGAGCGCCGCAGTTTTCCTGGATGGCGGCAACACCTTCAACGATTTCGATGACATCGATGCCAAGCTGGGCACTGGGTTTGGCATTCGCTGGCGCTCTCCGGTAGGCCTTGCCCGTATTGATGTCGGGTTCCCGCTGGACGACGGCGAAGACTCTTTCAATGTCTATATCACGGTGGGGCCGGAATTCTGAGTGCCACATAAGCGGTTCGCAGCCTTCGCCATTGAAGCGACGGGTTTCAGTAAATGTCAGCGCGTCCCCGCCGCGGTAAGTTTAGTTTGCGTGACCTTGACACATCAGAACCACTGTCACACCATGCGCCAACACTCCTTAAAACCAAACTGCAAGGACCATTGATTATGCCGCGCGTAAATCTCGAAGGAAGCTCTGCAATCGTAACCGGAGGAGCCTCCGGTATAGGCGAGGCCTGCGCTCGCCAGTTGGCGGCCGCCGGCTCAAAAGTCGTCATCGCCGATCTCAATGACGAGCGCGGCAAGCAGATCGCCGAGGAAATCGGCGGTGTGTTCGTTAAGTGCGATGTCACCAAAACAGAAGACGCGGATG
Organism: Halioglobus sp.; assembly: GCA_029287595.1. GTDB lineage: Bacteria > Pseudomonadota > Gammaproteobacteria > Pseudomonadales > Halieaceae > JAACFI01. The sequence continues at coordinate 7,528 of JARFQU010000215.1, read as the reverse complement.
CAGCCGTTGCCGCTGCCTGCGAGCTTGGCCCCTTGCGAGCCTGTGTCAACTCGGCTGGTCTGGGGGCTCCGGGCCGCACTATCGATCGCAGCAACGTACCACTGGACCTGGATAAGTTCAGCTTCGTCATCAAGGTCAACCTGATCGGCACTTTCAATGTATTGAGCCGCGCCGCGGCGGCGATGGCGCAGACCGAGCCCATGGACGAAGACGGCAGCCGGGGCGCGATCGTCAACATGGCCTCCTGTGCCGCGTTTGATGGCCAGATTGGCCAGGCGTCCTATTCCGCGTCCAAGGGCGGCGTGGTCGGCATGACCCTGCCCATCGCCCGTGATCTCAGCGCCGTGGGTGTCAGGGTAAATACCATCGCCCCCGGGCTGATCGACACACCCATTTATGGCGAGGGCGAACACGCCGAGGCCTTCAAGGCGCATCTGGGACAATCGGTACTATTTCCCAAGCGACTGGGCAGTGGCGAGGAACTGGCGTTTGCGGTGATGGAATGTATTACCAACCCGTACCTGAACGCGGAAGTCATCAGGCTCGATGGCGGAATTCGCATGCCGCCCAAGTAATGTGATCTCCGCGCACTGACGAGCAGGTATCCTTGCATATCTACCCCGGGGGCAATAACGGGAATGACTATTTGAGTCTGTTCCCAAGGGCCGCCAGGGTAGAGCCGCCCACAACCAGTGCGGCTCCCAACCAGTTCAGCCAGTCCATTGGCTCCGTCTGGATAAATCCGGGATAGAGCATATTGCTAAGGAATACGAAAAACAGGGTTAGCAGTGGAGTAATGGTAATAACTGCGCTCACCCTGCTGGCGTCCCAGTGCGTCATTGCCATGCCAAAACAGCCATAGGCAACAATGGTGTTGAGTGCAACGAAGGCCAGCATCATCAGCTCCGGGCCATCCAGATTCTGAATCTGCGCAGGAGATGAGGCGGGTAAGAAGCAGAGCGTGCCGGCGATATAGATAAGTAATAGCAGGTCATTAGACTTCACGTGCCTGAGCAGCTTTTTCTGGGCCAATCCATAGACTGCCCAGGCAAAGGCACCTATAAGCAGTGCGAGCAATCCCAGAAGGTAACTTTCATCGATACTGGCAAGGGTTCTCAGGCGGTGATGGAAGAACAAGACAAGGCCGACAGTAAACGCCATCACGCCCAGCCAGCGCGGCCTGGAGAAAGGCTCTTTGAATAACCATACGCTGCCAATTAACAACATCAGTGGAGCCAATTGAATCAAAATTTGCGCCGCTTCAGCAGTGGTGTGGTCCAGGCCGATCAGGTAGAAAATATAATTCGTTAACAGCCCCCCTGCGGCCAGCAGGGTGAGGGGCCATAAGGGCGGGGTCAGCAGGCGCCGGATCGCGGCGACACTGTGACGACCGTACCAGAACAGGGCAATTACCGCGGAGATTGAAAAGCGATACCAGGTGACGGTGATACTGTCCATCTCGCCCAGGATGACCTTCAGGGCAATGGGCAGGCCGCCCCACATAATGGCTGTGACCAGGGAAAAACCCAGTCCCAGGCGCCAATTTTGCGAGCCGTTTATTGAGCGCCCATCTCTTGTGTATAGGCTTCCCGGGCCTGCACCACACGCTTGATCAGCGTCTCTATGGTTTCGATGCCCTCTTCGAACCAGGAATAGGCATAGGAACACAGGTCCATCACGCGGGCTTCGGAAGTATTATCCAGTTGCATCAACTTGCGCGGCAATTCCCCGGTGACACGCACATAGCGATCCCCCAGTAACTGCTCGGCCTGGTGGGCGCTCACACAGGAACTGGCGCTCATCATATGATCAAGCAGTCCATTGGATAACCAACCGACAATACCCCAGCCCTGGGAAGCCTTGCCTATTTCGTCCCTGTCTTCCTGGCTGAGGTCGTGCACTGGCCGCCCCGTGCCCAGGGACAGCATCCAGATGTCATCCAGAGCGTAGCCCATAGCCAGGGATTCGGTAATGGCACAAATGCTGGGATCATTGGTAGTGAGTGCGCCATCCACTAACCAGCGGCGGCTGAGGGAGGATGTTGCCACCGTGGGATACAGTGTCGGGGCTGCCGTAGCGGCATCGCAGACCTCGGTGAGCGTAGGATTATAGGCAGCATCGTGACCGCGCTGATTCTTAAAGGTTACCAACTCGCGATTGATGAAATCATAGGCCAATATCAACAGGTGTTTATCCTTGATATCGTTTATTTTTACACCACTCAACTGATCCTCGGCGGCCTGCCGCTTATTGACGCCGTCGTATTTTGGCTGGTTCTGCATGCGCCCAAGCATCTTGTCCCATACCGTTTTATCCATGATCTTGCTCAGGCTCTCGGAGGAATAACCCTCCTTGGCCAGTCGCTCCACCGTGCCTGCATCCCTTGCCAGGTAAGCCGCAATCATCGCCCCGGTACTGACACCGGCAAAAAAATCGAAGGTTTGCCTTACCGCGATTGCCGCGTCATGTTCCAGATGGTATAAGATGTTCGCTGGGATAACGCCTCGCGAGCCGCCTCCGTCGATACTGAGAATAAAAATCGGCCCCTTGGAAGACATACACCCTCTCTGTCATTGGAATTATTCTGGAAATAGCGTTTGTTTATTGTTCCCGAGAGTATAGACGAATCATGTCAGTTTTGAGGAATAGAATATTTTCGGTTTCCCCGGGTACCGGTCTGGTCTATGTTTTCGCCTGATCAAGCGCCCAGGCAAGGCCAGTTGGAATAATTTTTTATCATTAATAACTACGCGTGAAATATTCGTTGTGCAAAAATCAAGCAGGAGCTCTGCTGTGCCTATAAAAACGATTCCGTTCATCGGTCTGTTACTGGTCTGTTGCCACCTCACCGCCCTTGCGGAAAGCCGCTCGGTCTCCGGACTGGGTCGCCTGGAACCTGATGGCGGCGTCATCAAGGTCGCGGGGCCATCCAGTGGTGGCGCCTCCGGCTCTGTCATCAAGGAGCTTACCGTCGGCGAGGGGGAGTGGGTCGAAAAGGACCAGATTATCGCCTACCTGGACAGCTACAGTTTGCGCAAAGCGGAAGTTGCCCGGCTGAAAGCTATCTATGTCAACGCCAACAGCGAACTGAAACGGCAAAAAAACCTGTCCCTCACTTCGGCAACCAGCCTGATGAAACTTGACCAGGCTATCATGAGCCTCGATGTCGCCAAGGCGGATGTCGCCGCTGCCGAGGCGCGACGTGACCTGGCTGTGGTGCGCTCACCCATGCGTGCACAGATACTCGAGATTCACGCCCAGCCCGGGGAACGTGTTGGTCCCGAGGGCATCCTCGAACTGGGGCAGACCGATAGAATGTACGTGGTGGCGGAAATCTACGAAACGGATATTGCCCTGATCGAGAAGGGCCAGGCGGCCACCGTCAGGGTGGGAGCCATTGCTGAACCACTCACCGGGACGGTGGACAGGATTTCCCTCAAGGTGGGTCGACTGGATATTCTGGGCACCGACCCTATCGCCAAAACGGATGCCCGTGTGGTGGAGGTGTATATCAAATTGGACAATGGCGAGGCCGTGTCCGGATACACCAACATGCAGGTGGAAGTCGAGATCCAAATCTGATGTTCGGTTCTCTCCCTCTAGGCTGGTTACAGCTCAAACACCAGAAGCTGCGCACCCTGTCCGCCATGCTGGGGATTACCTTTGCGGTGGTGCTGATTTGTGTACAACTGGAATTTCGCGAAGCGCTGTTTGTCAGCGCGGTGCGCTATCACGACGCCATGGATTACGACCTGGTGATGATGAGCCCCAAAACCGACTACCTGATAGCCGCCAAGGATTTTCCTCGCAGCCGCCTATACCAGGCCCAGGGAGTGGCGGGCGTAAGCGGTGTCTCACCAGTCTATTCGCAACTTGGAAGCTGGAGAAACCCGGCTGATCGCAGCAGTGCCCGGCGGATTTTTGTGGTCGCGTTTGATCCTTCCGACCCTGGCTTTTCCCGCATACTCAGCCCGGAGGCGCAGGCACAGATAACAATACCTGACCAGGTCATCTTCGATAAGCTGGGGCGCAAGGAATACGGCCCGGTCGCAGACATGCTGCAATCTGGAAAATCTGTCAGGACCGAGGTAAACGACCGGGAAATCTTTGTTACCGGCCTCTATGGCATAGGCACATCCTTCGGGCTGGACGGGGGCATCATCACCTCCGACCTGAACTTCCTGCGCATGTTCCCCAAGCAGAAAAAATCCTCCATCACCATGGGATTGATTCACCTGGATGCGGGACAGGACCCGGAACAGGTGCGAGACCGCATCATTGCCGCGATACCCGGCGACGTACTGGTGCTGACGCCGGAAACATTTAAAGCCATGGAAGTTGAACACTGGAACAGTACCACCCCCATTGGTTACATCTTTGCGTTCGGTGCCATCATCGGCGTGGTGGTCGGCCTTATTATTGTCTACCAGATACTGTTCGCCGACGTGCAGGACCACATCAAGGAATACGCCACATTGCAGGCCATGGGCTACAGCCCCGGCTACCTGCGCAACGTGGTACTGCAGGAAGCGGTGATTTTGGCAGTGCTGGGTTTCCTGCCCGGCCTGGGGCTGTCAATCCTGGTGTTCGGGCAGGCCTCGGCAGCAACCGGGCTGCCGCTGGAAATGACCCCGGAAAGCGCCCTGCAGATATTTGGTCTCACCGTAGCCATGTGTGCGGGTTCGGGCCTGCTGGCACTACGCAAGCTGAGCGGCATTGACCCCGCCGAGGTATTTTGATGTCTGGAGAAGCACCAGAAGCACCTATTGTCCTGGAGGATGTGTCCTATACCTACGGTAAGGGGGCACTCAAAAAACAGATCCTGTTCAATATCAGCACCAGCGTCAAACCTGGCGAGATTATTATTCTTACCGGACCCTCTGGATCCGGTAAAACCACGCTGCTGACCATGATGGGTGCCCTGCGCTCCGCCCAGGAGGGCAGCGTACGGGTGTTGGGTCAGGAATTGAAAGCGGCCAAACGGCGCACACAGATGAAAGTGCGCCGCCAGATCGGATTCATCTTTCAGTCTCACAACCTGCTGGACAGCCTGACCATTAGCCAGAACGTCAAGATGGCGCTGCAACTGAACAAAGTCAAAGGCGGTGAGGGCAAGGAGCGCATCAAGACCGTGTTGGAAAGGGTAGGACTGGGCGACCACCTGCATAAATACCCCGATCAATTGTCCGGCGGACAGAAGCAGCGGGCGGGCATCGCACGGGCGCTGGTAAATCGGCCACGGGTAGTCCTGGCCGATGAACCCACCGCATCACTGGATAAGCAATCCGGCCGGGACGTGGTTGAACTGATACAGGAGCTGGCCCGCGAAGAGGGCACAGCGGTAGTGCTGGTAACCCACGACAACCGCATCCTCGATGTCGCCGACCGTATACTCCATCTGGAAGATGGTCACGTAAAGTCGCTGACCGAGGCCGTCTCCGAGGGCACCAGCCGTATGCTCAACCTGCTGGAAAAACACGACCCGAGTTCCGCCAGTTACCTCGCCACTTTCGCATTTGCCCTGGCGCGGGTTGCCTACGCTGATAATGAAGTTACGCAAGACGAGCAAGACGCAATGCGGCGTATTCTGAAGGAGCTCGCCAACCTCAAGGACAGCGAAGTGGATTTCATAATGGAAATGTCCATGATGCAAAAACGCGCCCAGGCTGAAATATCAGGCTCCGCCGAGATCGGAGGCTTCGAAGGTGAACGCCAGCAGCTACTGGTTGACTCTCTCTACGCCATTGCCGAGGCCGATGGCCGGGTGAGTGAAGAAGAAAAGCAGGAAATCCATGCGATTATCGCCGAGTTCGGGCTGGAAGACTCCAGCCAACGCTAGGCACCTCCCCACCCAGCGGCGCTGGCAATCTACCCTGCATCATGGAGGACCAGGGTTAGCCTGTTTTTTACCCGATGGACGATAAAACCCGATTAATACCGCGCCTAAAAGCAGTTGCAGTGCTCCGTAAAGCAACAGACTGAATAACACCATGTCGCCCAGTTTGGCCGTTTCGCTAACCGCGGCGGGGAAAATAGAGGCCTTGATTAACACGCCGAGGTTAACGTTGCGCACGATAACCTCGAATTCGATGGCTTTGGAGTCAGGGCGCGACAGTCTCATCACCCGGGGAACCAGGTAGCCCATCACCGATAGCGACACGGTAAACAGTATTATCAGCAGGATATTGTCATTTCCAAAAGCCTCTACATCCAGCCGGCCCGCGGCAGCCGACCCCACAATAATCAGCAAAATGCCCAGCAAAGACCCGCGAATACTCCATTTTGAGAGGGTGGGGGCGCTGGCCGGATAGAGGTATAAATACGTCATACCGATCGCCAACGGCAGTAATAAAGTGAGGGCAATCTCCCTGACTATCTGCGCCTTGGGCATGGTGAAGTCGGCAGGCAGGTAGTCGCTTATCAGCAGTGAAAGAATCAAGGGGGTGGAGATCAGGCACGCCAGGGTAGTGATCGCGGTAATGCTGATCGACAAGGCGCTATTGCCCCGCGCAAAGAAAGTGAAGATATTGGAGACGGTGCCCCCCGGAATAGCCGCGATCAGGGCGATACCCACGGCTACACCACCGTGAACGCCCAGCAAGCGTAAGAACAGGAAGGCGGTAAGCGGCACCATTACGACCTGTATCGCGGTACCCACGGTGACGGCCAACGGTTCGCGCACCACGTCGCGAAAGTCTTTCCCGGTGAGCGTGGCGCCCATGCCCAGCATAGCCAGAATCAGTTGGGAAGCGGCAAACCAGTACTCATACTGTACGTAAAAATCACCCAAAAGACAGGCTTCCCGGGTAGTTGAATGTGAGCTGCCAGCAGCTTAGCAGACTGGCGGCGCAAATAACTCACCCAGGGTCGATAATTATCCCTCACCTGCAGTTGGATACCCGTCCACAAAGTGGTCCTGGGCTACTTCGATCAACGTGGGCAACGGTGATGCACCATCGCCGATCAGGCCAATAACAGTGTGACACTGCCCGGGGCCAGGCTGACGCGGCGTTGCTTGTACAGCGCACCCAGGGCCTGTTTGAAAGCCTTTTTACTGACGCCGAATGCCGCGTAAATTTCCTGGGGCATACTTTTATCCGTTAAGGACATGCTACCGCCATGGGCCTCAAGATGGGCGACTATTGCAGCGCACAGCTCTTCTGTCTTGTCCTTACTGAAGCCCGGCCGGCTCAGGCTCAGGTCGATCTTGTCACCCGGTCGGATCTTCTTGATATAGCCCTCGATGACCTGCCCCTTGCGCACCTTGCGAAACAGCTCGTTGCCGTACAGCAAACCCCAGGAACGGTGATTGATGATCGCCTTCATACCCAGCTCTGTCCTGTCGGCGATAACCAATGAAACCGCATCGCCCACTTTCAGGCCGCTGGCATCGTCATTAATCCAGTGATCTATCCGGGTGGAGCCGGCTACACGGTTCTGGTTGTCCAGGTAAACTTTTACCAGTTCTTTACGCCCCTTGCGCAGCGGATGCTGCTGTTCCGCGAAAGGGATGAACAGGTCCCTGGGC
>JARFQU010000211.1 GCA_029287595.1 Halioglobus sp. | reverse complement strand
CTGCCGGGAAATATCTTGTTCAGCCAGGGTTGATCCCACTGGGCCCCATTGAAGAACACACTGGTAACGCCGGCGGTCTTGGCTGCGACGGTGTCGGTGGTGCTATCGCCCACGTACCAGACTGAGGGGCCCAATTCTCCGTTAAGCTGCCGCGTGGCCAGTTCGATCTGATCGGGGTGGGGTTTGCGCCTCAGAGTATCGTCCCCGCATATCGCGGATATGAAAAAATCAGACCAGTCGTCTCCGCCGACATTGGCCAGTTCATGACTGAAAAATTCTCGGTCCCTGTTGGTGATAATCCCCAGGGGCAGGTCCAGTTCGGTCAGCCCCCGCAGCATCTCCTTTACCTTGGGCTCAAAGGGCAGGGCCTGACCGAAATACTTGCGGTAGTGACGGTTGAAAGCTTCGTGGGCGATACTTTTGGCTTCATTGTCCTCACCGAATAACACCTCGAAGATGTCAGTGCGTGAAATCTTGCGGTCCGCCTTGATCCTGGGGTGTAGCTGGCGGAACTCGCGGACATAGCCCACCAGTCGCTCATCATCCGGTGACTTGGATTGTTCCGGCCCGACCAGGCGCGCGATGAGTCCCAATGTCTCCAGTTCGGGCAACAAGTCGTCCACGGCCCGGTACATGGCATCCAGGGTGTCCACCAGGGTCGCGTGCCAGTCGAACAGGATGATGCTGGGGGCGCAGAGCTCGGCGACAGCCGGATGCCAGTCCGGTTCGATTCGCGGCGGCGGAAGTTGCCGCATGGCGCGGCGGGGAGGGCGCTGCTGCGCCAGTTTGTGACCCGGATCAGCCAGCTGCAGCAGGTCCAGCAGTTCCTCGAAATCATTCACTACCGCGTCCGGACGGGCACCCCGGCTGGCCGCGCGCTCGAACAACTCCTCCAGCTCTTTCGCGGGCAGCAGGCCGGTGTTGTAGAACACGGCGGTCAGGCCCGCCCGCCGCGCGGTGATCATATCCGTGGTGCTATCACCCACATACCATATGGCCGGGCCGGGAGGCACCGCCAGCCGTTCGCAGCATTCCAGCAGCACATCCGGTGCGGGCTTGTAATTCGCCGCCTCGTCGCCGCAGCGATCTACATCGAGCAGCGCTCTCCAGCGGCCCTCATCGACCCGCGCCAGTTCGTTATCGAAAAATTCCCGGCTGCGATTGGTGGCAACCCCCAGCGCTATACCCAGTATGTGCAGCAGTTGCAGGTAGTCGAATATTCCTTCCTGGTAGGGGTAAACCTCGCCGTAGTAGTTGCGGTAGCTCTCATTGTAGGCGCGGTGCGCAATCGCCCGGGCGGATTCATTATCGCCAAACACCGCGTCGAATATCTCGGTGCGCGATACCCGGCGCTCCGCCAGTACTTTTGGGTGCAGGCGCCGGTAGATGCGAATATAGCGAATCAGCTTTTCGTCGCTGCTGGTGTGCGCCTGCTCCTCGGGCACCAACTGGTCTATCAGCCCGAGATCTTCCAGTTGCGGGAGCATCTCCTCAATGGCGAGGTACATGGCGTCCAGGGTATTGACCAGGGTGCCATGCCAGTCAAACAGTATGGCGGCGGGCGCGGTGAGCGTCTCACGCATCGGCGGACGCCAGTTGCACAAGCGCTGCTTCGTTTTCAAGCAGCAGGGCCAGGGCGCCATCGAAATCAAAGTTGTCAATGTGCTCCAGCAGCCTGGCCATGGGGTCCGCCAGCGCGGTGCCCGCTGCTGCCTGTTGCAAGCCCCTGGCAATGGTTCCCGCCCGGGTATCGAAATTCTGCAGAGCCTGACGAAGCTCCCTCAGCGCTTGCCCCGTACCCTTGTCATGCTGTTGCGCCGCTGCGTTATCTTCGGATAATGCTTCACGGTGAGCCTCGATGCTGTGCAGCACGGGAGCCATTGCCGCCACCAGTTGTTTCACATGTTCCGCGATAATAGCTGTTGCTGCACCGTCCCTGCAGTCCGCTTCCAGGATTTGTGCCGCGTTGGATACCTGGTTGGCGCCGATACTGGCAGCCACGCCTTTGAGCGTATGGGCCAGACGCAAGGGAGCGCCAGGGTCGGTATCCCTGCGCGCAGCGTCAAATGTTCGGGTAAAGTCCTTCTGGGTATCGACGAATTGCAATAGCAGACGCCGGTAGAGCGTCTCGTTGCCGGCGCAGGTAGCCAGGCCGGCTGTGGTATCTATGCCGTCCAGTGCGGGCAGTGCCGCGCTTGTCGAGCGGGGCGCAGTTTCGGGCATGGCTGCCGCCTGATAAGGTTTTGACGGTGTGATCCAGCGGGCCATCGTGGCGAACATGTCGGCGACATTCAGTGGTTTGGCGATGTGGTCGTTCATGCCCGCCGCCAGCGCCTTTTCCTTATCACCCACCATAGCGTTCGCGGTCATGGCCAGCACCGGCAGGTCGCGAAAGGCCGCCTGCTTGCGTATTTCGCGAGCGGTGGTGTAGCCATCCATTATGGGCATCTGGATGTCCAGCAGTACACCGTCGTACTCACCCAGCGCCAATTTATCCAGGGCTTCCCGGCCGTTATTGGCGACGTCCGCCTGGATTCCCGCGTTGCCCAGTAACTCCAGTGCCAGCTCCTGGTTGATCTCGTTGTCCTCCACCAGCAGCACATGGGCACCTGCAAGTCTGGCCATGGACTCGGCATCCTCGGCCTGTAATTTGCGCCGCCGCCGCGATACGGGAGTGTGACCGTGAGCCAGCAGGATCGCATCAAGCAGGGCCGATGCATTAACCGGCTTGGTCAGGTAATCTTTGATAGGCAGACCCGCGCCTGCGGCTGTGGCCTCATCTCGCCCGTAGGCAGTTACCATTAGTACGGTCTGGGCATCACCCAGTAATTGCTTTTCTACCAGGGCGCGAGTAGTGGCTACGCCATCCATGCTGGGCATCTGCCAGTCCATCAACATTACCGTGTAGGGGTTGCCCTGCTCTTGGGCGGTGGTAGCCATTTCCAGTGCCTGCTCACCGCTTGCAGCGGCATCAACCAGAAAACCCAGAGAGGACGCGATGTCTCGCAGAATTTCCCTGGCAGTGGGGTTGTCGTCGACCACCAGTACATGCATGCCTTCCAGGTCCAGCGCCTCGGGAGGCGGCAGGTCATGTTCGTCTTCTATTGACTGCAACTCCAGGGAAAAGCTGAACTGGCTGCCCTCGCCGGGTTGGCTGGCGACCTCAATTTTGCCGTGCATCATATTCACCAGTCGCTGGCTGATAGTCAGCCCCAGGCCGGTGCCTCCGTACTGGCGGGTGGTGGAGGTGTCTGCCTGTTGAAAGGCCTGGAACAGCTGTGTTTGCAGTTCATCTGACATGCCGATGCCGGTATCGCGCACCGAGAAAAGCAGCCGTACACTGTCCGCGGCACGCTCCTGCACCTGCACGGAGACCACAATTTCACCCGATTCGGTGAATTTCACCGCGTTGTTACCCAGATTTACCAGAACCTGACCCAGTCGCAGCGGATCTCCCACAAGGCAGCCCGGTATCGAACGATCTATATTTAGCAGTAATTCCAGCCCCTTTTCCTCAGCTTTCAGGCCTACCAGGTTGGTGAGATGGTCCAGCACGTCTTCGAGATGAAAACGCGTACTTTCCAGCTCCAGTTTTCCAGCTTCGATTTTGGAGAAGTCCAGGATGTCATTGATGATTCCCAGCAGGCTGTTTGCACTGCGGTTTACCTTGTCGATGTAGTTGTGCTGTTTTGGGGCCAGGTCGGTTTTCAGTGCCAGTTCCGACATGCCGATGATGGCGTTCATGGGGGTGCGAATTTCGTGGGACATGTTGGCCAGGAACTCGGATTTGGACTGGGTGGCCTGCTCCGCGGTCAGTTTCGCATCCTGCAGTTCCTGCTCTACCTTTTTGCGCGCGGTCATATCGATGAAGGTGCGCACGAATCCACCGCCGGCGATGGGTATATGGCGCTGCTCCAGTTGCCTGCCATCTGGCAGGGAACGTTCCTGTATTTGCGGCGTGCGGCTGCGTGCCTCTGCCAGGCGTTGTTCGATTAACTCAGCCTGATTTATACGTTGGTTAACGAAGCGATTGAGATCATCGAAATTGCGGTGCTGGGCGATTTCTTCTTCGGTCACACCGAACAGATCCATGGCGAGTTGGTTATAGGCCACGAGTTCCCAGTTCTCGTCCACCATCATGATGCCCTGGTCCATGTTATCCAGTGCCAGTTCCGCTATCTCTTTCTGTCGCTTGACCTCATCTTCCGCAGCCCTGCGCTCGGTGATGTCCGTGTAGGTGCGCACGCAACCGCCTTCCTCTACGGGTATGTGGTGGGTTTCAATTACCCTTCCGTCCTGGGTCTCCTGCGACCAGGTGAAAGCATCGCGGCGACGCGCGTCCGCGGAACGATTTGCTGAAATCTCATCCTGTTGTTCGCCCATCAGATTGGCTGAGACTATCTGTGCGACCCTGTCGAAATCCGGATTCTCCGCTATCGTTGCGTCGGTAATACCGAACATCGTCAGGTAATTCTGGTTGTAAGCGATGACCTGCAGGTCTTCATCCAGCATCAGGATGGCCTGGTCCATATTGTTCATGGTCAGCTGGGCGATCTCTTTTTGTTCACGCAACTCCGCGGTTTGTTCCTCCACCTGCTTGCGTACGCGGCTTTGCTGCGCAAATAACATATTGATAAACAGCGCCAGCAGCAGGGTGACCAAGGGGCCACCGAATAACATCGCGCGGGAATATCCCAGTTGCGGCCCGCCGAGGAAGCCCTCCACGACGCCCCAGTAAAAGGTGAGCGTGGTGCCACCGGTGGTAACCGGGAAAGTGAAAGTGGCGATCGCGTCGGTAGAATCCAGACCCTCCGGGTAAAGGTGGTCCCTGCCTTTAGTGCTAAAGCCGCTGGCATGTTCGCTGGCAATGGCGAAGCCCAGGCCGTAGGGCATCTGTGCGGCAATCACGTCGTCGATTTCATCGACATCCTGCAAGCCCATGACCACCGTTGGCGGAGAGGCGCCTTTGACCGGCAAGGTGTTGAAACCGTAGTAGGTGCCATCGGCCAGTGGCGCAGTGGGCCCCAGGGTGAGTCCGTATTGGAATGCTGACTCTATGGCATCCAGAGCCTCAGGGATGTCATCCAGCATAAACCCGGGCTGCAGGCCCATGTCATTAGGGCTCACAAACTTGATCGGCCAGCGGCCGCTGGCGTCCCGTTGGCTGATTGCCAGGGCCGCCGGTGTATAGCCGTCCTGGTTGTCTTTGAGGTTATTGATGGCGGTATTGAACTCTGCTTCCGTAAGTTCTCGATCGCGCTCCATCAGTAATTCCAGCGCGCGAATATCTCCATAGCCATTTTGCAGTGCCCGCACGAAAATGCCGGTCAACTGCGTGGCGCTGTATCGCGCCTGATCTACCCAGGATTCCCGCGCCTGTTTTTCCGCCGACACGCCCAATTCGTAACTGACTATCAGCCCGACCACCACAAAGCAGGTTATTGCCAGGCTCTGGTTGGCAGAGCCCCGGCGAAATCCCAGCAGCAGGGGGGTGAGAAAAGCGATGGCGGTGATATTGCCCAGCCACCAGTTACTCCAGTACAGGACGAAGCTGCCTTCGGGCCAGACGCCGGCGAGGTACTGCACGGGAACGCCAATAGTAGGGCTGATAGCACCGATCAGCGGCGTGAGTGCCAACAGGCGGAAAAATTCCCGGGCGTTGTCCACGTCGGCCTGGTCGTCGACGAAGCGCAGAATGACCGAGCGTCCGACCAGCGCCTGGGCAACGGCACCCGCGCTGGTGGCCACGATGACCAGCCCCGCGGCTGCCACGCCAAGGTCGGCGTCGCGCGCCAGTACCCACCCCAGAAATCCGGTGCCGATAATAATGGCGGGTAACGCCCGGTTTCCCAGCCAGATCAGCGCTGTCAGGCACACAGCTGCGGGCAGCCATACGGGTGAGAGCACCTGATCCGAAATGGCCATCATGGAGGCCAGCTTGGCGGAACCCAGCACTGCGAGAAAGAGGCCCAGGGTTTCCAGTACACGGCTCATTATTGTTTTTTCCTCGGGTACTGCAATCGTGGGACCTGGCGTAATTTTTTATGTTGAAGTTCAGTGTAATGTAAGTGGCGCAAAGGGTAAAAGCTGGATTTTAAAAGGATTTTCGTATTTCCCCGGTTTGCCTTAGAATGACGCCACCATAACTTCCCCCTTGCTATCGGAGTCTGACCGGGTCTTGTCAATGGAATACCTAAGCTGGGATAGTCTCGGCGCGTTTAAGGAAGTATTCGGCGTTATAGGTATCCTGGCGTCTGTCGTTTACTTTGCCAGCGTGCTGCGCTTTAACGCCTCCGAGACCCGGGACGCCACCACGTATTCCATCATGCAGCTGGCGATCAACTTTCGCGCCGAATCCTATAAAGGCGAGTTGGCCGAGATTCGCATGAAGGCTAATCGGGGTGAGCCCCTTACACCCCTGGAGTCGGTGAAGTTTGAAGGTTACCTGTCAGCACTGTTTGAGTTGACGGAGCTGGTCTACATGGCCCATAAAAAGGGTAAGATAGACGACGAGTATATTGCTGCCTGGGAATTGCGTACCCGGGCAGCCATGTCGGTGCCGCGCATTCGCGCGTTCTGGACCAATACCAGGGCCGGTTACCGGGAGAGCTTCAGTCGTTATGTCGATGGCTTGATCGAAGAGGCCTGATCAGACGAATACCAGCAGTGACTGGGCCTGGTTTTTGGCGTCTTCCAGGGTGGTTGTTTGTGATGATAATAGCCCTTCCAGAAACCGCACTGTCAGGCGGTTCTGCAGGTGTATTTTTACCCGGGCTTTCACGATGGGTGGACTGACCGGCTTGCTGATGTAGTCCACTGCTCCGGCTCTTAAGCCCAGTTCTTCATTGGCAGGGTCGGACATGCTGGTTACAAAGATAACCGGGATATCCTTGGTCGCTTCATCTTCCTGCAGCAACTTGCATACTTGCAGACCGTCCAGTCCTGGCATAATCATATCCAGCAGGATCAGATCCGGGGCCTGGCTTTTGGCCGCTTCGATGGCGCGCTGGCCGTTGTTTGCGGCGCGTATCTCGTAGTCACCTGACAGGATATTCGACAGAATATGAATATTGGTAGGTTCATCGTCGACGATGAGCAGGCGATTTTTGCCGCCGGTCGGGTTGGTCATGTGAAAAAAATCCGGGATGCTGAAGTTGACAGGCGGGGATTATAACGTGAAAAGCGTATCAGCGCGCCTTCCGGCGCACCGGCAATCTAATACTTACATTGCGTCAATGATCGCTTGTTTCTTGGCCTTGTATTCCTCGGGGGTAATATAGCCGCCCGCGGCGAGCTTGTTCAGCTCATCCAGTTTCTGCTCGGTACTTTTGGTGGCAGAGACTGGCGCGGCCTGTTGTACCTGCTGCTGTTGCGCCGACTGCTGTGCATAGTATGCCTGCTGCTGCTCCGCCTCGGTCCGCTGGCGCATATTGCCCAGTACCCGGCTGGTCAACATGCCGCCCACAAAAGCACCGGTGTCGCTGGCCTGTGCCGGCATATGGGTGAGAAGCGTTGCTGAGAGAACTGCAGCACTGGTGGTGGCGATAATGAATCCTCTATTTCTGGACATGTCTGATTTCTCCCTAGCGTTCGGCGCAGTCGCCGATGATGATGATATTGACGTCAGGGCCCGTGGAACTCATTCTAAGTACCCCGTCGTCGCGGCCGATGCCGAGTGTCCAGCCGCGTTGGTTTTCAACGCCCTGCAGAATAATTGCCTGTTCAGTGATTTCCATATTCCTGACGGGGGAGGTGACTTCTGCGCCCTCATCGTTTATACCGTGGACCATCTTGCGCTGGAAGTCGACAAACAGGTAGTGCATCAGGCCGAAGGCCGCTGGCCCTCCCTGCATGCACATACCGTCGGCGCAGCCGACCACATTGTTTGCGGTACACATCAGGTTGGCTTTGCCGCTGATGCCTGCAGCAGCGGCGTTTATCGGCAACATCGCTGCTGCCAGACTTGCGCCCGCGGCCAGGACAGTTACCAGTTGTTTATTGAGCATATTTAATCTCCATCCAGAATCGGCAAAATAGCTGGGTGTTCGATGACCGCTCCCTACGCTTGCCGATGTCGTGTGTTTGCCAGCATCTGATCTGGCTGTGACGCTTGGGGACTCTACAACGATTATGGCAGGAATTCCACAGCAGGCCAGGCGGATTGTCGCCCGGGGGCCGGCTGTGTCACAATCGTGTTTTGCGTCGGTGTGTCAGCCACGCTCGCATCCACCGCCTGGAGGAAACATTATGGCCCGCTTTGCCCTCGTATTACTTCTGGTCACAGCTTCCACTAACGCACTTGCATGGCAATTACCCTGGCAGGAACCGCCCCCGGAGCGCATCGACTACTGCCGTGGTTTTCTGCTGAAGAGCCTGGGAGCGTTCCCGGTGGAGGGATTATCCCGGACGCAGCTGTGGCTGGCCTGGAACGAGGTGATCAACGCGACGTCTTTGGAGCGTGACAGAAAGTTGGAGGAGGTGGCTGCTGGCAAAGAGTTTTTCACCTCCATGCTGGACAGCGGCAATATCCAGGCTATTCTGGACGAAGCGGACACGACCTGTGCCATGGGCACCAGTTGATTACAACGCGCCAAACAAAGCGGTCAGCCCGCTAGTGCCATACCCCGGGTGGCGATCGTCACCGCATTCTGCACGGCCAGTTCGCGCATAGCCTGTGCTTGCTGCCAAACACTTTCCCGCCCGCGCCCTCGGTATGTGCTTATCCCTTCCAACTGCGACAATCAACAAACAACGGTTTTGTGGCTCTGCAGTTCCCTCGTTAGGTCGGAGTTTCCCGAGTCAAGGGTTTGGGCGAAAGCAGGTTTTTCACCAAGCGAATATCGTGGAGCGACTGGAAAATCTGTTTTCGCCCGGACCCGCTGGCTAAAACCAAACCCCCGAATCACCCAGAAACAGAATGTTCAAATAATGTGCCGAGCAACCCACGAATACGAGAAGAACCTTTGTTTGCCTCGCTACTTGCCCTTGGGCGTGCCGTTTCCCTTTAGCTTTTCCTCATAGTGCGCCAGACGCATCCCGATGAGGCTGGCTACCAGCACGGTGGTGTAGAAAACACCGGTTACCGCCTCGGCGTACGCTAGGAACCGGGCCATCGGCTGTGTAGGAGTGATCTCACCGTAACCGAGCGTGGTAAGCGTTACCAGGCTGTAGTAGAGCAGCTCTCCCAGGTTGTGTTGCCAGCTCCTGTCTTCCAGTCCACTGAAAGAACCGGGGAATAGATGTTCCAGGATGAGGTAGCCAAACGCCCAGATGAGGGCAAGTAAGATGTAGATACAGATAGACCCGATGATTTTGTTCCTGTCGACCTTGCCACTGAACATCACCTGCTGCCAACACAGGTACAGGGTAAAGAGCAGGAAAATCAGGATGGACAGTAACTGGTATATGACCAGGCTGTCGCCCTGCAGCAGGCTGTCGCCCAGCAGCAATGTGGCAATGACGCAAGACAGTCCAATCTTCCAGTTGAGCCACTGACGTTTGTCGGAATTTACCGACAAGACGGCGACCGCGATGGTCAACATCAGGGAGATGTTGACGATGTGCTGGGCATGGGGGAAATTCAGTTGATTGAACACAGCATTGCTTAGCAAAAGCAGGATTAGCGCACCAAACATCCAGGAGAAATTGTTGTTACTGCTGATTAACGGTTTCAACGTGCCGGGTTCCCTTGGTGGGGGTAACAAACTCTCTGGCCAATAGAGTACTACATTATATGGCGTTCAGGCTTGCGTAAATTAGCGCGTGTTAGCGCTTTGTAGTGGGGTAGTCTGAGCCGTGGCCCGCTGAAAACGTGAAAGTATATTGGCAATTATCGCGGTAATAGTGTTGAATTACGAGAGCATGCGGGTGAGTTTCGCAGGTGGGTATTGTGGTTTCGTGTCTACCCTGGCAGAAGAAAAAATTACAAAGAAGAGAGAGTCAACCAAATGATGCATTTTAGGAAATCCGCGCTCACAGTAGCGGTCATCTTTGCCACCTCTGCGCTGTCAGTCCAGGCAGCCACTGATGCGGAACGCATCCAGAGCCTGGAGCTGCAGCTCCAGCAACAAAAGGCGGCGATGGAGCAGCAGCAGCGCATGTTGGAAACGATGAACGCCGAGCTGCAACGACTCAAGTCGGGGCAGGCGGAAGACACCTCTACCAGCGTGGTCGCGGACGCGGAAAAAATGCCGATGATGGTTACCGGGGACAAACTG
Organism: Halioglobus sp.; assembly: GCA_029287595.1. Classification (GTDB taxonomy): domain Bacteria; phylum Pseudomonadota; class Gammaproteobacteria; order Pseudomonadales; family Halieaceae; genus JAACFI01. The sequence continues at coordinate 13,989 of JARFQU010000211.1, read as the reverse complement.
GCACCCAAAGAACCCTCGCCGCTGTCGGTCAGTGTCTACGGTTTCGCCCAGGCGGACATGATCAACGATTTCAAGCGTGTTGACCCGGACTGGGACGATACCCTGCGCGTGACCACCATTCCTACCAAAAGTGGCACCTACGGCCAGGACGGTGACTTCGTCTTCGGTGTGCGACAGTCGCGCCTGGGGATCAAGGGTAATTACGGAGAAGACGCCACCTTTATGCTGGAGGCAGAATTGTTCGGCACCGGTGGCGATGCCGGTCAGACCACGCCGCGACTGCGTCATGCCTGGGCAACCTACAAGAACTTCGGCATGGGCCAGACCTGGTCCAACTTCATGGATATAGACATTTTCCCCAATACGATCGATTACTGGGGGCCCACCGGCATGGTGTTTTATCGCAACCAGCAGGCGCGATACACCTTTCCCATGGGCGAGGATGAGTTCTCCCTCTCCATAGAAGACCCGGGCACGGCCCTGAGCGTCGGTCGTTTTCGCGATGATGACGAATGTGATCTACCCAATGCGCCGGAGGATTGTGAATCTACCGGCTCCACCGCGGGAGACCTGTTTCAATCCTACAACGACCTGCCTGACTTTAGCGCCCGCTATCGCAACAACGGGGATTTCGGTCATTACCAGGTGGCGGGCATCGTACGTAAATTGGGCTATGAGCGCCTGGATACAGGCAAAAAGGATGACGAGCTAGGCTGGGGCATTAATACCAGTGCGGGCATCAACACCTGGGGTAGCGATGTATTGAAACTGCAGGTGGCCTATGGTGAAGGTATAGGCAACTACATGAATGACGGTGGCCTGGATATCGCCCCGGATTCCGCTGACCCCACCCGGGCTAAAGCCGAGACTGTGCCCCTGCTGGGAATCAGCGCCTACTACGATCGCTACTGGAACGAAAAGTGGTCCAGCACGATTGGCTGGTCAATGACTGACCTGGACACCAGCGATGGGCAGGGTCCAACGGAATTTGAGAAAGGTCAAATCGCCACGATCAACCTGCTGCACTATCCCAGGGACAATGTCCTGTTGGGTACCGAGTTCGGCTGGGGGCAGCGTGAGGACGTCAACGGTAATACCGGCTCAGACTACCGCATACAGTTCTCGCTGAAAGTCAGTTTTGACTCCGGTGACCTGATGAAAGGGCGAACTCCCTGATCACGACAGTCGGCAGGGATTAACTCAGGAGGTGTAAGCCAGTTATTCTGGTTTGAGCTTGCCTGCCCTACATGTTTGCATCAGGTGACACTGTTGTAGGGGGACTGTACTGATGTATTAATCCGAATCCAGGAGGGATGGATGGTCCAGTATATCTTAGATACTTTACGTTCAAATCCCGAGCTCGCAATTTTCCTGACACTCAGTCTCGGTTATGCGCTAGGCAAGGTCCGCCTGGGTACTTTTGAGCTGGGCTCTGTCACCGGGGTGTTACTCGCAGGCATTATCATTGGCCAGATTGGCATTGTCATAGATCCCCAGGTCAAGTCCGTCTTTTTCATCATGTTTTTGTTCGCCGTTGGTTACGGTGTGGGCCCGCAGTTTGTGCGTGGTATCGCCACGGATGGCGCCCCGCAGGCCGTTTTCGCGGTTCTTATCACAATTTTATGTTTGCTATCAGTTTACGCAGCCGTTGTTATCCAGGGATACGACGTAGGCTTTGCAGCGGGATTGCTGGCGGGTTCACAAACCATCTCAGCCTCCATCGGCCTGGCCACTAATGCCATTAATAATCTCGATTTAAGCGCTGACCAAAAACAGCAAATGCTAAACCATATACCGGTTGCCTACGCGGTGGTTTACCTCTGGGGCACTATCGGCACGGGTTTGATTCTCTCGGTATTGGGTCCAAAACTACTGGGTATAAACCTTGAAGAAGAGTGCAAACGCTACGAAAAAGAGATGTCTGGCGGACATCCGCCTGAAAAAGGTCAGACCGCCTGGCGTCAGGTCGAAATGCGAGCGTATCAGCTGGGCACAGAGTGGCCCGTTGGGCTTAGTGTTGCCCAGGCCGAGGCCGAGAAGGAAGAAGAAGAGCACCGAGTATTTACCCAGAGTATTCGCCGCGGCGACGCCACTATCGAGTTTGATGAATCTACGGTTTTTCAACAAGGCGATGTTGTGGCTGTCGCCGCTGTGCGCGAAGTGATAGTGACACTCGGTGCCAACCATAATGAAGTGGATGACAAGGAATTACTCGATGTGCCCGTCGAGCGAGTCAATATGGTGGTTACCAATAAGAACTATGCCAACAAGACGATTATGGATCTGGCTAAGGAAAAGTTCACCCGCGGCGTTTACCTGAACAAAATTATTCGCGGTGCCACCTCCGTTGAGATTCCTATTTTGCCGCTGACTAAAATAGAGCGCGGTGATATTCTAACCCTTGTCGGAACCTGCAACGACACTGACCGTGTCGTGAAGGCTATGGGTTATGCGGATCGTCCGACCAGCGCAACAGATATGGTTTGGGTGGGCCTGGCCATTGCCGTGGGCGGCTTGATTGGCGCGATCACCGTACCTATATCGGGCGTACCCATTACACTGTCCTCTTCCGGTGGCGCTTTAATTGCCGGTATTTTATTGGGTTGGTTGCGGGGTGTGCATCCCACCTTCGGTGCGGTCCCCTCCGGTGCGTTATGGATTATGAATTCTGTCGGCCTGAATGTATTTATTGCTGTCGTTGGTATTTCATCGGGCCCCACATTTGTTTCTGGCTTGCAGCAAGTGGGATTCGGAATTTTCTTCTGGGGTGTTTTTGCCACGTCCGTACCCATGATCCTGGCGCCGTTAATAGGGAAGTATATCTTTAAGTTCGACCCCGCCATCAATTTAGGTATTTGTGGTGGCGCTCGCACAAGCACTGCCTCAGTAGCGATGGTCGGTGATGTTGCAAAAAGTAATGTGCCCATGCTCGGCTATACTGTTCCCTACGCTGTTGCTAATACAACCCTGACCCTCTGGGGTCTGGTCATTGTTCTTATGGTGGGCTAACCCGGATTGTAATGTCCGGCTTTACTGGAAAATCATATTGATGTGGCAGGCATTGGGTCTGTTGCATTGAATACACAAGAGATTCAGCTTATGTCTAAAGAAAAAAACCCAAGTCCCTACGAGGAATTTAATATGGAAATTCCCCAGGAAGAATTTCCTGAGGGATCCATTTCTGCGCGGGCAGCCAAGTCAATTGTTGATTCGGCCATGTGGACAGATGCCAACCCCATGTTGAACCTGTCGAGTTTCGTCACTACGTATATGGAGCCAGAGGCGCGCGAACTTATGCATGAACACGTGCATATCAATTACGTTGACCACGACATGTACCCGAAGACCTACGCCATGGAGCAGATCATGGTGAAGTGGCTGCATGACCTCTGGAATGGCCCCAAAGACAAGGAACCTTACGGAGCTGCCACGGTGGGAAGCTCAGAAGCTTGCATGCTGGCAGGCCTGGCCCATAAATGGAACTGGCGCGAAAAGCGTAAGGCAGAGGGTAAGGACGCATCCAATCCCAATATGGTTACCGGCGGAAATGTGCAGATAGTGTGGAAGAAATTCATGCGCTATTTCGATGTGGAAGATAAGATTATCCCGCTCAAACCTGGTAATTATCGTTTGACTGCTGAACATTTGGATGAGTACGTCGATGAAAATACCATTTGCGTGGTGGCAATCGCAGGCCAGACGTTTACCGGTGAAGACGATGACATCCAGGAGATTCATGACTGGCTGGATGCGTACGAAGAGAAAACAGGTATTTCTATTCCGCTACATATCGATGGCGCCTCAGGCGGCTTCGTGAACCCCTTCTTATACCCTGATTACGAGTGGGATTTTCGCCTTCCACGGGTTGCTTCCATCAACGCTTCAGGGCATAAATTCGGCCTGGTTTATCCCGGTTTGGGTTGGATCATCTTCCGGGAAAAATCGCTGTTTAACGAAGGGCTGATTTTTTATGTCAATTACCTGGGAGGTGAGTCGGCAACAGCTACGCTTAACTTCAGTCGTAATGCAGCCCAAATTATCGCCCAGGCGTACAAGTTTATACGGCACGGACGTGAGGGCTACACATCGATTATGCAGCAGACTGTCGATAACGCCGAGTACTTGCGTGATCTGTTGGTAAAAAGTGATTATTTCGAGATCATGAATGAGACTCAGCGTATTCCCGTTGTGGCATTAACCTTGAAAGATAATGTGAACAATTTCAATGAGTTCGACGTTTCAGCCAAGGTGCGTGAAAAGGGCTGGGTACTGTCGGCCTATACTATGCCCCCCAATGCCGAGGAGATAACGTCTCTGCGTATCGTTGTGCGCGCGCATCTTAATCGTACGGTAATCAGGAACCTGGCAAAAGATATTGTGGACGCCTGTGACTACCTGAAAGAAAACGGTGGCAATGCAAAACCACCGAAGCTGCATAAGCATTCGGCAGGAAAATGTTAAGGCTTGGTTAGTTAAGTAAAATTTTATGGAGGTTCCTATTATGATGAAAGATAAAAAATATTCTTCCTATGTTGGTTCAATGCTCTGCGCTTTAGCGTTGATTGCCCTCAGTTCCTTTAGCGTCGTGGTCGAGGCGCGTGATACGGCTATGCTAAAGGCTCTGGAGTTGCAACAGGCGGTGGATGAAGCCCATGAGAAATACAAGGGCCTTAAAGACGGTAAAAATGCTGATTACATTCCGATACTGGCAACGGTTCCTTCAGAGCTTTTTGCTGTAGTCATCGTCACAAAAGATGGCGAGGTATTTGCGGCCGGTGATACCGATTATGTGTTCGCCATTGAGTCCACCTCCAAGCCCTTCAACCTAGCCATGGTGATGCAGGAGTCAGGTCCTGAGGCGGTGATGGAAAAGATTGGTGTAGAGCCTACCGGTATGCCATTCAATTCCAAGATCGCTCTTGAGCTGTTGAAGGCCCGTTCGGTAAACCCGCTGGTGAATGCGGGCGCCATTGCCCAGGTCAGTATGGTGAAAGCTTCCAGTGAAGAAGAACGTTGGAAGAAAGTGCTGGGTAATCTCAGTGATTTTGCTGGTGAAGACTTAAAGCTTATGGATGAAGTTTACAAGTCCGAGTACGAGTCCTCCTGGTCGAACCGGGCCATTGCCAATCTGCTTTATAACTACGAGCGCCTTTATAGTGACCCTGAAGAAGCCATGCGGGTCTATACCAAGCAGTGTTCGGTTGGCGTGACTACCAAGGATCTCGGCTTTATGGGAGCCACCCTGGCCAACGGCGGTGTCAATCCCAAAACGGGCAAGCGCCTGCTGGATGCGGAACATGTACCGGAACTGCTGGCGGTTATGCTGACTGCCGGCTTTTATGATGAATCCGGCGAATGGTCCTATACCGCCGGCCTTCCTGCAAAAACCGGTGTAGGCGGTGGTATCGTTGCCATTGTGCCTGGAGAGATGGCGATCGCAGCATTTTCGCCGCGGCTGAATGAAGCTGGCAACAGCATACGTGCCACCAAGGCGATCAACTATATTTCCAACAAGTTCAAACTCAGCATTTTCGACGGTAGCTGATGCCAGGTTGATACCGGGAGGGTGTAGTGCTTATCGCAATACACCCTCGCAAGCATTTCTATGCTGCCCCGTTGTTGTTTTTACGTCGACACGGGGCAAGTGTCACCTTACCCCAACAGGGGGACTAGGGACGAGCCAGATTAGCTCGTTCCCATTGGCGCACTTTGGCACTGGCCTCATCGAATAGCCTGGCAAAATTCCCTTTACGCACTTTATAGCTTGCTTGTTCAGACAAGCTGTCCCAAAGCGGCTGGTATTGATTGAATACCGCGAACACTTTTTCTGGTTCGGTCAGCGCAACGTTGTCGGTTCCCATTAGAAAGCGATCAGAATATTTCTCGATAAGGCGCGCTGTGCTGTGTGTGGCCTGCGGCGTGGCTACCACATACTTGGCCACCTCGTCCCAGTCCCGTGTGGGCCCAGATGATTACCGCATCAGGGTGTCGCTTGAACACCGCCTTTGCCTGGTTGAAAAAAATGAAAAGACCTTGGTTTCACAGTGTCATCCTCGGGAGGGTGGATTGGTTCATGATATTATTTTTGCAACCGCTGAGCCGCAATGCTGCACCCGCTCGCCGTCACGCAATTTTAGCGATTATAGGAGAAATGCTGCACTCACGACCACGATTTGTGACCGTATAGCGAAATTAAACTGCGCCGCTGCCGGGCACTATTGTTATTGCAGTACACCTTCCCAGGCATCGGTGCGCTGTTTCATCGTGTCTTTCATCTCGGCGGGGAGCAGGTCGACAGGGTCCCTGTTGTCACGCACCTGCCAGCCACCGCCCAGTGCCCTGTAGACCTGCACCAGATTGGTGGCCACGTCGCCGCGGGCTGATGCCAGCACATCCTGCTGGGTGGCCAGGGCGTTGAGGTTGCTGATGACGGTATTGAAGTCCACCAGGCCATCCTGGTATTGGGCCGTGGATATGTTCACCGCCAGCTGTGCGGCCGTCTCTGCACGGCGGTACTCCTTCACCTGTTGGTAGGTCTTGATGTAAGCGACGATGGCGTTCTCCACGTCTACCTGGGCCTGTAATACGGTGAACTGGTAATCCACCAGCAATTGTTGGAACAGGGCATCCTGCAAGCGCACGTTGCTTTGCAGCCGGCCGTAATTTAATACATTCCACTGGAAGCCGCCGAATATGCTCCAGGCTTCGCCTTCGTTGCTGAACAGGTCATCGGTTTCCATGGTGTTGCTGCCTATGGAGCCACCGATAGAAAACTGCGGGTACAGTTCCGTTTTTGCAAAGCCTATCTGGGCGCTCTGGGCAGCCATTTGGCGCTCAGCGGCGCGTATGTCCGGCCGCTGTCGTATCAGGTCCTGTGGCATACCCAGTGCCACCGCCGGGGTGGTCGTGGGGATAGCGCCCATCGTCCCTGCCAGCGGGTTGAACTGCTGGGGTGTGTTACCCAGCAGCAGGGCCAGGGCGTTCTTGGTTTGTTGCAGGGAAATCTGTAGTGATGGCACGGTGGCCCGGGTGCTGTAAAGCAAGCTGGTGGCCTGGTCCACGTCCAGTTCGCTGGTGTCCCCGGCATCCAGCTTGGCCTGGGCAATGCGCAGACTTTCTTTTTGCAGCTCGATGTTTTGCTGGGCAATTGCCAACCTGTCCTGGAAAGTGCGTAACAACACATAGCTCTGGGCGACTTGGGCAACCAGGGACACCATGGCCTGATCATAGTTTGCGACACTGGCATCCAGGTCGGCGGAGGCCGACTCTATCTGCCGGCTGAAGCGTCCCCAGAAATCGATTTCCCAGGTCAGATTGAACCCCACGTTGTAATTGTTAAGGCGCGTGCCGTTTTCCTGTTCCCGTTCCGCCAGCCCACTGATTTGTTGTTGCTGTGGGTACTGGCTGCCGATGGCGATGGCCAGTTGCTGCTGGGATTGCAGTACGCGCAGCCCTGCAGAACGCAGAGTCAGGTTGTTTTGCAGTGCCATATTGACCAGTTCATCCAGTACCGGATCGGCAAACGCCACCCGCCACCAGCGCGGGTCCAGCGCTGCTGCCGAGTCCACCAGGGAACTCTCTGCTTCGGTATACTCTGTTTGGGAGGTTACCGGGGGCGCTTCATAGTCCGGCCCCAATGCGGTACAGCCGGCCAGCAGCACGGCTGCCAGGGCGGGAGCTGTGCGCATGAATTGACTCATTGCTTATTGATCCCCTGCGCTGCCGGTTTTCACCAGTACTGACGCGGTGGTGCCTACCCGCAGGGCGACATTATCCGGTACTTCATCCAGGTGAATGCGCACCGGTACCCGCTGCGCCAGGCGTATCCATTCGAAGGTCGGACTGATGGTGGGCAACAATTCGAAACCAGTACTGCCGTCCTGCTGCGCGATACCCCAGCCAATGCTATCCACATGGCCGCTAATGGGGTCATCCGGGTAGGACATCAGGGTGACGATAGCCTTGTCTCCATGGCCGATATTTTCAATGGAGGTTTCCTTGAAGTAACCATGTACCCAGTAGCTGTTGATGTCCACCAGTGCCAGTGCGGGCTGGTTGGCGACTGCCTGGGAACCCAGACGCAGGTTGAGGTTGGTGATATAACCATCCACTGGGGCTCTCACCTGGGTGAACTCCAGGTTGAGCTGTGCCTGGTCTACCGCCGCCTTCGCCTGTCGCAGGCTGGCGTTGGCATCACCCAGGGCGCCCAGGGTCGCGCGTGTCCTGGCCAGGGCCGCTTGTGCCTGTGCCAGTGAGGCATTTGCCTGGGCGACGGTGGCCAGTGCGCCTTCGCGCTGCTCCAGGGTGACATCGTAGTTGGCCCTGGCCCGGTCTACAGATTTTTGCGAGGTGGCGCGCTTGGGTAGCAGGTCCTGCTGGCGCTCAAACTCGGCCTTGTCCTGGACGATCTGAGCATCCAGCTGCTTGATACTGCTCTGGGCCTGGCGGATTTGCGCTTTGGAAGCGACAATTTGCGCCTCGGCGCCCTCTATTTCCTTTTCCTGAGCCTGGTAGTTGTCGCTTGTCATGTCGTACTGTGCGCGCGCCTGATCCAGGCTGGCCTTATAGGTGCGAGGATCGATTTCAAACAACAGGTCACCGGCTTTGACAAACTGGTTGTCCACGATGGGCAGCGCCACGATGGGACCGGATACGCGCGGCGTTATCTGCACCACCTCCGCCCGTATTTGTCCGTCGCGGGTCCAGGGGTTGAGTACGTAAGCCCCGTATTTCAATAGCACCACGATGACAGCTAATGCTACCACGGCAGCGGTAAGAATGTGTTTACGCGACAAGTTCACAGGTCAGCTTCCAATGATAAAGGTCCCTATCAGGACGGTATAAATGGTCATCATCGCCAGCATTACCAGCGGTGGGTAAAAAAAGTGGCGCGACAGGCGGTAGCGATTCAGCAGGCGTGAGCTGACGATGGCTGCCAGCACACCCAGGATGGCCGCTATCAGCATGGGCGGCAGATACACGCCGCCAATGGCGAATTCATGGGGGATAGGCAGCATCAGCTAGTGTCTTTCCTTGTCATGCAAAACGCTCTTCGTACCAGGGAGCCCAGTCGACATTAGCGCCCAGCTCTGCAAAGTCAAGCAGTGCTTCCGAGCTGCCCCGGTATGCGCCCAGTAATCGGTAGAAATTACCCCGATGCTCCGGCTCCAGCATGTCGCTGCCGGCTTCGTTAAGAATTTCCTCCACGCGGTTCTCAATCAGCGTCAGTTGTTCCTCCAGGCGGAATCGCCGGAAGCGCACGCTCTGGGAAGGGTCTGTTGATAGCAGATCCAGTGCCCCCAGTGCATGTTCCCGCCAGACTTGCATATCTGCGGCCAGAGCTGCTACCAAACGCGGTGATTGTGGCAGCTGCCTTACTTCAAGGAGTTCCTGCTGGCGAAAAGACAACGCTTGCAGGCTGGACATCAACGCCGGTAATTGTTGCACCGTGGCCTCTCCCAGGATTTTTGGGTTTGCCTGGCTGGCCCACGTGGCGATCTTGCCCGGCAGGGTGGAGATCTCCTGCAGGTGGTAGGCGTCGCGCCAGCTGTCATAGTGGGTTCCGTCGCCCGCTTGCGGCTGCGACAGCAGGAAGGTGACACTGCGAAAGTAGCGCTTCATCAAGCGCAGCAGTGTTCGCTCTGGTCGTGGCGAGTAAGGAAGATTGGAGACTATGTTCAACAGCAGAAACATCAGAACGAACATCAGCGCGGTATTGGCCACTCCAAGGAAATTGTAGCTTTGCTGGTTGGAAACGGAAATCAGACTGATGAACATGGCCAGGCCCAGGGCCCTTCCCAGTGCCTGCTGGGGCGTGGAAAATCGCTGGCAGAGGAAAAAAGTGGCGGCAAACAGCATCAGACCCAGGCCGATAAAACTGTGCAGGTGCGGCATCACGAATATATACAGGGCACCGCCAAAGGCGATGCCGAAGGCCGCCGGCATATAGGTGAGGGAAATGCGTATATGCGGTGCGCTCATTATAGCCATACCAATGGGCCCGCACGTGGATATGAACCCGAAGCCACCTGGAAAATCGCCGATATACACGACAGCCAGAAAGGCCAGCCACAGCATCACCATGACCCTGCCCGCCGCCAGAAGCCGCTCCGGGTCCGGGATGAAAATAAAGCGGCTCTGGCCAGTGCTTGCCGTGCGCGCTTCGGGTGAGCCCTCGTCGCTGCGAATATCGTGCATACTCGCGTGCAGCTGACGCGTGAGCCGCTCCATGTTTAACAGGTGACCCTGGGCCACGATCAATGCCGCCCGGTGGAAGTGTGATATTTGCTGCGCGGCCTGTGGCTGGATTTCCAGACTTACCTCGCTGCAGTTGAATGTGTCGGCTTGCTTTTCCAGCAACAGTTTGATCGCTTCGAACCGTGCGCCCAGTTCGACGGCAAAATCATCCAGCCCGGGCAACAGTGTTTCCAGATCGATGTCCTGTAACTCCCGGAAACTCTCGTGCCAGCGTTGCATGGTCTCCGTAAGTTCGCCCGCGGCAGACTGGTAGTTTCGCCATTTCCCTTGTACCTCATGAACCTCCTGGGCGTCGGTAGTGGCAGCGTCCAGTAACACACCGAACTGGTTTAGCTTCGCCATTTCCTCGGCGTAAGTAAGCATCGGTATTTCACTGTCACCCTGACGGCGAAATAATTGCAGATAAGACGAAAACAGCTTTATTTGCGTATTGATTAGATCTGCTGCGGTGGATTCCATCGCGCGGCGCGAGTTGTTGGGCCACAGCAGCAGCGCCACCAGGCTGTAGGCCATAATTCCCAGCGCGGTTTGTTGCAGGCGCAGCATGGCGGTAGAGAATGCACTGTCCGGGTAGGGACCGCCATCGATGCAGATGATGACGAACACAAAGCCCGATACGTGCCAGAAGTACTGGTGCTTCTTGCCTGCCATCATATAGGCGCATAGTCCACACCACAGGCTGACCAGCACCATAAAAACCCACCGTTGTTGGGCAGTCAGCGAAATCACCGTGAGGGCCATGATGGCGGCTATCACCGTGCCGCTCATGCGCAGGGCGCCCTTATTGAAGGACTGGCCAAAACTGGAGAGGCTGATGAAGGCCACGGCGAAACCGGCCCAGTAGGGGCGGTCCCAGCCCATGCTCAGGCCCACCGCATAGGCGATGGTCAACGCCAGGGCGGTCTTGATCGACTCTTTTGTATTGCGGGAGAGCGTCACTGCAACCGGGCGTTGGCGCTATAAGCGCCGTAAACAGCGAACAGTACACCCGCCAGTAAAGTTGCCAGATCCGACATTTTTATAGTCCCTGAGGTTTCCCTACCTTAAGTCTAACCGCTTTTGGCGGGCGCAACATCTACGCAAGGTGAGAATATCCGCCTGCTATCGCGTTTGATTTATTTCCTGGTCGGCGCTAGCTTGTATCCGCGCGCAGCGGGTATTTTTTAGTTAAGCACATGCAAGAGATCCGCGATCGTGTCTCCAAGGAATTTGCGAAGGAAATGACCAAAGTCCTGTCCACTGAGGGCGGACACGAGATGGTCAGTGCCGGGGGTGCCAGCTCGAGCTGAATCAAGGCTAGAGCCATAAGTGCGCCTGGCTATAAAACCACCGCCGCTATCGCCATCACCGCCAGCGTGCTGATCACGGGAATCACAACTGTAATCATACCCACATCCCGGTAGGCCTCCTTGTGGGTCAGGCCGGTGATGGTCAACATGGCCACCACTGCACCACAGTGGGGCAGGGAATCGAAACCGCCACTGGCCATGGTCGCAATGCGGTGCAGGACTTCCGGTCGAATCCCCATCTCCAGGTAGGCCGGCGCCATGGTCTGCATGAAGATCTGTAAGCCGCCTGACGCTGAGCCGGTAATGGCCGAGACCAGGCTGACGCTGGTGAACATGGAGAGCAATGGCGGCAGGCTGGATTCCACCATAAAGCCAGTAAACTGTTCGAAGCCCGCTGTCCTGGTCACCACGCCGCCAAAACCAATCACCGCCGCCGTGTTGATCAACGGCATGATGGAGTCGTTGGTGCCCTTGCCCAGCACCTGCAAGGCATGAATGCGAACTGCCGGGAACAGCATCAGTGCCAGGGCAGAGCCGCTGAGCAGGGCGATACTGGGCCATACGATGGGCTGGCTGTTGGCGAAGCGCAGCAAATCCATGGCAGTTCCCGCCGCTGCCATGCTGTTTTCATCCAGTCCCATTTTGATCAACCGGGGAATGATGATCGTACCCAGTACCAGCGCCAGCGGCAGGCAGCTCAGCACCCAGTGAGGGTAGCTGCCGCCTTCCTCTTCTATGTTGGATATATGATCGTTGGGGCCGGCGACGAAGTGCTCGCCATTGGCCCGCGCCAGCTTGCGCTGTCGTTCCAGGTACCAGATACCGCCGGCGAACATCAGCAGTCCGCCGATGACGCCCAGCCAGCCTCCGGCGAACAGGTCGGTGCCCAGTGCCACCGAGGAGATGACATTGTGAATGGAGGGTGTCCCGGGCAGGGCGGTGAGGGTAAACGTGCCGGCACCCAGCGCCAGTGCCGCGCAGAACAGGCGTTTGGGTATGTCCGCCTGTTCCAGCAGTTTCAGGCCCAGTGGGTACATGGCGAAGATGACCACGAATACGACGACGCCGCCATAGGTCAGCAAGGCGCATGCCAGGGTGGTAATCCAAAGCGCGCGCTCGTTGCCAAGCTTTCTCACCAGGGCCATGGCGATGCCCGCCGCCGCGTGGCTTTCACCCATGATGCGTCCGAAGATGGCGCCGCTGGCAAACAACAGAAAAAATTTGCCCGCAAAGGTGAAGGCCCCCAGCGGGCCGAAGGAGAAATACTCGGTCAATCCCGCCGCCAGGGGCAGGCCATTGGTGACGATAACGAGCAGGGAGCACAACAGGGCGGCGAAGACGATGTCCACGCCCCTCAGGGCCAGCCAGATGAGTAATACCACGCTGCCAACAAGACCGGCGTATTCCATTTTCGCTCCACAAGCTGAATTTATTAGTATTTGCTAATAGTACCTCAGGAAATCGCCAGATGTTGATCCACTTCATTTTCCTGTAAGGAAACTGTAGTAATCTGTAGCAATCTTCAGTGATTATTCTATTCTGGTTAAGTCCCCGGGAGGGATAACTACCGTGTATTGCGAGAGCAGAAGGAGAGTGTAGATGAGTAACAGCGGGCCCATTCGAGTGGGCATAATGGGCTTCGGCCAGACAGGGCGCCAGATCTATGAGCTGGCCTCACGCAGCGACGACGTGGAAGTGGTGGCGATAGCCGATATCGGCAAGCCCGAAATCCTGCACTACCTCCTTTGTTCAGAGGTTGAAGACCCGTCAGGACATTGGCTGGACGGTAATTTCCTGGCCAATACCCGTTTTCGTGCCCGACTGGTGCAGCTGGACCGGCCGGCGGAAATGCCCTGGGATATCTTCGGGGTGGATATCGTGATTGACTCCACCGGTAAATTCCGCGATCGGGAATTCATGCAGGCCCACCTGGACAACGGCGCGCCGCGGGTTCTACTGCGGACGTTGCCCACTGATCATATCGATCGCATCGTGATCCCTGGCATTAACGGGGCGGAGGCCGAACCGGCCGACCGGATGATCAGTGCCGGGTCCGCGACGACCTCCGCGCTCTGCCTGTTGCTCGACAGCCTGTCCGGCCGTTTTGATATCGAGTGCGGCAGCATGACCACGGTGCACGCCTTTACCTCGGACCAGGCCCTGCAGGACTACGCCGGCAGCGATTTCAGGCGCAGCCGTTCTGCCGCCAAGAACATCATCCCCAATACCCATGAGGCCTCCCTGTGGATGGGGCGGATCCTGCCGGAATTCGATGGCAAGATCCTAACCTCCGCCCTCAACGTGCCGGTGCAGGAGGGCTGCCTGCTCGATGTCACACTGGTGATGGAGGATTCTGAGGTCACTGTGGAAGAGGTCAACGACGCCATGCGCCGCGCTGCGCAGGGTAGCCCGGGTATCATCGATGTGGTGGAAGACCCTATCG
>JARFQU010000205.1 GCA_029287595.1 Halioglobus sp. | reverse complement strand
GGGTCATACTGCGATTGTAATCGAAGCCGCTATCAGCTGCCGCCGGCAGCGGAAGTTCAGTATTTGATGCCAATGACGGGTGATTACCCGCTCTGTGGCACGGCAGGTGGGCCAGAGCAGGGACTGTTGGCGTATAAGGGGCGACTGATCACGACAAGCACCAGGAGAACGCCATGAGATTCAGCTACCAGGTCGGTATGAGTGATGCCGACCATTACCTGCCGCTGGCGAAGGCCGCCGAGGACGCGGGCTACGACGGCATCACCATCCCCGACAGCATCTGCTACCCACAGGAGTGCAGCTCCAAGTACCCATATAACAAGGATGGCAGCCGCGAGTTTCTGGAGAGCGTGCCTTTTGTGGAGAGCCTGATATCAGTGGCGGCCATGGCGGCGGTGACCGAAAAAATCCGTTTCGCCACGTTTGTCTATAAATTGGCGGTACGCCAGGCGCCTGTGGTGGCCAAGCAGGTCCAGGGTATCCAGGTGCTTTCGGACAATCGGTTTGATTTTGGTATCGGTATCAGCCCCTGGGAGGAGGATTTTGCCGTTTGTGGCGTGCCCTGGGAAAAACGCGGCAAGCGCTTTGATGAGCAAATTGACATCCTGCGCGGCCTGGAAACGGGCGACTATTTCGGTTACCAGGGCGAATTGCACGATATGCCGGCCAACAAGATGCAACCTGTGCCCACAGCACCCACCAGTCTGCTGATCGGCGGGCACGCGGAACCCGCGCTCAAGCGCGCTGCGCGGGTGGGGGACGGTTGGATGTGTGCCGGGGCCGATACGGAGCAGCTCGATGCCTATATCAGGCGCATTATGCAATTGCGTGAGGAATACGGCACTGGCGATCGGGCCTTCAGGGTGTTCACCACCGGCCAGGACGCCTTCACCCCCGAGGGTATTGCCCGGCTGGAAAGCATCGGTGTGACGGATGTCATCATTGCTTTTCGCAACGTGTATGAAATGGAGGAGGATAAGCCGTTGCAGGAAAAAATCGCCATGTTGAACTGGTATGCGGGCGAGTTTATCAATGGCTGATTACACACCGCTAACCCCGGTGCTGGTGGGCGTAGCCGCGATACAGCAAAAGCTGGCGGACTATCAGCAGGCACTGGAGCCTCTGGCCCTGATGGAGCAGGCCCTGCGTGGTGCGGCTGCCGATGCGGGAAGCCCCGGCCTATTACAGCGCGCCGGGGAGATCCTGGTGCCCAAGGGTATCTGGGGTTACAGCGACCCCGGCCGGCTGCTGGCAGACGCCTTGGGTGCTGCGGCGGCCAACACGGTACTGGGGGAAATCGGGGTATCCCAACAAACCCTGATCACCCGCGCCTGCCAGCGTATCGCCAGCGGTGAAGTCGCGGTGGCGATGGTGGTCGGCGCGGAGGCCAAGTACCGCTCCCTGTGCGCCAGTAAGGCCGCGGGAGAGGCTGGGGAAACAGTCCAGCTTGAGGTCGAGCCCGATGTACTGTTGCTGCCCGAAGACGAACTCTGGTCCGAGGTGGAGTCAGCGGCGGGGCTGGGGATGCCCGTGGGTTACTACGCCATCATGGACAGCGCCCTGCGCTATCGGCAGGGTTTGAGCCCCGATGAACACCGCGACCAGATGGCGCAGATGTATGCGCGCTTCAGCGAGATTGCAGCTGCCAACCCGGACGCCTGGTCGGACCATGCGGTAGACGCGGCGACGATCAGGGACCCCTCGCCGGGCAATCGCATGCTGGCCTTCCCCTACACCAAATTGCATAACAGCCAGTGGAATGTAGACCAGGCGGCCGGGCTCATATTTTGCTCTGCCGGTTTGGCTGAAGAACTGGGGATTGCGCGCAACAAGTGGATATTCCCCCGGGCGAGCGCCGAATCCAATTTTATGTCGGCGGTGGCCAGTCGCGGTGAACTGGGAGGGTGCCCGGGGTTTCGGGCTGCGGGTGAGGCGGTTATGGCGGCGGCGGGTATCAGCTTTGACGCTATCCGTCTGCGCGAGTTGTACTCCTGTTTTCCCTACGCCGTGCGCTCGCAGCTGCACGAGTTCGGAATGGCGCCCGGTGGCGATCTCTCAGTTACCGGGGGTATGACCTTCGGTGGTGGTCCGCTGAACAATTTTGTGTTCCAGGCGACGGCAAAAATGGCGCAGTTGTTGCGCCAAAACCCCACCGAGACAGGCCTGGTAACGACCGTCAGTGGCATGCTGACCAAGCAGGCCTGCGCCCTGTGGTCCGCCGTGCCCAACCCGGGAGGCTGGAGTTTTGCTGACGTGACGGAACAGGCGCGCGCTGCCAGCGATATTCGTGAGATCGTGGCGCAGTATAGCGGTGCAGCGGTGGTGGCCGGTTATACCGTACTCTACCAGGGCGGCGATCCCTGGCGAGCGGTGGCGGTATTCGATCTTCCCGATGGCGCGCGCACCGTGGCCTACAGCGAAGAACCCGAGCTGATGCAGTCCATGCAGGAGCAGGAGTATTGCGGCCGGCAACTGAGTGTTGCCAACGGCCAGTTCAGAGCGGGCTGAATACTGTTAAAAGCCAGCGCTTAAACTATACTTGCCGTGTCGTTAAGGGAAAGCACGCATGGCCGGATTCAAAATAACCAAACCTTACACCATGCCCAAGGAAGAGGTGCGCGAAGCCGCCGAAGGCCTGGCCAGAAGCTTGGAACAGCAGCATGGCGTGCGCTCGCGCTGGGTGGGGGACTCGGTCACCATCAAGGGTGCCGGGGTGGACGGGAAAATGACCTTTCACGATGGCCTTATCGACGTTTCCGTGCGCCTGGGCCTGCTGGCTTCAATGTTTGAGGGCGTGCTCCGGGACGAGGTGCAACGCTACCTGGATACCCACGTCAGCTGAGCCCTCAGTCGAATATCGTCACCCCCCGCAAGGGGTCGCTGCCAGAGATCAACTCCGCAAATTCTTCCGCCAGGGCCTCGCTGCGCTTGACGCACTGCTCCCAGTAACGCACCCGTTCCCCGTGTTCCAGGCGGGTGAAGTCCGAACGATCGGGAATTTTGCCAAGGGGCAGATCGGCAATAAACGGCTCGCTGGGACACAGCAGCACCAGCTTGTCCACCTCGTGAATCGCGGCCTGGCGCCAGGGCAGGAATTTGTCGAACCAACCGGGAATGATACTGGCGCTGAAGTGTGGATAGAGGATCAGTCCGTCTCCCCGGTACTGCCCCAGGTCGAAGTGGTAGTCGATAATGCCCCCGTCCCAGTACTGCCCCGGGGGCGCGCCGGGGATGTCGCGTTCCCCGGTCAATACAAAGGGAATGGCGCCGCTGGCGTGCAGCGCCGCAGCTACATTGTCCTGGCGCAGTGCACAGTACCGGGTACTGAAATCGTGCAGCGCCAGCCCCGGATTCTGGGCGTCGCCACTGTGGAATACCACCCGCTGGAAGTGCAGTTTCAGCATGCGCCGGCTCACTGTATTGCCCAGCGCCGCCACACCCATGCCGGTAGCCAGCAATGCTGTAGATGAGGCGGCCGCCGGTCCGCGGCCACGGGCGGTGACGATGTGGCTGCGGATTCGCGGGTGCTGGCACAGGCCCCGCGCGCCATCCTCCCCCAGCACCTGCTGCAGTATGTTGCGACTGACTTCGCTGACCTCAGCGGCACTGGGCTTGCTGGCGTAATGCTGGTTCAGGTAGCCCTGCTCCAGCCTGGCTATGGCTGCCACCGGATCAGCCATAGCCAGGCAGGCATGGCGCCAGGAGCCGATTGATGAGCCCAGTGCCGACAGGGGCTGGCTGCCGCGCTGCAGGAAGTCACCGAACAGCAGGCGATCCAGGTGACCCAGGATAAACCACTTGGGTCCCCCCGAGGCGCCCAGCAGCAGGCTGAACAGGTCCGCCGACCAGCCCTCGCGCGCAATCCTGGCCGCCGCCTCGCGCCCCAGGCAAACCGACAGGGCCCTAATGCCTTGCACCACGGCGCACCTCGTTGGGCGTCTTCCCGGTCCACTTAAGATAGGCCCGGCGAAAATTGGAAGCGTCGTTGAAGCCCACCATGTAGGCGATACTCGTGAGCGGCAGGCGGGTATTTTGCAGGTAGCGGGTGGCGTGTTCGCCGCGCACCCTGTCCAGCAGCGCCTGGAAAGATTGCTCCTCTTCCTCCAGGCGGCGGCGGTAGGTGCGCGGACTCAGGTTCAGCATAGCGGCGATTTGCGGCATCTGGGGATATTGCCCCTCCAGTTTGCGCAGTAGTCGCAGGGTGCGCTCCGCCACCGAGTCCTCCTCTTCGAGATCTGCCAGCAGCCTGGCGCATTCGGCCTCGTACAGTGACCGCAGGGCAGTATTGGATGAGGGCAGCGGAGTCTGCATCAGGTCCCGGTGGAAAGAGATACGGCCACGCGGGCAATCGAAGCGTACATCTTCGCCGAACACCTCCCGGTACATCGGGGCATGTTCCGGTCTTGGATACGGCAGCTCCACGCGCAGTTGTAAATCCGGTTTGTTCATCAAGCCGCGCAAGGTGTTGAGTACCGCGGCATACATGAGTTCGTAGCCAAACTGGACCGTGGAAATATAGGTATCGCTGGCCGTCGTCAGGAAGCAGTACTCGCCCACTTCCTCGAACTCCAGGTGCAGGGTGGGCGCCAGCAGGTGGTAGTACCTGAGAAATAAATCCATGACTTCCGACAGGTCGCGACAGGTCATGAAGGCCTGCCCCAGGATCGCGTGGGCGCTGAGGTTGAGGCGCAAGCCCAGTTTCAGTCCCAGGGCCTGGTCGCCGGTCAAGGCCATGGCATTGCTCACCAGCTGCGAGAAATCGGCGTCACTGATGCGTGCACCGATACTGGCGATACCCGTCTCAGCCAGGCTGGTGCCATGCAGCAGCTGGTCGTGGTCGCAGCCGGTTCCCTCCACCATATCGATCAGGATCAGGACGTACTGTGCGGGCGTGCTGGCAGAAAGCATGGCCCCATTTGGCCACAAATGACCGCAATTTGACAACACTTTACCTTGTTGGCCCCTGGAGCATCGCCCATAGTGAGTCATGTACATAAAAACGGAGCAGTGGCTATGAAGATAGAGTGGACCGAGAGCACCCCGCGCAAGATCCAGCGTTTCCCGGGTGCGGACTATCCCAAAGAGAATCCCGATCTGGAGGACGTGCTCACCAGTGCGGATGCCGATTATGTGGCCGAGATTTTCCAAACGCCCCTGACCGGCGCCTACAACTGGGACTACCGGATCCAGGATGACCGGATCAAGAAGCTTTACGACCTGGGCAAGCAGCTGAACTGGGATCCGGAGATGGATATCGACTGGGATCGCCCCTGGCCTGATGAGGCGCGCTCGCCGGAGATGATGAATCTCCACGATTACGAGCCCTACCTGGCGATGGACGAAAAGACCAAGGACGAATTCTGGTTGCATATGAATGCCTGGAGCCTGTCCCAATTCCTGCACGGCGAGCAGGGTGCCCTGCTGGTGGCCTCGCAGTTGTGCTCCTGTGCCCCTACCCTGAATGCCAAGCTCTACGCCGCATCCCAGACCTTTGACGAGGCGCGCCACGTGGAGGTATTCAACAAATACCTGCAGCAGCGCATAGGCCTGACTTACCCGATCAACACTCACCTGAAGAGCATCATCGACAAGATTCTCACGGATGAGCGCTGGGACATGAAATTCATCGGTATGCAGATCGTGATTGAAGGCCTGGCCCTGTCCGCCTTTAACACCACTCGCGAAACAACCCCCGACCCGGTGCTCAAGGACGTGGTGTACCTGGTGACCCGCGATGAAGCGCGCCACGTGACCTTCGGCGTAAACTACCTCGAGGAATTTGTGAAGACCCTGTCGGATGAGGAACGCGAGGAGCGCGCCCAGTTCGCCTATGAGGCCTGCGTGGTGAGCCGCGAGCGGCTGGTGGCCACGGATGTGTTCCGCCATTTTGGCTGGGACGTGGAAGAGGCCCGGATCAAGGTGCTGGATGGCTTCGTTATGTCCACTTTCCGCAACCTGCTGTTCCAGCGCGTGGTGCCCAACCTCAAGCGTATCGGCCTGCTGACGGACAAGATCCGCCCCAAGTTCGAGGAGCTGGGTATCCTGGATTACGAAAACCTCACCACTGACGGCGACATAGACTGGTCCGCCCTGGAGCGTCCCCTGGACACCGGTGAAGCCCAGTCCCACGAGCAGAGCATGCTGGCGGCGTTTGCGGCGGAGCACGAAAAGCAGGAGCAGGAGGCTACTCCAGCCAGTTCTGCAGCTTAGTCTTATTGGGTTGGGCGCTTTGTCCCGCCGCGGTGCGCCGATCAGGTGGCCTGTGGCGGGATATGCATATAGCGA
Organism: Halioglobus sp.; assembly: GCA_029287595.1. GTDB lineage: Bacteria > Pseudomonadota > Gammaproteobacteria > Pseudomonadales > Halieaceae > JAACFI01. The sequence continues at coordinate 7,064 of JARFQU010000205.1, read as the reverse complement.
GTTAAAAAAAAGCCGGCGCTAGGCCGGCTTTTTCGGGAATGGGTGGAGCTTACGCTGACAGGGCTTTTACCTGGGCGTTGAGGCGGCTCTTGTGGCGGGCTGCCTTATTCTTGTGGATGATGCCCTTGTCGGCCATGCGGTCGATCACCGGGATCGCATTGTCATAGGCTGCTTTGGCGTCTTCGGCACTGCCGCTGTCAATAGCGGCGTTTATCTTCTTGATGTTGGTACGTACCAGAGAGCGCAGGCTGGAGTTGTGAGTGCGACGCTTTTCCGCCTGGCGGGCACGCTTTTTGGCTTGTGGTGAATTGGCCACTGTGTAATACCTCAGTTGTAGTCAAAAAATCAGGAGGCGCGATTATTCACATTAGCCCCCTCATTGTCAACCGCTGAGGCGCTGGTTCCCGTCCTTATAGCTGGGTTATACTAACGGCTATTAGTTATTATTTTGCAATAGCAGTGGAACCCTGCATGACCAACCAGGCCGTTAGTGCACCCACCACCTCAGAGCGTATCCTCGATGCTGCTGAGGATTTGTTCGCAGAGAAGGGTTATAGCGCCACTTCCCTGGGGGATGTCGCCGACCGGGTGGGGATTCGCTCTCCCAGTCTCTATAACCATTTCAAGAACAAGGAAGCGCTGTACCAGGCCGTACTGGAGCGCCTGCTGGCAGATTTTACCGCGCCGCAGCGCGAGCTTGACAGCGGCCCGGTAACCTACGAACGCGTCTTTGAGTGGCTTGAGACCATCGTGCGCAGGCATCACGCCAACCCCAACCTGGCGCGCCTGCTGCAGCATGCCGCGCTGTCCGGTGGACCGCATACCAATGAGTTGATCGACCGGTTTTTCCGCCCCATGTTTCAGCCCGGTGCGCGCATTGATGGGCAGGAGGTCACCGTATTCGGTGACGCGGGACTGCAGCCCTGGGCGGTGATGGCCTTCAATAACCTGGTGATGTCCTACGTCACCATGGCGCCCATGTACCGCGACCTGCTGGGACAGGACCCTTTCAGCGAGGCGGCCCTGGAAAACCAACTGAACCTGATTAAATCGCTGCTGCGCGCCGTGTTTGCCTACAGGGGTGAATAGCCCGGCTTCAACACTGGCAGCCGCGGGTTCGCGATAGAGAGCTATCTAGAGGCACAACCGAGATGTTGATTTCTGATGCGGTGCATGTCTGGCGTGAGCCGGATGGGGATTACCATATCGAATGGCAGGCCAGCCACCCGGACACCGAGGTCACTGTGGAGCCGCTCAGCGCTGGTGGCGACCTTCAGGTTCACTACGGCGAGGAGCCGCGTGCGCGTTTATCAGGGCTGGCGCCCGGTACGCGCCATTACTTTCACCTGCGTGACCAGTACGGCACCGAAGTATTGGCCACAGAGCGTAAATTCGGTTTACAGGGCACCCCGAATTTCCGCGATTTTGGTGGCTATCGCACCACCGGCGGCCGTCAGGTGAAATGGGGTTATCTGTTTCGCTCGGGCCAGCTGTCCAGCCTCAGTGACCAGGATCTGGCGTTGCTCGCCAGCCTCAACCTCGATCTCATCTGTGATTTCCGCCGCCTGGAAGAGCAGGAAAATGACCCCAGCCGCTTACCCAGTGAACGGCCTCGCATAGCGAGCTTGCCCATTATCCCCGGCAGCAATTCCCGATTCTTCGAAGAGGCGGAGACCCAGCTGCGGGGGCGCCAACCCATGTACGATTTCATGCTGGAGATTAACCGCGATTTCGCCGAGGGGCAGAACGAGACCTACGCCCGTATGTTTCGCGAGATTCTGGCGCTGGAGGATGCGCGTTTCCTGGTGCATTGCGCCGCGGGTAAGGACCGCACCGGCTTTGCCGCCGCGCTGGTATTACTGGCACTGGGTGTGCCCCGGGATATGGTCATGCGCGATTACATGTTGACCGGCCGTTACTTCCGGCCTGAGCTGGAAGTGGAGCGCCTGCGGGAGAAATACCAGATGGGGCATATGGATGCGGACGCGATTATGCCCATGCTGGAAGTGCATGAGGACTACCTGGCCCGTGCGCTGGAGGCCATAGGCCGAAACTACGAATCTGTGGAGACCTACCTGGAGCAGGCGCTGGGTGTGGGCCCGGCTGAGTTGGCCGAGCTCAGGGAGCGCTACCTGGATTGATCAACCCGAGGCGGCCCGTTGTTGTGTCCAGCCCCTCCAGCTCGGGTACCTGACTTAGCGCGCCTTGCAGGCAGCTTTGGCAGCGTTGATCTGCTTCTTCTCGCAGGTTTCGCTGCTGGCGTCGCCGACACACCACTTGCGACGATTATCCCACGCGGTCACCTCAACCTTCTTGCCGTTGGAGCACTTCACCGTGTAAGTGGCGTAGGGTGTGCCGTCCGCAGACTCGGCGTTGGCATTGAACACAATGCTGGTGGGCTTGGCGGCGAAGCTGCCGGCGGAAAAGGCCACGAGCGCAGTCGCAGTGGCTATCTTGAACAAATTGTTCATTACAAAAACCTCAATGTTTCACTATGGGTGCACAGGACCGGCGTGGCGATGGCCTAATGGCCGATTCCGCAGGCAATATTATAGGGGGGTCGAGGTGCTGTAATGTAGTTACTAATTGGTAACTATTTGGGTAGTTTGGTAACAGAATTGATTTGCTGGTGAGAAGGTGTGGCGTAATTATTTGATTTTAAAGGATATAATTATAATTCCTGCGGGTTTCCCGAGGAGGCATTAAGGATAGTTAATGTTGCCCCGGGTAACGCTTGATGCTTGTCAGGCCATCCAGATGAGAATCCAGCCCACCACCGCGACCAGCAGTGCCTGGCCGGCCACATCCAGGCGCAGCATGGCGTACAGGTAGGAAACCGGTGGCAGGAACAGGGTGCACAGACCCCAGGCGTAATCTTCTTTCCACGAAACGATAAGCAGTAGTACCCAGCTGACTGCCAGTGTCGCCACGCCATAGGTGACTAATGTCGCTGTTCCCGCGTCCATATTTCCTCCGAATTGAAGTCGAGCTAATTTGCGGCAGCAGGGTAGCAGAAAGCCCTATCCAAGTCAGCGGCAATTTCGCCAAATATGATCGCCCGGGAAGCGCCATAGTGCGGAGGCAGTGTGGCCAGCCGGTGCCTAAGTGGATGACTTGGAAAGGGATTTTGGGTAAGGTGTAGCGTTTTTCACGATCGGGAGCGGCGCCTTGAGCGACCCATTTGCAGACATCAGGCCTTATCGTGACGAGGAGGTCGCCGCCGTGCTGGGGCGCTTGTTGGCCGACCCGGAATTCCTGGACGCTATTGCCAGCCTGCGCCTGGGCCGGCTCGCGTCCCTGGCGCCCTGGCTGTTGCGTCCCCTGGTGCGTTTCGTACTGGCAAGGGAGGTGCGGGGGGTAAACGACGTCGCCGGCATGCAGGATGTCATCAGCGGCTACATGGATCGCATGATTGCGAGCACCACCGGCGGCTTGAGCATTTCCGGGCTGGAGCGGTTGGATGCGGGGCGAGCTTACCTTTACATGAGCAATCACCGGGATATTGCAATGGACCCGGCTTTCACCAATTATGCCCTGCACCAGGGCAAGCGCGATACGGTCCGTATCGCCATCGGCGACAACCTGCTGACCAAGCCCTGGACCTCGGACCTGATGCGCCTCAACAAGAGCTTTATCGTCAAGCGCTCGCTCAGTGGCCCCCGGGAACTGCTCGCCGCATCGAAGAACCTCGCCAACTATATCCAGCATTCCCTGCAGCAGGAGAACGCGCCGGTGTGGATTGCCCAGCGCGAAGGGCGGGCCAAGGACGGCGTTGACCGCACCGAGCCGGCGGTAATAAAAATGCTGTCACTGAGTCGGGACAAGTCCAGCCAGGCATTTGGCGAGCATATCGCGAGCCTGAATATCGTGCCGGTGTCGATTTCATATGAGTTGGACCCCTGCGATGCACTGAAAGCCGGCGAGTTGTATGCATTGGCCAGTGCCGGCAGCTATGAGAAGGGTGAGCAGGAGGACATAGCATCCATCGGGCAGGGTATCGCCGGGGAAAAGGGGCGGGTACACGTTTCCTTTGGTACGCCCCTGGGTGCAGACTTCGCCGACGCGGAAGCAGTGTCGGCCGAAGTTGATCGCCAGATTATTGAACAGTACTGCCTGCACCCTACCAACCTGCAGGCGTATCACCTGCTGTATGGAGAGGATGCGCCGCTGCCGCCAGATCTCTATCTCGAGCCCGGCGACTGCACCCCGGAAGATTTTTCCAGGCGTATTGCCGCTATGCCCGAACCCCATCGCCCTTTTGCACTGGCTATATACGCCAATGCGGTGGTGAGCAAGATGCCGCCGGCGACCGGGGGATCACCCGACTCTTGCTGAGCGACGAACTCAAAGACAGTATCCGCGAGGCCTATAACGCGATTATTGACAGCAAGTCCCTGACGCCGCGTTGGGGGCAGCGGCAGATGATCGCCGAGATCGCCAATACCCTGGCCCGAATACCGACAACAGACGATCCCGGCGATGGCTCGCCCGCCGTTTGTGTGATCGAGGCGGGTACCGGTACCGGTAAAACTATCGCCTATGCCGTGGCCGCTATTCCGATCGCGCGGGCGCTGAACAAACGCCTGGTGGTGGCCACTGCGACCATTGCGCTGCAGGAGCAGTTCGTCAACAAGGACCTGCCGGACATCCGTGAGAGCAGCGGCCTGTCCTTCAGCTTCGCCCTGGCCAAGGGGCGCCGTCGTTATGTCTGCCTGTCCAAGCTGGATCGCCTGATGGCCCAGGGCCAGGGGGAAGCGGATCTGCTGCCCCTGTACCCGGATGAATTCGGCACCCCTGTGCAGGCGGAAGCCATGCCTTTCTACAATGGCATGCTGGACGCACTGGGCAAAGGGCAGTGGGACGGGGACCGTGATAATTGGCCGGACAGTATTCCCGAGAATGTCTGGTACGGCGCGACCACCGACCACAGCCAGTGCAGCGGGCGGCGGTGTCCAAACATAAGCCAGTGCTGTTTCTACCGGGCGCGGGACGAGTTGCAGAGCGCGGATATCATCGTCACCAACCACGACCTGACTCTGTCTGACCTGGCGCTGGGGGGTGGTGCGATCCTGTCGGCGCCGGAAGATAGCATCTATGTATTTGACGAGGGCCACCACCTGCCTGACAAGGCATTATCCCATTTCGCCAGTTTTTGCCGATTGCACACCACCGTGCAGTGGTTGCAGGAGAGCGAGAAACTGCTGGCGCAGGCCGCTCCCGCACTGGGCGTGCTGGATGGCTTGCAACGCCCGCTGCAAATGCTGCCCGGGGTGATGAACGAGGCGGTCGCCAGCCTGCAGGTCGCAGAGCAGACGGTGGCGAAACTGTTCGAGCAGGCCGATTTGGACAGCAGCCGGGATGATCAGCAGCTGCGTTTGCCGCATGGCCTCGTTCCCCCGCAGTTGATTCCCCTTGCCGTGACACTCTGTGGATATTTTGACAAGGTGGTAAGTGCCCTGGCCCGTATGGAAGCGCAGTTGGAGGAAGCCCTGGAAGACGATTTTGCGGGGCTGGATAAGGCGGATGTCGAGACCTGGCATATCAATGTTGGTGGCATGTTGGCGCGTGCCGAAAGTACCCTGGCGTTGTGGCGTGAATACGCCGTTAGCGGGGAGGGCGAGACACCGCCCAAAGCGCGCTGGATTAACCTGCTCAACAGCGGCGGCCAGTTCGGTTTCGAGCTGCGCTGCAGCCCGGTGCTGGCAGCTGATATTCTGGAGGAATGCCTGTGGTCGCGCGCCGCCGGGGTGGTGGTCACCTCCGCCACGATCACGGCATTGAATTCTTTCGAGCGTTTTATCCTGCATTCGGGCGCGCCCCGCGAAGGCAATTACAAGGTGGTTGCCAGCCCCTTCAACTACGCCAATGCCGTATTCAGCGTGCCGCCCATGGATTGTGACCCCACTGATGCCCAGGCGCACACCGAGGCCCTGATAGCACAGCTGCCCGAATTGCTGGCACCGCTGGAGGGTAGCCTGGTGCTGTTTTCATCGCGCCGCCAGATGCTGGAGGTATACCAGGGCTTAAGTGGGGACTTCGGGGATCGCATTCTGATGCAGGGGGATTACAGCAAGCAGGAAATCCTGCGCCGCCACCGGGAAACCATCGATGCCGGACAGGGCAGTATTATTTTTGGCCTCGCCAGTTTTGCCGAGGGGGTGGATCTCCCCGGCGATTACTGTCGCCATGTGGTGATTGCCAAGATACCCTTCGCGGTGCCCGATAGTCCGCTGGAGGCGGCATTGGCGGAATGGGTAGAGGCCCAGGGGCGCAACGCCTTTATGGAAATCAGTGTGCCCGACGCCGCACTGCGCCTGGTGCAAGCCAGCGGCCGACTGCTGCGCACTGAACAGGACACCGGCCGGGTGACGCTGATGGACCGGCGCTTGCTGACGCGACGCTACGGGCGGGCGATCCTGGAGTCGTTGCCACCGTTCCAGCGGAAGTTGGGATAGTGGAGCGGGTGAGGAGAATCGAACTCCCATATGCAGCTTGGGAAGCTGCCGTTCTGCCATTGAACTACACCCGCGAAAGTGCGCCGCGCCAAGGGTAACGAGTTGCGGGCCGCGGGTCAAAAATTCATTGTTGCTGCCCGGTGCTGCGGTGGTGCTATCATCCTTGGCCAGGAATACGTGAGCCGTTCAGGAAAACGCAAACCATGCGAACCGAAGTCGCCGAAGCTTTGATTGATGTCGAAGCCCAGCTGCGCCAGCTGGGCCAGTGGGACAAGATTCCCCCTTCTACCGAGGCGCTGGCGTCGCAGGAGCCTTTTTGCGTTGACACCCTGACCTTGCCCCAGTGGCTGCAATTCATCTTCCTCCCGACCTTGTACCAGATGTTGGAGGAGGAGCAGCCCTTACCCCAGCGCTGTGGCATAGCGCCGATGGCGGAGGAGTATTTTCGTGGTATGGGCCTGGCGGTAGGCGGCCTGGTCGACGCCCTGCTGCAAATTGATGAGCTGTTGTCCCGGGAGCCCTAGTGGCCGTGGTGCCCGCTCGATTGCCGCACCTAAAAAGGTTTCTTAGTGGGGTTGCGCGGCAAAGTATAGAAACATTCGGTTTCTG
>JARFQU010000197.1 GCA_029287595.1 Halioglobus sp. | reverse complement strand
CGCGATAGCCCGCCTCCTGCGCTTCAAACACTTCTGTGCAGGGCATGGAGACCACCCGCACCTGCGTACCCGATGCTTCCAGCCGCTCGGCCGCGTCCATCGCCAGGTGCACTTCGGAACCGGTGGCGATAATGATCGCATCAGGGCTTGCCTGGCTATCACGCAGAATGTAGCCGCCCCGCGCAATGCCGCCGACCTGATCGCTATTGCGGTCCTGATGCGGCAGACCCTGGCGTGAAAACACCATGGAGGTGGGGCCGTCCCGGCGTTCTATCGCCGCCTTCCATGCCACCGCGGACTCCACCGTGTCACAGGGCCGCCAGGTATGCATATTCGGTGTGTTACGCAGCGATGCCACCTGCTCCACTGGCTGGTGGGTAGGGCCGTCCTCTCCCAGGCCTATGGAATCGTGGGTAAACACAAAAATTGCCTGCTGCTTCATTAACGAGGCCATGCGCACCGCATTGCGCATGTACTCCATGAAGACCAGGAAGGTAGCACCGTAATTAATGAACCCACCGTGCAGGGCGATGCCATTCATGATCGCCGCCATGCCGAACTCTCGCACACCGTAATAGAGGTAGTTACCGCTGGCGTCGTCCCTGCTGATACCTCTTGATCCGCTCCAGATAGTCAGGTTGGAACCCGCCAGGTCGGCGGAGCCACCCAGGAGTTCGGGTAGCAGGGGACCGTAGGCGTTGAGGCAGTTCTGGGAAGCCTTGCGCGATGCCACACTCTCACCCTCTTCCTGGCAGCGGGCAATATAGGCCGCAGCCTGGGCGGAAAAATCGGCGGGCAGCTCACCCGCAAGACGCCGGCTCAACTCCGCTGCCAGCTCCGGATAGGCCGCTGTATAGGCGGTCATGGCCTCGTTCCAGTCCAGCTCTGCGCTGGCACCCTTGTCCAGGGCATTCCAGCCGGCGTAGACGCTTGCGGGCACGACAAAGGGCGCATGATCCCACCCCAGTGCAAGCCGGGTAGCGGCGATTTCGTCGCCGCCCAGTGGCGCGCCGTGGCAGGATTCTGAGCCCTGTTTGTTGGGCGCGCCCTTGCCAATTATGGTTTTGCAACAGATCAGGGTGGGCCTGCCGTTTTCGTGGCGCGCCGCCTCGATGGCCGCTTTCACTTCCGAGGGGCTGTGTCCATTGACGTTATCAATCACCTGCCAGCCATAGGCGAGAAAACGGGCCGGGGTATCGTCGGTAAACCAGCCCTCCACCTCGCCGTCGATGGATATACCATTGTCATCGTAAAATGCAATCAGCTTGCCCAGCCCAAGGGTACCCGCCAGGGAGCAGGTTTCGTGAGAAATCCCTTCCATCAGGCAGCCGTCCCCAACAAAGGTATAGGTGTAATGGTCCACAACATCGTGACCGGGCCGGTTAAATTGGTCCGCCAGGATTTTTTCCGCCAAGGCCATGCCCACGGCATTACCCAGGCCCTGCCCCAGGGGACCGGTAGTGGTCTCCACGCCAGGGGTATAGCCATATTCGGGATGTCCCGGGGTCTTGCTGTGCAATTGGCGAAAATTCTCGATTTCCTCGATGGGCAGGTCGTACCCGGTGAGATGCAGCAGCGAATAGAGCAGCATGGAGCCGTGGCCGTTGGAGAGCACGAAGCGATCGCGGTTGGGCCAGTGAGGATTAGCGGGATTGTGCACGAGATAGTCGTTCCACAGCACTTCGGCAATATCCGCCATACCCATGGGCGCACCGGGATGGCCGCTGTTGGCCTTCTGGACGGCGTCCATACTCAGGGCGCGAATGGCGTTGGCAAGTTCAGTGCGGGGTGAAGACATCGGGTTCTCCAGGCTGGGGTGTCGGGCACAGGCCCACGGGACAAAACGGGCCGCTATTTTCGCGTAAGCAGGGGCGAACGGCAAACAAATAGGCAGGAAATTTCCACGGGAAGCCCGCGCGATGGGTAGTGCGGGCTTAAATCTATATCAAAATATTTTGATATAGCCTCCACGGCCTGCTAGACTCCCCCGCCATGACCGCATCAGCCCCAGTTGCCACCTTGGCAGACGCACCGGAACAGTGCAGCGCAGAGCTGCAGCTGACGGCCCTCGCCGCCCTGTGCAAAGCCAGCGCGGACCCGCTGCGCCTGCAGGTGCTGCGCGTGTTGCGCAAGGACTCTTTCGGTGTCTCCGAGCTGTGCGCCCTCTTCGGTATTCGCCAGCCCGCCCTCAGTCATCACCTGAAGGTCATGGCCAGCGCCGGCCTGGTGGCCACAAGGCGCGAGGGCAACTCGATTTTTTACCGCCGTAGCGAACTGGGCCAACGCCCCGAACTGGAGGCCCTGCAAAGCCGTATCTTCGAAACTGTCGACGGCATAGAACTGCCGGCGCCTGTAAAGGAAGGGCTGCAGCAACTGTATCGCCAACGCGAGGAAAACTCCCGTGACTTTTTTCGCGACAACGCGCACAAGTTTCGGCAACAACAGGACCTGATCGCCAGCTACGGGCAATACGCAGACACGGTGGCACAGGTACTGGCCGAGGCGCCACTGGCCAATTTCCATACCGCCCTGGAAGTCGGACCCGGAGACGGCGCCTTCCTGGAACAGCTTAGCCCGCGTTTCAAGCGTGTGGTGGCACTGGATAATGCTGTGACAATGCTGGACCAGGCAAGAGAGCACGTGGCGAAAGCGGGGCTGGACAACGTTGAGTTCATTCACGGCGATACCGCGACCAGGAAACTGCAGGGGCTGCAGGCAGATTGTGTCGTTATCAATATGGTGTTGCACCATACGCCTTCCCCCGGGCAGGTGATCAGGGATGCGGCAAGCCACCTGGCACCTGGCGGCATGCTACTGGTCACCGATCTGTGCAGCCACGACCAGGGCTGGGCACGGGAAAACTGCGGCGACCTGTGGCTGGGATTCGATCCCCAGGACCTGGGACATTGGGCGGCCGAAACGGGGTTAACCGATATAGCGAGCGTCTACCTGGCGCAACGCAATGGATTTCAAGTACAGGTGCGCCTGTTTGGGCACCTCACAGCAAAAGAAGGAAGTAAGCTATGAGCGAGTATGCAATTTTCACCTCGGAGTCAGTCTCCGAGGGCCACCCGGACAAAATGGCGGACCAGATATCCGACGCCATTCTCGACGCCATTATCAAGGATGATCCCGATGCCAGGGTCGCGGTGGAAACCATGGTCAAAACAGGCATGGCCGTAATCGCCGGCGAGGTTACCACGTCCACCTATGTCGACCTGGAAGACGTGGTGCGTAACGTCATCCTGGACATCGGCTATGACAGCTCCGAAGTGGGCTTTGACGGCGCCTCCTGTGCCGTACTAAACGCTATAGGCAAACAGTCTCCGGACATCGCCATGGGTGTGGACGAAAGCGAGCAGCATGAGCAGGGCGCCGGTGACCAGGGCCTGATGTTCGGTTACGCCACCAATGAAACCGCTGTGCTGATGCCCGCCCCAATCTACTATTCCCACCGCCTGGTAGAGCGTCAGGCAGAGCTGCGCAAGCACGGAACACTGCCCTGGTTGCGCCCGGACGCCAAGAGCCAGGTCACCCTGCGCTACGATAACGGCAAGCCCGTTGCGATCGACGCGGTGGTACTGTCTACCCAACACGATGAAGGCATCAGCCAGAGCGACATCCGCGACGCGGTCATGGACCTGATCATCAAGGAAGTTCTGCCGCAGGAGTGGCTGCACGCGGATACCAAATATCACATCAACCCCACCGGCCAGTTCATTATCGGCGGGCCGGTAGGCGACTGCGGTCTGACCGGACGCAAGATCATTGTAGACACCTACGGTGGCATGGCGCGTCATGGTGGCGGCGCTTTCTCCGGCAAGGACCCCTCCAAGGTGGATCGCTCTGCGGCTTATGCGGGCCGTTATGTGGCCAAGAATATCGTTGCGGCGGGCCTGGCGGATCGCTGTGAAATACAGGTCTCCTACGCTATCGGTGTGGCCGAGCCGACATCGATCGCCATCGACAGCTTCGGCACCGGCAGGCTTTCGGATGACCGTATTGCCGATCTGGTTCGCGAGCACTTCGACCTGCGCCCCAAGGGCCTGGTGGCTATGCTCGACCTGAAGCGCCCGATCTACCGTAAAACAGCCGCTTACGGCCACTTCGGCCGCGAAGATCCGGATTTTACCTGGGAGAACACAGACAAAGCTGATGCGCTGAAAGCGGCTTTGTAACAGCGATTAGCAAACCCGGACTCCCCACAGCACCCGGATTGAATTTAAACGAACGATTAAAAATCTGAATTTTGAGAGGAAAGAAAAATGAGCACAGCAGAACAGATCGCAACCATCGAGGACTACAAAGTCGCGGACATTTCACTGGCCGCCTGGGGCCGTCGTGAGCTGGATATCGCCGAGGGTGAAATGCCGGCGCTGATGGCGATGCGCGCCAAATACAGCGAAAGCAAGCCGCTGGCGGGAGCTAAGATCCTGGGTTGTATTCACATGACCATCCAGACCGGGGTGTTGATAGAAACCCTGATCGAGCTGGGTGCCGAGGTGCGCTGGTCTTCCTGTAACATTTTCTCCACCCAGGATCATGCCGCAGCCGCTATCGCCGCGGCGGGCATTCCCGTGTACGCCTGGAAGGGTGAGACGGAGGAAGAGTACGACTGGTGCCTGGAACAGACTATCCTCAAGGACGGCCAGCCCTGGGATGCCAACATGGTGCTGGATGACGGCGGCGATCTCACTGGCATGCTGCACGAAAAATACCCGGCCATGCTGGACCACATTCACGGCGTCACCGAAGAGACCACCACCGGCGTACACCGCCTGCTGGAGATGCTGGAACAGGGCACCCTGAAAGTGCCCGCAGTCAATGTCAATGACTCGATCACCAAGTCCAAGAATGACAACAAGTACGGCTGCCGCCACAGCCTGAACGACGCGATCAAGCGCGGTACCGACCACCTTATGGCCGGCAAGAAGGCGCTGGTAATCGGCTACGGTGACGTGGGCAAAGGCTCGGCCCAGTCCCTGCGCCAGGAAGGTATGATCGTGCGCGTCTCTGAGATCGACCCGATCTGCGCAATGCAGGCCTGCATGGACGGCTATGAAGTCGTATCTCCCTTCATCGACGGGGTCAATGATGGCACGCCTTCCTGTATCAACACCGAACTGCTGGGCGGCACCGATATGGTGGTTACTACCACCGGCAATTACAACGTATGCGACGAGAATATGCTCAAGGCCATAAAGAGCGGTGCGGTAGTGTGTAATATCGGCCACTTCGATAACGAGATCGACACCGCCTTTATGCGTCGCAACTGGGAGTGGGAAGAGATCAAGCCACAGGTACACAAGATCTACCGCGACCAGGCTGCCAACGACCACCTGGTGCTGCTGTCAGAGGGCCGACTGGTCAACCTGGGCAATGCCACGGGCCACCCCTCGCGCATTATGGATGGCTCGTTTGCCAACCAGGTGCTGGCGCAAATCTACCTGTACGAGCGCAAGTTCGCCAACCTCGAGCCCGAGATGAAGCCGGCTGCGCTGTCAGTGGAAGTACTGCCCAAGAAGCTCGATGAAGAAGTGGCGGCACACATGATCGGCGGTTTTGACGCCGTGCTGACCAAACTGACCTCGGAGCAGGCGGAATATATCAACGTGAATGTCGATGGCCCCTTCAAACCCGACAGCTACAAGTACTAGGAAGCAGTCATGTCCAGGCAGCGACCCAGGATCAGCTTTGAATACTTTCCGCCCAAGACAGAGCAGGGCAAGGAAAAGCTGATCAATGAAACCACGCCGGCACTGAACGCGCTGAACCCGGAGTTCTTTTCTGTGACTTACGGCGCCGGTGGCAGCACCCGTGACACCACCCTGGGGGTGGTGTCCACGATTCGCGAAGCGGGTATCGACGTGGCGCCACACCTGAGTTTTGGCGGGGACGATGAGGATACCGTCGCCAAGCTGCTGGATACCTACCGGGAACGCGGTATCAACCGACTGGTGGCATTGCGCGGCGACATGCCCTCGGGCATGGGCGGCGCAATGCAGCTGGTTTATGCCAACCAGCTGGTAGCTTTCATCAGGGAGCGCACGGGAGATCACTTCAATATCGAGGTGGCCGCCTATCCGGAGATACACCCGGAGGCGACCAGCTACGACAGCGATGTGCAATACCTGAAGGGCAAGCTGGATGCCGGCGCCAACCGCGCCATCACCCAGTATTTCTACAATGTGGAAAGCTACTTCTATTTCCTGGACCAGTGCGCGGCGGCGGGTATCGACAAGCCCATTTACGCCGGCATCATGCCCATCACCAACTACGCCAACCTGTCGCGTTTTTCGCGCAACTGTGGCGCGGAGATTCCCCGCTGGATCTGCAAGCGTATGGAGAGCTACGGCAACGATCTGGAGAGCGTGCGCAAGTTCGGTATCGAACTCGTGACCCAGTTATGCCAGACTCTGCTGGACAATGGCGCTCCGGGAATTCATTTCTACACCATGAACCAGGTCGAGCCGACACAAGAGATCTACAACAACCTGGGCCTCTAATAAACAGCGCCATGCGCATACCTCGCATCTACACTGCACAAACGCTTACGCCCGGCACCAGCATGCCACTGGACGCGGGGCCCAGCCAGCATATCGCTCGCGCGCTGCGCATGCAGGCGGGAGACGCGCTGGTGCTGTTTGACGGCACCGGTGGTGATTTCCCGGCTGAGCTGCTGCAGGTGAGCAGGAAGGAGGTTGTGGTAAAGCTGGGGGAGCGCAGGAAAAAAGAGACTGAATCGCCGCTGGCGATACACCTTGGTATCGCCATATCACGCGGTGACCGCATGGACTGGGTGGTACAAAAAGCCACCGAGCTGGGCGTCACCGCCCTGAGCCCGTTATTTACCGAGCGCACCGAAGTAAGGCTCCGCGGCGAACGTGCGGATAAGAAACTGCGCCACTGGCAACAGATTGCTGTCAGCGCCTGCGAACAGTGCGGACGCAACCGCTTGCCGGGCATATCCGGCCCGGGGAACCTGGAACAGTGGCTGGACAATACCCGGGCAGAGCGGAAACTGGTCCTGCATCATCGCGCCCAAACAGACGATGCCGCCACCCCCGCACCACACAGTATCGCGCTGCTGGTTGGCCCGGAAGGGGGACTCAGCGAAGCCGAGATCGCTACGGCGGAGCGCGCCGGCTACCGCGCCATGAGCCTGGGACCGCGGGTGCTGCGCACGGAAACGGCGCCACTGGCGGCCCTGGCCATCCTGCAGTCCCGCTGGGGAGATATGGGCCCGCGCTGAAACTAGCCCCGGGCCTGTTGCTCAAGCCACTGAGCATGCGACCACTCCAGGAAGTGCCCCACCGCATGCACCGTGTGATCGGTACGCACCGAGTGAAAGATTTCAAAGGCATGCTGCGCGCCCGGGAGTTCTCCATAAGCCACCGGCTGCTTTGAGACTGCCTGCAGGGCAGAGACAAAGGCCCGTGCCTCTTCCACCCAGACCAGGGAATCATGGGTGCCCTGAATCACAAACATGGGCGGGGCATCAGCGCGCACATGGCTCAGGGGTGAGCCGTTGTCCCACAGGTCAAAGTTGTCTTCTTTGGTGCACTGCATCACCCGCTTCGCGATCATGTCCTCCATGGACATTTCCGGACGAATACCGTGACGATCGAGGAAATCGTAGACGCCGTAGAACGGCACCGCTGCCTGCACCGTGGTGTCTACCTCCTCAAACCCCGGTTGCCACTCGGCACGGTTCGGGGTCAACGCCGCCAGGGAGCTGAGATGTCCCCCGGCAGAGCCCCCGGTAATCGCGATAAAATCGGGGTTGCCTCCGTATTGCGCAATATTTTCGCGAATCCAGGCAATGGCTTTTTTCACATCGATAATATGGGCTGGGAAGGCCGCATCCGGACTCAAGCGGTAGTTAATGGCCACACACAGCCAGCCGCGCTCCGCCAGGTGGTACATCAGCGGCTTGGCCTGCTGCTCCTTCTCACCAATCATCCAGGCACCTCCGTGCACCTGCAACAGTACCGGGAAGCCTCCCTCGCGCGATTCGTGAGGGTGATAGATATCCAGCAGGTTGCGTTTACCGGCGTCGGCGTAGCTGATATGGCTGTGCTGGCGCACCCCTGGCCGTTTGAAGGAAAAGGGCTTGAGCCAGTGGGCGCTGACTATATCGTCACTCAGCACATGCTGGCGCTCGGCCGGGATGTCTGCGCGGTAATTAGCCCCCAGGGCGCGGTACAGCGCAGGCCGCAGGTGACGCGGCGTATCCATTGACTGACAGTGCAGATAGAACAGGCCCAGCCAGGACAGGGCAAACAGGCCCAGCCCTGTTTGCGCGAGCGGGTCTGCAAATACACCGATGAAAGCCAGCAGCGCGGTCAGCGCTACCTGCCAGAACACATGCAGCAGCGCCAGCTCGCCACATAACCAGGCACTGAAGAAATACACAGGCACCGCCCAGTAAAGACGCCGCGCCTGGACTATGGCAGTGATTGTGCAATAAATGGCCAGCAGCGCCAGCGAAAAATAGATTCCTGCCATAATCGGTCTGTTCTCCGGTTCAATACCAAATTCGGGCGGCCATTCTACGTGATTTTTACCGCCGCCACGCAGTGCGGCATGCTTGCGCCGCGCATATGGTTTGCGTAAGTTAACCAACCTATACCCTGCGAGGCTGACGCATGACCATCAAGTTAGGCGTGGTAATGGATCCCATTGCCGCCATCAACTACAAAAAGGATACCACCCTGGCGATGTTGTGGGCCGCCCAGGCCCGGGACTGGCAGCTTTACTATATGGAGCAGAAAGACCTGTACCTGGAGCAGGGGGTGGCGCGCGCCCGCATGAACCACCTCACAGTGTTCCACGACCCGGAAAGCTGGTTCAACCTGGATCCGGCACAGGACCGTGACCTGGCCGAACTCGACGTTATCCTGATGCGCAAGGATCCGCCATTCGACAACGAGTATATCTATACCACCTATATCCTCGAGGAGGCAGAACGCAAAGGGACCCTGATCGTCAATCGCTGCCAGAGCCTGCGCGATTGCAACGAAAAGGTATTCGCCACACAGTTTCCCCAGTGCTGCCCGCCAGTCCTGGTCAGTGCCGACATGCCAAGACTCAAGGAGTTTTACCAGCAGCATGAGGACGTCATCTACAAGCCACTGGACGGCATGGGTGGCGACGCCATTTTCCGGGTAAAGCCCGGGGACCAGAATCTCAGTGTGATCCTGGAGATGCTGACCAACCATGGCGAACAGACCATCATGGCACAGCGTTTCATCCCGGAGATAGTCGCCGGCGACAAGCGCATACTGGCAATCAATGGCGAAGTCGTGCCCTACTGCCTGGCGCGGGTGCCCCTGGTGGGTGAAACCCGCGGCAACCTGGCTGCCGGCGGCACCGGGGTAGCACAGCCGCTCACGGACCGGGATCGCTGGATAGCGGAGCAGGTTGGGCCCCACCTGAAAGAGAAGGGCCTGCTGTTCGTGGGTCTGGACGTGATAGGCGACTACCTCACCGAAATCAATGTCACCAGCCCCACCTGCATACGGGAAATCGATGCGGGATACGATCTGGACATAGGCGGCGCGCTGATGGACTGTATTAACGCAGAGCTGAAAGGCAGAGGGCGGGCCTAGTTTCAGATGTACTACCTGGAAACGGGATACGGCAAACATGACCGGCTACGCAACGCCATTATCCTGGCGTTGGCAGCCCACGCCGCGCTGATCCTGGCGGTTTCTTTCGATAGCGGCGAGAGTGACTACATAGCACCCCAGATTGAGGTGACGCTGACCACCCGGCCCAGCGAAGCCGCCCCCGACGACGCCACCCTGATGGCACAGGACAACCAGAGGGGCAGCGGCGAAGAGGCGCAGATCAACGCGGTAACCAGCAACAATAGCCAGTTGCCGACCATGAATCAGCCGCAACAGCAAACCCTGCCACCGCGCGCCGACACAAGCACCGCAAACCAGCGCTTGCTCTCCAGCACCGCCGCCAGCGAACGGGCAGTCGCCAGGAGGCTGCGAGATACCGATGCGCAGCAGGCGCAAATCAAGGGTATCAGCCCGGAGGTAGACCGGCTCAGCGCGGAACTGGCCAGCCTGGAAGCAGAGCTTGACGAACAGACACGCACCTATGCCGACCGCCCCCGGGTCCGACGACTGACCGCCGCTTCCGCCAAGCAGGCCGTGGATGCAGCCTATTTGCTGGACTGGCGCCGACGGCTGGAAGCGGTGGGCAACAAGTACTATCCCGAGGCATCGGTGCGCTATGGGATCTATGGTGACCTGCGCCTGCTGGTGGTCATACTCCAGGACGGCAGCCTGGAGAATATTCGCGTACTTTCCTCTTCCGGCTATGCCGTGCTCGACGAAGCCGCCATCAAAATAGTGCGCATGGCAGCGCCATTTGCGCCCTTTCCACCGGAGCTGCGCGCCACCACGGACAAGCTGGAAATTATCCGCACATGGCAATTTGAGGAAAACCAGCTAAGCTCTGATTAGAGTGTCGATCAAGGTGTCTTGCGCGCACCCGTGGTGGTCGTGTTCCAAACAAGCCCACACGTTTCTTTGCGAGATTTATAGACTATGTCCGGAAGGTTTTCCGCCAGCACAGCCAGGAGCAGCGACTGCCTGCGGGATCATTTCCTGTTGGCAATGCCCGGACTTAGCGAGGGCATCTTTTCCCACAGCATCACCTACATCTGCGAGCACGGTGAGAGCGGTGCCATGGGCATAGTAATCAATCAGCCGCTGGACCTGTCGGTAGGGGAAATATTCGAACACCTGCAGATCACCCCGGCCCGGGACTTCTCCGATATTCCGGTTATGGCGGGCGGGCCGGTGCAGATCGATCACGGTTTTGTGCTGCACCGCGACAAAAGCACCTCCTGGGAGGCCAGCCTCAAGGTGACAGACGAAATCACCCTCACCACGTCCCGCGACATCCTGCGTGCCATTGCGAGGGACAAAGGGCCTGCGGAACATTTGATCGCCCTGGGCTACGCCGGCTGGTCAGCCGGGCAGCTGGAGCACGAGTTGGCGGAAAACAGCTGGCTCACGCTGCCAGCGGACAGCGACATCATTTTCTCCACCCCCGCCGACCAGCGCCAGGCGGCCGCCGCCGCTATGCTGGGTATCGATATGAACCTGATATCAGGCGAGGCCGGTCACGCCTGACAGCACAACGGCAGCGTGACATACTCTCCCGGTGAAGCGACCTCCCAATACTGTCCTGGCATTTGACTTCGGCCTGCGCCAGATCGGCGCGGCCATAGGCAACTGCCAGGTCGGCACCACCCAACCATTGGCCATTTTTCGGGCCAGGGATGGCATTCCCGACTGGCTGGCTATCGACAAGCTGCTCGCCGAGTGGTCACCCGACATCCTGGTTGTGGGAGATCCTCTTAATATGGATGGCAGTGCCAGCGAGTTGTGCGCCAGGGCGCGCAAGTTCGCCCGCCGGTTGCACGGCCGCAGCGGTCTTGAGGTGGTCATGTGCGATGAGCGGCTCAGTAGTTTTGAGGCCAAACAGAACAGTCGGGAACTGGGCCACCGCGGGGATTTCAAACGGCGCCCGGTGGACAGTTACGCCGCCGAGCTGATCCTGCAAACCTGGATGGCAGAAAACAGGGCCTAGCGGCCCATGAATTGCCCTTTGTCGTCCGGCTCGTCCACGGCAAAACCCAGGCCGTCGTCGGTACCAAAGCGTCCCTTTTCAAACATTTTGATCTGCAGCCGCACATCATTGGCCGAATCCGCATAGCGGATAGCATCTTCCTTGCTGATCAGTTCATCCTTGAAGGCCTTCACCAGAGACTGATCCAGAGTCTGCATGCCCAGTTCGGTAGATTTGGCCATCAGTTCCTTGATCAGGTGTACCTCGCCTTTGCGAATATAATCCGAGACCAGCGGCGAGTTGAGCAGCACTTCAACCACGGGGGTGCGGCCTTCGCCATCTTTACGTGGCAACAATTGCTGCGCCACCATGGACTTGAGGTTCAATGACAGGTCCATCCACACCTGTCTGTGCATGTCGGCGGGGAAGAAACTCTGGATGCGATCCAGCGCCTGGTTGGCATTGTTGGCGTGCAGGGTACACAGGCACAAGTGCCCGGTTTCCGCAAAAGTCAGCGCCTGTTGCATGGTTTCAGCGGTGCGCACCTCACCGATAAGAATCACATCGGGTGCCTGGCGCAGGGTGTTCTTCAGGGCGATATCGAAGGACTCGGTATCCATACCCACCTCGCGCTGGGTAACGATGCAGCCCGCATGCTCATGGATAAATTCAATCGGATCCTCAATGGTGATGATGTGCCCGCGGCTATTCTTGTTGCGATAGCCCAGCATGGCGGCCAGTGACGTAGACTTACCGGTGCCGGTGGCGCCCACGAAAATCACCAGGCCGCGCTTGGTCATGGCCAGTTCCTTGATGATGGGTGGCAGTCCCAGCTCATCGACCTCCGGTATTTCGTCCTGGATGCGGCGCACTACCAGGCCGGCCTTGCCACGCTGCACAAAGGCACTTGCCCGGAATCGGCCCAGGTCATCTGCGGCCAGGGCATAGTTTAATTCACGGTGTTCCTGAAAATCCTTTTTCTGGTCTTCACGCATGGTGGAAAGCACCAGGTCATGGGCCTCTTCATCGCTGAGCAGGTGCTCGGAGATAGGGTAAATCTCTCCGTCTACCTTGATGCTGGGCGCCGCCTGGGCGGCTATAAAACCGTCCGATGCACCTTCCTTGACTACCCGCGCCAATAAATCCCTGATTTCCATGTCGACTGCCCCCCTTTTTAGACTACCGTATCACCACGCGAGCGTTAGAAGTTCTCCGGCATGCGCGCTTTCTCCCGGGCTACTTCCCGGGTAATTATGCGTTTTTCCACCATGTCTTCCAGGCACTGGTCCATAGTCTGCATGCCCAGCGCGCTGCCAGTCTGGATGGCCGAGTACATCTGCGCCACCTTGTCCTCGCGTATCAGGTTGCGTATAGCCGAGGTGCCGCGCATGATTTCATGGGCGGCCACCCGGCCGCCGGTGGCGCGCTTGAGCAGGGTCTGGGACACCACCGCCTGCAGCGATTCGGACAGCATGGAGCGCACCATGGATTTTTCCGCCGCCGGGAATACGTCGATAATACGGTCGATGGTTTTCGCCGCCGAGGTGGTGTGCAAGGTACCAAATACCAGGTGCCCGGTCTCCGCGGCGGTCAGCGCCAGGCGTATGGTTTCCAGGTCACGCATCTCACCCACCAGAATAATGTCGGGATCTTCGCGCAATGCGGAGCGCAGCGCCTCGGCAAAGCCCAGCGTGTCGCGATGCACCTCGCGCTGGTTGACCAGGCATTTTTTGCTCTCATGGACAAATTCGATAGGGTCTTCGATGGTTAATACATGTTCGTATTTGTTGTCGTTAATGTAGTCGATCATGGCGGCGAGGGTAGTGGATTTACCCGAGCCGGTAGGACCTGTGACCAGCACCAGCCCGCGGGGCATCATGCTTATGTCGCGAAATACCTGGCCCATACCCAGGTCGTCCATGGTCAACACCTTGGAGGGGATGGTCCGGAATACGCCGCCGGCACCGCGGTTATGGTTGAAAGCATTGACCCGGAAACGGGCCACGCCAGGCACTTCGAAAGAGAAGTCGGTTTCCAGGAACTCCTCGTAATCCTTGCGCTGCTTGTCATTCATGATGTCATAAATGAGCTCGTGCACCTGCTTGTGCTCCATCGGAGGCAGGTTGATACGGCGTATATCGCCGTCGACACGTATCATGGGCGGCAGGCCCGCGGACAGGTGCAGGTCAGACGCACCCTGTTTGGCGCTGAACGCCAGAAGTTCTGTGATATCCATACGGTCCCCTCCGCAGCCGACGCAGCTCGCCGGCTTGTCCCTGGCGAGTCATCGCCACACGACCAAAGCTCCCTGTCGCGCTATTTTATTCTAACATCGCTTCATCTACCCTGAATCAGCTACTATTCAGGGCATGAATGAGCAACAGCTTGCACACAATATAGCAAACCTTCTCGAGAGAGTACGACTCAGCGCGGAAAAAAGCCAGCGCTGTGCAGATGACATATTACTGCTCGCGGTCAGCAAAACACGGCCCGAACAGGATATTCGCAGTGCCCACAAGTGCGGCTTGCGCGAGTTTGGTGAGAGCTACCTGCAAGAAGCACTGGACAAGATAGAAGCGCTGCAGGACCTTGACCTGGTCTGGCACTTCATCGGGCCAATCCAGTCCAACAAGACGCGGCCCATCGCCAGCAATTTTCACTGGGTACACAGCGTGGACAGAGCGAAAATAGCGCGCAGGCTGAGCGAGCAGCGCCCCCCCGGGCTGCCGCCGCTGCAGGTGTGCCTGCAGGTGAACATCTCTGCGGAGCAGAGCAAGTCCGGGGTTGCCCCGGAGCAGCTGCCGCAGCTGGCACAGGAGGTCGCGCAATTGCCGCGCCTGCAACTGCGCGGCCTCATGGCTATCCCGGCGGCGACGCAGGACAGCCTGCAGCAGCGCAGGGCATTCGCGCAACTGCGCCGGGAATTTGAGCAACTACAACTGCAGCTACCCGGCCTGGATACACTGTCTATGGGTATGTCTGGTGATATGGAGAGCGCGATCGCCGAGGGTGCAACCATCCTGCGCATAGGTAGTGCCATGTTCGGTCCCCGCAACAGGTGATTTTGCTTCTATCGCCCGTGTATACTGGCGGATTAATGCGGTAATACACGGCAACGGA
This sequence comes from Halioglobus sp., assembly GCA_029287595.1. GTDB lineage: Bacteria > Pseudomonadota > Gammaproteobacteria > Pseudomonadales > Halieaceae > JAACFI01. The sequence goes on along the minus strand of JARFQU010000197.1, from coordinate 25,806 downwards.
CTTCTTCTTTGGAAACACCACATATAGCATTTGTAGGCGCCGGCAACATGGCCAGCAGCATCATCGGGGGCCTGCTGGAAAGCGGCCACCCGGCGCAAAGTATCAGCGCAGCCGATCCCTTTCCCGCCAGCCTGGAGCGCTTGCGGGAAACGGCACCGATACGGGTTTGCGCCGATAACCCCAGCGCAGTAGCCGATGCCGACGTCATCATCATGGCGGTAAAGCCGCAGGTTATGGCCGAGGCTACAGACAGCATAGCCGCGGCCGTAAAAGCCAATGCCGCGCTGGTGATTTCCATCGCCGCCGGGGTGACCATGGACTCCATGGCGGCCCGCCTGGGCGCCGCTGCTGCGATTGTACGTTGCATGCCCAATACCCCGGCGCTGCTGGGCTGCGGTGCCAGCGGCCTGTTTGCCAACAGCAAGGTCAGCGCGCAGCAACGCGAACACGCCCAGTCCATTATGGAAGCGGTCGGCATTACCTGCTGGGTCAACTCAGAACAGGAACTGGACGCCATTACCGCCCTGTCGGGAAGCGGACCAGCCTATTTTTTCCTGTTCATGGAGGCGATGATCGACGCCGGGTGCCAGCTGGGACTGGACCGCGATACCGCCACCACACTGGCCATGCAGACCGGGCTGGGCTCGGCTCGCATGGCACTGGAGAACAACATCGACCTGGCGGAACTGCGCCGCCGGGTGACCAGCCCGGGGGGCACTACAGAGCGGGCAGTAGAGCAATTTGAGAGGGATGGCCTGCGTCAGCTGGTCAACAATGCCATGGAGGCGGCTGCCAAACGGGCCGCGGAAATGGCGCGAGAAATGGGTTAGCGGAGAGCGATTACCTATGGGCGCGATGAATGAAATTTTCGGCTATCTGGTACAGACGGTGCTCAGCCTGTACCTGCTGGCGATGCTGCTGCGATTCCTGCTGCAACTGGTGCGCGCTGATTTTTACAATCCAATCTGCCAGTTTCTGGTGAAAATCACCAATCCGGTAGTGGTGCCGATGCGCCGCGTAGTGCCCGGCGTCGGTGGCATCGATATGGCCTCGCTGCTGCTAGCGCTGCTGTTACAGCTGGCGGGCATTGTGGCGCTGTTACTGATCAATGGCCTGGGCTTGCCCAATATCCTGTTACTGCTGGTGTGGTCTGCACTGGGCGTGATCGGGCTGCTGGTGAACATCTATTTTTTCGCATTGCTGGCGATGATCATTCTCAGCTGGATTGCACCTGGCAGCAACCAGCCCGCAGTATACCTGCTGCACCAGATTACCGAACCCGTGATGGCGCCTTTTCGCAAGGCATTACCCGCCATGGGTGGCATGGATTTTTCACCGATACTGCTGTTCATCGTGATCAATATAATCCAGATTGCCCTGCGGCACATGGCCGCGGGTGTAGGCCTGCACCCGGCCCTGGTGATCGGGCTGTGATACTGCCCCGGTGAGTACTGCTAACGACAGCCACTCGGTTGGCATCGTCACCCCCCGGATAGCGCGGTTTGAAGAGCCGCTGCCGCTGGCCTGTGGCCGCGACCTGCCAGCCTACGAACTGATTTACGAGACCTACGGCGAACTGAATGCGCAGCGCTCCAACGCCATACTGGTTTGCCACGCCCTCAGCGGCCACCATCACGCCGCCGGTTATCACAGTGCCGACGATAAACGGCCCGGGTGGTGGGACGAATGTATAGGACCGGGAAAACCCATTGATACCAGCCATTTTTACGTGGTCAGCGTGAATAATATTGGCGGCTGCCACGGCTCTACTGGCCCGATGTCCATCAACCCCGAAACCGGCAAGCCCTGGGGCCCGGATTTCCCACCGCTGCGCGCCAGGGATTGGGTACACAGCCAGGCGCGGCTTGCGGATTATCTGGGAATCGATTGCTGGGCCGCGATTGTGGGGGGCAGCCTGGGAGGTATGCAGGCAATGCGCTGGGCACTGGAATACCCCCAGCGCGTGCGACACTGCATTGTGATCGCCGCGGCGATGAAACTCAGCGCGCAGAACCTGGCGTTCAATGAGGTGGCCCGGCAGGCGATAGTGTCCGACCCGAAGTTCGCCGGGGGTTACTACCAGGAGCACAACGCCGTCCCGTCGCAGGGCCTGGCGCTGGCGCGCATGGTTGGCCACATCACATACCTTTCGGATAACGCCATGGCCAACAAGTTTGGCCGCGACCTGCGCTCGGGCACCCTGGAGCAGGGTGACCAGGAGCAAGCGGAGTTCCAGGTGCAGAGTTACCTGCGCTACCAGGGTAGCCAGTTCTCCAGCAGCTTTGACGCCAATACCTACATCCTGATGACCCGCGCCCTGGACTATTTTGATCTCGCCAGGGAATACGGCAACGATCCGGTAGCCGCGTTCAAACACGCCAGCTGTAGTTTCCTTGTAATATCCTTTTCCACCGACTGGCGTTTCTCACCAGAGCGCTCGCGGGAAATCGTCGACGCCCTGATTGCGGCAGACCGCCCTGTAACCTATGCCGAAATTGAGGCGGACGAGGGTCACGATGCCTTCCTGTTACCTATCCCCCGATACGTGGACTTGTTTCACGCCTATATGCGGCGGGTGGGGGAAAGCAGCTGATGCGTCTGGACCTGACCCACATCCAACGCTGGATCGAGCCCGGAACCCGGGTACTGGACCTGGGCTGCGGTAATGGCGAATTCCTGGAGTTGCTGAGGGAACAGCGCCAGGTGCGCGGCACCGGTCTGGAAATAGATGGGGATATGATCACCGCTGCGGTCTCCCGGGGGCTCAATATTGTCGAGCAGAATATGGACCAGGGCCTGGCTAACTTCCCTGACCAGAGCTTCGACACGGTAGTGATGGCCCACGCCCTGCAAGCGGTGCACTTCCCGGACAAGGTACTGGATGAAATGCTGCGCATCGGCCGCCAGTGTATCGTCACTTTTCCCAATTTCGGGCACTGGCGCTGCCGCCTGCACCTCGGGACCCGGGGGCGCATGCCGGTATCGCGTTTTATGCCGCACATGTGGTACGACACCCCGAACATCCACTTCTGCACGGTAAAAGACTTTGAGGACCTGTGTGCGCTCAAAGGTATAAGCATCCTGGCAAGGGACGTGGTGGGCAATACCGAGCGCACGCCGGTGCTCGCCGGAACCTGGCCCAACCTGTTCGCCACCACGGCGATTTACCATATTACCCGCTGACATGCAGGCCAAAATAATGAAACTGCTAGTACTGACCAGCCTGATATGGCTGGTGCTTCCCGCCCAGGCACAACAGTCAGAAATGTTCGGACCCTACGAATTGCACTACAGCGTAGTCAACACCACGTTTATCGAACCGAAGGTAGCAGCCACCTATGGCATCACCCGCGGGGAAAAGCGTGCCATTCTCAACCTGGCAGTGCGCGAACACCTCCCGGACGGTGGCGACGAGGCACGCAGTATGCTGCTGGAGGGCCGCACCTGGGACCTGATCCAGAACCAGTTCCTGGAATTCAAGGAGGTCCGCGAGGGCCCCGCGATCTATTACATTGCCGATTTCAAATTCATCAATGAAGAGTGGCGCTTTTTTGAAGTGACTTTCCGCCCGGAAGGCGCGGATCGCAGCTACACCTTCAAATTGAAACACCAGCTGTATATCAACTGATGGCGACATCCCGGACAGTGGTACTGGCCAGCGGCAATGCAGGTAAATTGCGGGAGCTGAACCGGGTGTTATCGCCCCTGGGCGTGGTGTTGCGATCCCAGGCCGAGTTCGATGTTCCCGAGGTAGAGGAAAACGGCCTGAGTTTTGTAGAAAACGCTATTATCAAGGCCCGGGCCGCGGCTCGGCACACCGGGCTACCCGCCATCGCCGACGACTCGGGACTGGAGGTGGACTATCTCAGCGGCGCTCCGGGCATCCACTCTGCGCGCTACTCCGGCGAAGGCGATGAGGGCAACAACAGGAAATTGCTGGCGGCGCTGCAAGGGGTCGCCAACGAGCAGCGCAGCGCCCGCTTCCAGTGTGTACTGGTGTATATGCGCCACGGTGCGGACCCGACTCCCCTGGTATGCCAGGCCAGTTGGGAGGGACGCATCCTGCAGCAACCCAGGGGCGAGGCGGGATTCGGCTACGACCCCCTGTTTTATGTACCCGACCAGCAGTGCAGCTCTGCCCAGTTACCGCCGGAGGTAAAAAATCGCATCAGCCACCGGGCCAGGGCCAGCGCACTCCTGCTCGAGGCCCTGCGCCAGCGCTGATGGAACTGCCGCCTCTGGGGCTGTATATCCACCTCCCCTGGTGTGAGCGCAAGTGTCCCTACTGTGATTTCAATTCCCATGAAAGCGATGTCATTCCCGAATCCGGGTACATCGACGCCCTGCTGAGGGACCTGCGCGAAGACCTGCCACTGGTGCCACAACGCACCGTAGAAACCCTGTTTATCGGCGGCGGCACCCCCAGCCTGTTTGCGGCCGGAGGGATCGCCAAATTGCTGCGGGAGATCGCGCGCCTGGTTCCACTGGCGGCCACCATGGAGGCCACCATGGAGGCCAACCCCGGCAGCGCGGAGGCGGGAAAGTTCGCCGCTTTTTGCGAGGCGGGCATCAACCGCCTGTCCCTGGGCATCCAGAGTTTCCAGGACGCGCAGCTGCAGGCCCTGGGCCGTGTGCACAACGCCGACCAGGCCCACGCCGCGATCGATTTCGCCAAAGCCGCAGGCTTCGACAGTTTCAATATCGACCTGATGCACGGCCTGCCAGGACAGTCTGTTACCGCCGCCCGCGCAGACCTGGACACTGCCCTGGCTTATACCCCGGCCCATCTGTCCTGGTACCAGCTGACTATCGAGCCCAACACGGTATTCCATAAGCGCCCACCCCTGTTACCGGTGGAGGACGCCCTTGCCGCGATACAGGGCGATGGCGAGCGCTTACTAACTTCTCGGGGATACGGGCAATATGAAGTTTCTGCATACAGCCAGCCGGGCTTCCAGTGCCGCCACAATCTCAATTACTGGTCCTTCGGCGACTACCTGGGGATAGGCGCCGGCGCCCACGGCAAGATCACCCACACAGATGGGCGCATACAGCGCTATGCCAAAAAGCGGCAACCGGCGCAGTACATGTCATCTTCCGCGGGTGAGTTCCGGGCCAGCTACCGCACGCTGGACCAGGACGAGATTCCAGGGGAGTTCATGCTCAATGCCCTGCGCCTGAATCGGGGCTTCACGGTGTCACAGTTTGAGAACCGCACGGGACTGGATATCTCCGTTGTTCAGCCGCAGCTGGACCAGTTGTTTGAGCGGGGCTTGCTGCAGCGCAGCACGGACACTATTCACACCACCGACCTGGGACGCCGGTTTCTCGACTCGGTCGTGGGAGAGTTTTTTGTCTAGTGAGTGTGTATTTTTGCTCCCTCAAACTGGGTCCGTCGCGCATCCACGGGGCAGTGAGGAACGAAAGCCAATCGATGCTTGTCTGCGCTTATGCCTGGATTGGCCTCTTTAAGCGGTCCCGGGCGGGAAAGTGTTTCTCAGTCGCTCCACGCTATTCGCTTGATGAGAAACACTTTCCCGCCCGGGACCGCGGTATGCGCTTGCGCCACACCAGAAAGATAAAAACTACACCCGGAGAAAGATCAAATCCCAAACACCATGCCCCAACCGCTCCCCGCGCAGTTCAAATTTCGTCAGGGGCCGGTATTCAGGGCGGGGGGCAAACTGGCCGGCGGGCTGGCTGTTGCGCAGACCTTCCGTGGCGCTCAAGACCGCCATCATCTGCTCGGCATAGTTCTCCCAGTCAGTGGCCAGGTGCAGCGTACCCCCGGGTTTCAGTTTACCGACCAGGTGGTTCACAAAGGCCGGCTGGATAAGGCGTCGCTTGTGATGGCGTTTCTTGTGCCAGGGGTCCGGGAAGAATATCTGTATGGTGTCCAGGGAGCCGTCGGGGATGCAGTCGCGCAATACTTCCACCGCATCGTGGCAATAGACGCGGATATTGTCCACATCGCGCTCCGCCATCGTATGCAACAGGCGGCCCACGCCCGGTTTGTGCACCTCGATGCCAATGAAGTTGCGCTGCTGCGCCGCGGCGGCCATGTCCACCAGGGACTGACCCATGCCAAAGCCGATTTCCAGGACCCGCTCCCCGGGGCGCCCAAAAGTGGCCTCGAAATCCAGTAGTTCGTCGCGGTGCTCCAGGCCCCAGCGTCCCCAGTTTTCCTCATAGGCGCGCTGCTGCCCCGGCGTCATTCGGCCAGTGCGCAGCACATAGCTGCGAATGGGACGTCGCTTTCGCGTTTCATTCATCAGGGAAAATCAGACCAGCAGTTTCCAGCCGGTGGCGGCGAGGCAGGCCCAGCCGGCAATAAAGGCCAGCCCACCCAGGGGGGTAATAGCGCCCAGCCAGCGTAGCCCGCTAATACTGAGGATGTAGAGGCTGCCTGAGAAAATCAGGATGCCGATAAAGAACAGCCAGCCGCTGCTTTTCAGCATGACCGTCTGGGGCTGCGAAATCGCCAGTATACCGACCGCAAGCAAGGCCAGGCTGTGGTAGAAATGGTATTGCACGGCCGTTTCGAACACCCCCCGGGCGTATTCATCCAGCCTACCGCGCAGCGCATGGGCACCAAATGCACCCAACATCACTGCGACCATGCCACTGAGCGAACCCAGGGTAATAAAAAGTTTTGCCATAGGAGGATTGTAATACAGAAAGGGGCGGTTGCTACCGCCCCTTTTCAGGAGAATCAGGCCGCGATCGCGCTCCGCAGCTTTTTCATTGCATTCTGCTCCAGCTGGCGAATGCGCTCCGCAGACACTTCATACCGTGCCGCCAGTTCGTGCAGGGTTGCTTTCTCCTCTGCGAGCCAACGCTGCGCGAGGATATCCCGGCTGCGCTCGTCCAGTGCGGACAGGGCTTCATGCAGCCGCGTTTCGCTGTCCTGCTGCCAATCGCTGGACTCCACCATCAGAGCGGGATCCGCACTGTGATCTTCCAGATAGGCCTGGGGCGCCTGCCAGGCATCGTCATCATCGCTATCCGCGGACATGTCGTAGGCCAGGTCACGGCTGCTCAGCCGGCCTTCCATACGCTGCACTTCCTTGACATCCACACCCAGGTCCTGGGCCACAGCCTGTGCCTCTTCGGCGCTCAACCAGGCGAGATTTTTCTTGGCGCTGCGCAGGTTAAAGAACAATTTGCGCTGGGCCTTGGTAGTCGCAACCTTGACGATACGCCAGTTGCGCAGGATATATTCGTGCATTTCAGCCTTGATCCAGTGCACGGCGAAAGACACCAGGCGCACACCCTTCTCCGGATTGTAGCGCTTGACCGCCTTCATCAGGCCAACGTTGCCTTCCTGGATCAGGTCGGCTTCCGCCAGGCCATAACCGGAGTAGCTGCGCGCAATGTGTACCACGAACCGCAGGTGGGACATGACCAGCTCCCGCGCCGCCTGCAGGTTGTCGTTGTAATAGAGGTCTTCTCCCAGCTCCCGTTCCCGCTCCACGCTGAGAATAGGAATACTGCTCACCGCCTGTACATAGGCCGCTAGATTGGCTCCCGGTACCATCTGGTCTACCGCTTGCAGACTCTTGCTCATAAACAGTTCTCCATCAACAGGGTTCGCGATTTTAGCACTCTTTCCATTAGAGTGCTAATACCGTGAAAGTTCCGATTCAGGGCAATATAAATAAAAATTATTTATATTTATCAACACGTTGCGATAAATCATGATAAGCCGGTTTTTAGCGTGGTTCTATCGCCGCCAGGTGGCGCGCTACCGCCAGCCACGATCCAGCCAAGCCCAGCAGCCCCCCGAGAATAACCAGGTTCAGGGCACCCATCACACCCAGGCCACCCAGTTGGAAACTGCTCTGGTACAGTTCCGCCAGCTCCCCTACCGGCCCCGCGAGAAACCACAGGGAAATTGCCACCAGTGTGGCGGCGAACACACCACCGCCAACGCCGTACCACAACCCGGTATAGAGGAAGGGCCGGCGCACAAAAGCGTTGCTACCTCCCACCAGCTTCACGATCACTATCTCATCGCGCCGGCTCTCAATTGCCAGGCGTATCGTATTGCCAAGAATCAGCACCACGCCCAGAACCAGCAACCCACCCACGGCCAGCACTCCTCTGCGGGTGAGCTCCATCAGGCTGTTGAGCCGCTGCAGCCACTCCATATCCAGCACCGCCTCGGCGACATCAGGAAGAGCCTCCAGCTCCTCCCGCAGAGAGGCTAACGAGCCCCCCTGATACTGGCCAGCCGGGGTCAGCAGGATCAGGTTGGGCAGGGGATTCTGTTCCAGGCTGGCCAGTACATCGGCGAAACCCGACAGCGCACTGAATTCCTCCAGCGCCTGTTCCCGTGAGATAAAGCGTGTGGCAGCGACCTCGTCCCGCTGTTCCAGCCGGGATTGCAGTTCGCCCGCCGTTTCGACTGACACACCATCGCGCAGAAACAGGGATATCTGCGCGGGGCTGTCCCAATTGCCGCTCAGTTGCCCGACGTTGTCCAGGGCGATATTCAGGCCCACGGGCAAAGCCAGGGCGATGCCTATCACCAGCCAGGTGAGAGCGCTGGAAACCGGGTTATCCAGGACGCGAAACAGGCTGTCCGCCGCCGACAGGCGATGATGCCGCAACCAGGCGTTATACACATCCCGAAATTCGGCACGACTCTGGCTGGCACCCTCGCGCCGGCCGCTCACAAGGCGCTCCCGGTAACCAGTCTGCCGTCGCGCAGGGTAATAATGCGATGGCGCAGGCGGGAAATCAGCGCCAGGTCATGGCTGGCAATCAATACGGTGACGCCGACCCGGTTGAACTCCTCAAACAGCTGCATGATTTCCGCAGACAACAAGGGATCCAGGTTGCCGGTGGGTTCATCTGCCAACAGAATATTGGGTTTGCCCACCACCGCCCTGGCGATGCCCACCCGCTGCTGCTCACCACCGGAGAGCGTGACCGGCATGGCGCGCTCTCGCTCCAGTAAGCCAACCTTGTCCAGGGCCGCGCGCACCCTGCGGCCCACCTCCCGGTAATCGTAACCGGCGATAATCAGGGGCAACGCAACATTGTCAAATACCGGCCGATCAAACAGCAGCTGGTGATTCTGGAACACCACCCCGATATCGCGGCGATGACGGGGCACACCGCGAGGGCCCACCGTTGCCAGGTTGCGCCCGTCAACCGTGAGCTGACCTCGGCTGGGCCGCTCCATCAGCATGATCAGGCGCAACAGGGTGCTTTTCCCGGCACCGGAATGGCCGGTGAGAAACACCAGTTCGTCCCGGGCTATATCAATACTGATTTCCCGCAGGGCGTCGTGGCCCTGGGCATAGCGTTTGCTGACCCGGTCAAAGCTGATCATGCAGCGCTGTCATCCCCCGCGAACAACGCCTCGACAAATTGTCCTGCCTGGAAAGGCCGCAGGTCTTGTGCCGCCTCCCCAACGCCAATATAACGAATCGGCAGGCCCAGTTTTTTGGCAATGGCAAAGATAACGCCGCCCTTGGCGGTACCGTCCAGCTTGGTCAGGCTGATGCCCGTTACCCCCACCCACTGCTGGAACTGGGCAGCCTGGGCCAGGGCGTTTTGCCCGGTACCCGCATCCAGCACCAGCATCACTTCATGGGGCGCAGCCTGGTCCAGTTTACCCATCACCCGGACCACCTTCTTCAATTCTTCCATGAGGTTGTCTTTATTGTGCAACCTGCCGGCGGTATCGGCGATAAGCACGTCGATGCCCCGCGCCTGAGCCGCCTGCAGGGCATCGTAAATAACCGAGGCGCTATCCGCACCGGTATGCTGGGCCACTACCGGAACGTCATTGCGCTCGCCCCAAACCTGCAACTGCTCTACCGCCGCCGCGCGGAAAGTATCCCCCGCAGCCAGCATCACCGAGCGCCCCTCGGCCATATAATGGCGCGCCAGCTTGCCAATGGTGGTGGTTTTGCCCACGCCGTTAACCCCTACCATCAATATGACATAGGGTTTGCCAAGGCTCACATCCAGCGGTTGCTCGCAGGGCTGCAGCAGCGCCAGCAACTCCTCCTGCAGGGCACCCTGCAAAGCTTGCGGACTGGTCAGCTCATTGCGCGAGACGCGCTGGGTGAGGTGCTCGATAATCTCCACCGTAGCGTCCACGCCGACGTCGGCCAGCAGCAGGCGGGATTCCAGCTCCTCTATTAAGTCCTCGTCGATTTCCTTGCGGCCCAGGAACAGGGTACCCAGGCCCTGGACCAGAGTGCCACTGGTGCGGCCCAGCCCGCGGCGCAGGCGGGTAAAAAAGCCGGAGGCTTCGTCATCACCCGATGGGGGTGCTACCGACGGCTCGCGATTCTGCTCTGACTCGGCGACTCCCGCTTCCGCGGGCGCCACTGGTTCGGTAGTCGTTTCGACCGCGCCAACCGCTTGCGGTGGCTCCGCAACAACCGCCGGAGCAGCGGTGTCGGACGCCGGCACTTCCTGTTCCGGTAATTGTCCCTGGGGCTGTGCAGGGTCAGCCGGTGCTGCCGGGGCATCCACCGCTTTCTTGCGTTTAAAAAATTTCATAGTTGTCGTGGTAGAGTATGTCCGCAGACCGGGCGCCTGCGCAGGCGCCTATCCTACCACCCTTGCACGACGCGAAGAAATGGCGAGACACTCAAAAGGCATGGGCAAGCCCGGGCAACTGCGCATTATCGGCGGACGCTGGCGCGGCCGCAAACTGGCTTTCCCGGCGGAGCCTGGCCTGCGCCCTACCACCGACCGCATCCGCGAAACACTGTTCAACTGGCTGGCGCCAAGGCTGCAGGGCGCGCGCTGTGCCGATCTCTTTGCCGGCAGCGGGGCACTGGGCCTGGAGGCCCTATCGCGCGGGGCAGGCCACTGCGACTTCATCGAGCAATCACCCGTCGCCCTGGCGCGGTTGCGGGAACACCTGCAGACCCTGCAGGCCTCCACTTCAGGATATTGCCATGGTGGGTCGGCATTACACTTCCTGGACGCGGCCCGCCAGCCCTATGACATCGTATTTATCGACCCCCCATTCGGGCAGTCTCTGGTAGAGCCTGCCTGCAGCGCCCTGGTCGACCAGCACCTGCTTAACCCCCAGGCCATGGTCTACATCGAAACCGCCGCATCAGACCCTGCACCCCAGGTTCCCGGGGACTGGCTGGCGCATCGGGAAAAAACCGCGGGCGGGGTGGCCTATCGCCTGTACATCGCCGAACGGGATGCCGGACGATAGCGCAGGCCACATTGTCGCCGCCGGGCAAATTGTTTACCATCCGACCCTTCCCACGGCCGCTGGTGCTGCATCATGAGAACGCATTCTGTCATCTATCCGGGGACTTTCGATCCCATCACCAACGGCCACGTGGATCTCACCGAGCGCGCCGCGCGCCTGTTCGACCGGGTGGTGGTGGCCATTGCCCACAGCCAGAAGAAGACCCCACTGTTCAGCCTGGAACAACGGATAGCACTGTGCCAGTCATCGCTGGCTCATTTGGATAACGTGGAAGTAGTGGGTTTCAGTAACCTGCTGACCGATTTCGCCAAGAGCCAGAACGCCCGCTGTGTCCTGCGGGGCCTGCGCGCCGTGGCGGATTTTGAATACGAGTTCCAGCTGGCCAATATGAATCGGGCCATGTACCCGGAGTTCGAGAGTATCTTTCTAACCCCCTCGGAACACCTGTCCTACATATCCTCCTCCCTGGTCAGGGAGATAGCGGCACTTGACGGCGATATCAGCCCCTTCGTGCCACCAAAGGTAGCGGCGGCACTACAACAGCGATTTTCAGACTAGCGGGACCGGCCCCCGCAGGTGCCGGTCCCGGCAGTGTCGAATCAGGGGAAGTCGCTGGGACCTACGTAAGGATGCTTTTCCTCCAGAGCGGCTTGCTCCTCAGCCTCCTGCTTGGCTGCGTTCCTTTCATTCTGGGCAGTGTCTTTACCGGTGTAGCCGGTATTGCGACAACCCAGGCAACGCCAGAACGTGGCCTGGGCCGGCCCCAGCATCAAGGTCTCTGCTGCTTCGCCGGCGTGCCCCGCCATCAGCGTAAAAGGCAGGCTGACCAGCCAAACCGCGGCACCCCCCACGGTCATGACAGCGCCTATGGGGCGCGCCACCAACAGATCGCCAACCATGGCAAATTCGTTAGGACTGTCATCAATTGAACTCTGGGCCCAGAGTGCCTGCGGCAGCAGCAGGCAGCCAATCATCAGGGCTGTTGTGGCGCGGCGAGCGCCTTGTTTTATTTTCATAGTCATCTCCCGGGTTCCCTTCCCGTTCCCCTTAGCCTTTACAGTGTAGCCTGTTCAGCGCTGACAGGCCACGCAATAGACGCTGCTGCGCTGACCCAGGCGCGTCTCGCGTAACGGACTCTGGCAGCGCTTGCAGGGCTGCCCCGCCCGGCCGTACACATATAACTGCTGGGCAAAGTAGCCAGGCTTCCCATCGCCCCCAACAAAATCTCTCAGTGTAGTCCCCCCCTGCTCTATAGCAGAAGTGAGTACTTGCTTAATATTATTCGAGAGGAGCTGGTAGCGGGCGGCAGAAATACGCCCCGCGGCGCGATCGGGGCGAATGCCGGAGAGGAACAGCGCTTCGTTAGCGTAAATATTACCAACACCAACCACGACTTTTCCGTCCATGATGAACTGTTTTACCGGCCCTTTGCGACCCCGGGAGCGACGGTACAGCATATCGCCATCAAACGCCTCGGACAGTGGTTCCGGACCCAGATGGCGCAACAGGGGGTGTTGCTCACCCGGCTCCAGCCATAGAAAAGAGCCAAAGCGGCGCGGGTCGTTGAAGCGCAGGCTGGCGCCCTCCTGCATCAGGATATCGATGTGATCGTGCTTGCCGGGTGGTTCCCCGGGCTCCACCACACGCAGCGAACCGGACATCCCCAGGTGCACCATCAGGGTTCCATTGGTAGTTTGGAACAACAGGTACTTGGCGCGCCGCTCCACGGCCTCTATGACCTGACCCTGCATCAGCCGGGGCAAGTCGGGCGGCACCGGCCAACGCAGTCGGGGCTCACGCACCACCAGCTGGCGCACCGTGCGACCCCGGCTATAGGGCTCGACTCCGCGGCGGGTCGTTTCAACTTCAGGTAATTCCGGCATCGGCAGAGGCTCTCAGGTACGCGTCAACAAATGACCCAAATGCAAAAAACCCCGGGCTAGCCGGGGTTTTAAGGGTACTGCACAGCAAGGCACTACTTGATTTTGCCTTCCTTATACATCACGTGCTTGCGGGCAACGGGATCGTACTTTTTCATCTCCAACTTGTCCGGAGTGGTGCGCTTGTTCTTGTCAGTGGTATAGAAGTGGCCAGTACCAGCTGAAGAATTCATCCTGACTTTTTCTCTCATTACTGTTCTCCCTTAAACCTTTTCGCCGCGGGTGCGCATGTCCGCCAACACCTGCTCAATGCCTTTCTTGTCGATAATACGCATGCCCTTGCTGGAAACACGCAAGCTGACAAAGCGCTTCTCGGATTCAATCCAGAAGCGGTGCTGGTGCAGGTTGGGCAAAAAACGGCGACGCGTACGGTTTTTTGCGTGTGATACGTTATTTCCTGTTACCGGACGCTTGCCGGTAACCTGACATACTCTAGCCATGATCAATTTCTCTCCCAAAAAACACGCGGGAATCAGTTAAAAAACGGTATGCGTTTGTGGGCGAAACAGTGGCCCAGCCGCGCGGAGCGCGACTTTATACCAGAAGGCTACTGCCATAGCAAGCCAAACATGGGCGCGTCATGGGGCCCTCGCGGCGCTATAACAGCCCCTGTTCGGCGAACGAGTATTCCCGGCCACGGCCGATTATGATGTGGTCCAGCACCCTGATATCCAGCAGGGCCAGGGCGGCGCATAAGCGTTCGGTAATGCGCCGATCAGCAGCACTGGGCTCGGCCACCCCCGAGGGGTGATTGTGGGCGAATATCACCGCGGCAGCATGGTATTGCAGGGCCCGCACCGCCACCTCCCGCGGGTAGACTGCGGCCCCGTCCAGGGTGCCCAGGAACAGGTCCTCGCAGCGCAGCACCCGGTGCTGGCTATCCAGGAACAGGCAACTGAATACCTCGCGGGTGTGGCCCCCCAGGTGGTGCTGCAGAAAGCGACGCGTTTCATTGGGGCTGGACAGCACGTCACTACAACACAACACCTGCAGCGCCTGGCGTCGCGCCAGCTCCAGGGACGCCTGCAGGCGGGCGTACTTGGCATTGCCAACGCCGGTGCAGGCCAGCAGGCTGGCGCGCTGCGCGCGCATCACACCATCGAGGCCCGCGTACTGACCCAGCAGCTTGCGCGCCAGTTCCAGTGCGTTGCAATCGCGGTAGCCGGTATGCAGCAGTATCGCCAGCAATTCGGCGTCTGAAAGTGCCTCAGCACCCTTGCCCAGCAACTTGTCGCGGGGTCCCTCGCCCGCGGGCCAATCGACCATACCCATAGCGCTCCTCCTTGAGCCCCTCGCCCGCACAGTGTCAAATGCCGCGAGGTGGTGGTATCTTTCCCTCCCCTTAACGCTATTTTCCCAATTTGGGCAGGCAAATGGCACATCTTTTTAATCGCAATGTACTGCTGGGGGTAACCGGCGGCATTGCGGCCTACAAATCAGCGGAACTGATCAGGCAGTTGCAGGAGCAGGGCGCCAACGTGCGTGTCATCATGACCCAGGGCGCGATGGAGTTCATCACTCCCCTGACCCTGCAGGCGCTCTCCGGAAACCCGGTCCACACCCAGTTATTGGATGCCGAGGCGGAGCAGGGCATGGGTCATATCGAGCTGGCGCGTTGGGCAGACCTGCTGCTGATTGCGCCGGCCACCGCTGACGTGCTGGCCCGGCTGGTAGCGGGCCGGGCTGACGACCTGCTAACCACTGCGGCGCTGGCCACAGCCGCGCCACTGCTGGTTGCTCCGGCCATGAACCAGCAAATGTGGCTGGACCCGGCGACCACAGACAATATTGCCACTCTGTCGCGGCGCGGCGTGCACCTGGTGGGCCCAGCCAGTGGCGAACAGGCCTGCGGGGATATTGGCCCGGGCCGTATGGAGCAGCCTGCGGTTATCGCGGCGGCGGCGGCCAGCCTGTTCCAGAGCGGCCTGTTGGCTGGCAAGCGTGTGGTCATCACCGCAGGTCCCACCCGGGAGGCCCTGGACCCGGTTCGCTACATTTCAAACCACAGCTCGGGCAAGATGGGCTATGCGCTTGCCAGGGCGGCGGCGGAGGCGGGCGCCCATACTACTGTTGTCAGCGGCCCCGTGGCTTTAACCGTGCCGGACAAAGTGCGCCACCTGCCAGTGGAGAGTGCCAACGAGATGCTGGACCAGAGCCTCGCCTTACTAAAGGAATGCGACATCTTCATCGCCTGCGCGGCGGTAGCCGACTATCGCCCGGCGACGATGGAGCAACAGAAGATCAAGAAGGGTCCGGAGCAAGTTACCCTGCAATTGGTGCGCAACCCGGATATCGTCACAGCAGTGGCGGAAAGCGAAAACCGGCCGTTTACCGTGGGTTTCGCGGCGGAGACCAATGAAGTGCTGTCCTACGCCAGGGACAAAATGCAACGCAAGGGTCTGGATATGATCGTTGCCAATGACGTTTCCGACCCCTCCATAGGCTTCAATAGCGAGCACAATGCGGCCACAGTGCTGTGGTCGGGTGGGGAACAGGCGTTGCCACGCGCCAGCAAGGACAGCATCGCCCGCCATATCATTGAGCTGATCGCAAAGATCCAACGCTGAGCGCAACGGCGGCCTGGGGGCGGCGAAGGATCAATATGGTAAGTTGCCAATAAAAGAAGCGTGGTGCATTTAAGTCAATGCCGCCCCGTAATATGATTAGCGCTACCTGAACACACCTGCAAATCGACGACCCGGATGCTGAAACTCAAGAAAAATAAAAAGGACAAGCCAAAAGGGAAAGGCGGTGGCCAACCGGCGGGCAGCCCCCAGGGCATCGTCGCCAAAGGTAACGCATTAAAGGCCATCGCCTTCAGCGCTTTGCTGGCGGCTGTGGTGCCGCTCGCCCTGGGGTTCAGCTATCTGGTGCTGCTGCGGGAACCCGCCCTGCAGACACAACAAATCGAGCGCGTGGCACTGTCCTTCGCCACCCAACAGGCAACCAATATTCACCACCTGATGACCCGCTTGAAGGCCCGCATCTACAGTGCCGCCGGTTCGCCCCTGGCACTGTCGGCCATTGCCAGCCAGGACCGGGGCGACATCGACCTGGTCGAAAAGGCCATGCTGGATTATTTCCCGGAGGTCATCAGCCTGAGAATCGTCACCATTGGCGACATGGGTACCGCAGAGATCGAGGGCGGGGACAACGGCCTGCGCAACCACATCGAAGTGGACCTGGTCAGGCGTACCAGCATGGATCAACAAACCCAGCCCGAGGCTTACAAATTTGAGAATCGCTGGATGACATCCATGACCGCCCTGGTCACGCACCCGCGCATAGCGGATCGCAAGGCGGTAATCATCATTACCCTGGACAACGAGCAGATCGCCAGCCATCTCAAGTCCCTGGACACCGCGGCCGGAAAATTTGCCGTAGAGCAGACCTACAGCGGCTCTTCCGGCACCGCCAGTACCAATATCATCGCCTTTGCCGGCAGCGGTGATGGCAGTGACTACACCCAACGCGCCAGCATTCCCGAAACGCCCTGGCAGGTGGCGTTTACACCGTCGCGGGGCTTACTGGAAACGCTGGCTATCCCGCCGTGGCCACTGTACGCGGTACTGGCCCTGTCCGTCATCGCGGTGCTATGTGTAATAGTGCTGTTCCTCTGGCGGTTCCCGCGCAAACTGGACAACGAAATCAACCGGGCAATTTCCGCCGCAGATAGAAAAACTCCGCTGGAACTCTCCATACCCGAGCTGGTGGGCGTCGCCAGGCAGCTGCGCCGGGCCACCCTGCGCACCTTGCGCCAGAGCAGCGGCGCACCATCGTCTACCTCGCTGCCGGTGGCGGAGGTACAGGAGGACTTTATGGGCAAGGAGTCGGAGCTGACCAACCCGATGTTCCAGTCCACCACCATGCTGGATGATGGCGAGGAAACGCTGGAGTTGGACCTCGCTGGCGGTGTAGCGTTGGAAGACAGTGGCGGCGCGGCTATCTCGAACCTGCCCGAACATGTTTTCCGCGCCTACGATATTCGCGGCAAAGCCGAATCCGAGCTTACCGATGAGCTGGTAGCTAATATCGGCAGGGCAATTGGCACTATTGCCGAAGACATGGGCGAACAAACCCTGGCGGTGGGTTGTGACGGGCGCCTATCCAGTCCGCGCATCAAGTCGGCACTGATCAGGTCACTTATGGAAAGTGGCCGCGATGTTATCGATATTGACCTGGTTCCTACACCCCTGCTGTATTTCGCCACCAGACACCTGAGCTGTAAGTCCGGCGTCATGGTAACCGGCAGCCACAACCCGGGAGATTATAACGGCTTCAAAATCGTGCTTAACCAGCAGACCATCGCGGCCGGCGGGATTCAGCAGATACGCAATCGCATCATCGAACAGGACTTCAGCACGGGCAATGGCAGGATGATCCGGGAAAATATCGTGCCCGCCTACATGGAAGAAGTCCTGCACGATATTGCCATCGCGGTACCACTGAAAATCGTCATCGATGCAGGGAACGGGGCCACTGGACGTATAGCGCCACAACTGTTCGAGGATCTGGGCTGCGAGGTGGTCCCGCTGCACTGCGAGGTGGATGGCACCTTCCCCAACCACCCGCCGGATACCAGCAACGAGGACAACCTGGCAGACCTGGTTCGCGTGGTACAGGAGCAGAAGGCGGACTTTGGGGTGGCCTTTGACGGCGACGGCGACCGACTGGCGGTTGTGACTCCCAGTGGCCGCATCGTGCGCTCGGACCTGCTGTTGATGATTTACGCCCAGGATGTGGTTTCGCGCAATCCGGGCGCGGACGTGGTATTCGATGTGAAATGCAGCCGCAACCTGACCAAGCTGATTACCCGGCACGGCGGCAGACCGGTATTATGGAAGACCGGCCACGCTTTTATGAAGGAAAAAATGGCCGAGACCGGCGCCCTGCTGGGCGGTGAATTCTCCGGGCATATGTTCTTTGGCGAGCGCTGGTATGGCTTCGATGACGGCATGTATGCCGCCGGCCGACTGGCGGAGATATTGAGTACCCATGGCAACAGCCTGGACGAGGCGCTGGCGGACTTTCCGGTAAGCTGCAATACACCGGAGATCCTGATTCCCGTGCCGGAAGAGGAGAAATTCCAGTTGATGGATAAAATTGTCAACAACACAGACTTCTCCACCGGCAAGGTCAACACTATGGACGGTATCAGGGTGGACTTCGCCGAGGGCTGGGGCCTGGTGCGCGCCTCCAATACCGGGCCGGCGCTGACGGCGCGCTTTGAGGCGGACTCAGAGGAGTCGCTGGAGGCTATACAGGCGGAGTTTCGCGCACAGATCGGGCTTGTAGATCCCGACCTGCAATTGAATTTTTAGGCGCGACACCCGGCGCCACATCAATCCACAGGTTACGATATGTCACTCGATAGAGAATCAGCCCTTAACGTCGCCAAGGTACTGACGGAGGCGCTGCCCTATATACAGCGTTTTACCGGCAAAACTATCGTGGTCAAGTTCGGCGGCAATGCCATGGTGGACCCGTTGTTACATGAAAGTTTCGCCAGGGACGTGGTACTGATGAAACTGGTGGGAATGAACCCGGTGGTAGTTCACGGCGGCGGACCGCAAATCGGCGCCCTGCTGGAGAAACTCAGTATTCACACGGAATTTGTCGATGGCATGCGGGTAACCGATTCCCAGACCATGGACGTGGTGGAAATGGTGCTGGGCGGCAGTGTTAACAAGGAGATCGTATCCTCGATCAACCGCAACGGCGGCAGGGCCATAGGCGTGACCGGGAAGGACGGGCAACTGATCCGTGCCAGGCGGCTGCAAGTCACCCGGCACAGCCCGGAGCTGGAGGCCCCGGAGATCATCGATATCGGCCATGTGGGCGATGTTGAGCAAATTGATATCTCGGTAATCAACGTCATTCTCGATAGTGACTTCATCCCGGTTATTGCGCCTATTGGTGTGGGTGCGGACGGCAGTACCTACAATATCAATGCCGACCTGGTGGCAGGCAAGCTGGCGCAGGTGATGCAGGCAGAAAAGCTGATGCTACTGACCAACGTAGCCGGCCTGCTGGATGGCGACGGCGAAATTCTCACCGGGTTGAGCACCAGCCAGGTAGATAAGCTGATCGCCGACGGCACCATCACCGGCGGGATGCTGCCCAAAATCAGCTGCGCACTGGACGCGGTAAAATCCGGTGTGGCGAGCGCGCACATTATTGATGGCAGGATGCCCCATGCGGTGCTATTGGAAACCTTCACCGACGAGGGTATGGGCACGCTGATAAGCAACAAGCGCGACCAGAACTGAGAAATCCGAAAAATATCTTTATCATATGTGCAACACTTATTGCAGCCTTAGCAGGTAATCGCTAGCATTGGCCGTAATGCGACTCACCATGGATTGCCATGCCGCCCCGTAAATCCCAACGCCGCCAGCAGATTCTGGAAGCACTCGCCCAGATGCTGGAAGCAAATCCCGGCAACCGGATTACCACGGCTGGCCTGGCAAGGCAGGTGGGCGTTTCTGAAGCTGCCCTGTATCGCCACTTCCCCAGCAAGTCCAAGATGTTTGAAGGCCTGATCGAATTCATCGAGGAAACCCTGTTCAGCCGGATCAATATCATTCTCAACGAGGAGCAGGCGGCAGCGGCGCGCTGTGAAAAAATGCTTATGTTGTTGCTGGCTTTCACCGAGCGCAACCCGGGAATTACCCGTATTCTCACCGGCGATGCGCTGGCGGGGGAGGCGGAGCGACTGCACCAACGCGTGGCGCAGTTATTCGATCGATTTGAAACTCAATTGAAGCAGGTGATTCGCGAGGCCGAGATGCGCGAGGGCCTGCGCCCGGTGATTCCCCTGCCCGCCGCTGCCAACCTGTTGATGGCCACGGCGGAGGGGCGTATTTCACAATACGTGCGCAGTGACTTCCAGCGCCCGCCGACCGCAGACTGGGCACAGCAGTGGGAATTGCTCATTGGGGGGTTTTTCCGCGAGGCAGTCAGCCAGCCTGTAGCGGGTCAGGCGTCCACCTACGTCAGTTAAAACGGCGGGTCTACTTTCTATCCTGTGCCAGCATGGAGCGGCGCAGTTCGACTACCTCAAGTAACTGTGCAAAGCGCTCTATATCGGCCTGGTAACCGGCGGACACTTCCTGAATTTCGCGCTGCCGCTCAGCAATGGCCCGATCAGTAGCCGCAATTTCCCGCTGCAATTCCTCGATAGCCTGCAAGCGATCCACATCCACTTCCTGGCCTCTGCGCTCCAGGTCCGCCGCCTGGGACTGGTAGTTTTCCACCTGCTGCTTTAATGAGCGCCTGTTGCTCTTGAGAATACTCACGCGGATGCGCAGGTCACGCAGGGATCGCTCCCGCATATCTTCAATATCGGCAATAGTGCTGTAGCGCAGCAGCAGGGATTCGTCCCATTTGCGCAGGCGCTCCTGCTCCGCCTCCGCCGCCGCCTGCTGAATTTCCAGCGCATTACGCTGCTGCTTTTCTTCCTCCGTCAGCTCTCTTGGCACCACCTTGATGACAACACCGTCTTCATTGAGTACCTCGTAGCCGGCGCCGGCATACTCGGCGGGAACGCGGTAATCAATCACCATCTTGCCCTCACCATCGTAATAGCGATAGAGATCGCGGCTGAGGGCGACTTGAGACAGGCCCGAAAGCAGGGCGGCAATGACCAATAAAGCGGTTGGAGCGGATCGAGACATCATGGGCATACTATAGGGCCTGGGCACACTGTGCACAACTCAGACGCCGTAGCGCTCCCGGTACGCCTGCATGCCCTGCAGAGCCCCCGCCGGGCCGCCCCCGGATGCCTCCAGGTATTCGATGATATGGCCCATATCAACAATACTGAGTACGGGGGCGCCGCTGGACTGCTCCACCTCCTGCACGGCGGACAGCTCTCCCGCGCCCCTCTCCTGACGATTCAGCCCTATCACTACCCCCGCCAACTCTGCCTCGGCACCCTCGATCAGGGTGATCACCTCGCGCACTGCCGTCCCCGCGGTGATTACATCATCAATCACCAGCACCCGCCCCCGCAGGGGAGCCCCCACCAGCATGCCGCCCTCACCATGGTCCTTGGCTTCCTTGCGGTTATAGGCAAAGGGAGCGTCCAGGCGGTGATGCTCGGCCAGCGCAACCACGGTGGCACTGACCAGGGGGATTCCCTTGTAGGCCGGCCCCAGCAGGACATCAAACTGCACCCCGGAATCCACGATACGCTGGGCATAACAGCGGCCCAGCGCCGCCAGGGCGCGACCGCTGTTGAACGCGCCGGCATTGAAGAAATAGGGGCTTATACGGCCCGATTTGAGGGTAAATTCGCCGAACTTCAATACATCGTATTGTCTGGCCAGTGCTATGAATTCGCTTTGATAGGCTTGCATGAGATTATCTGATCCTTAAACGAGGCATTGTATTCCGCAGATTCCAATATAGAATACGCAGTCTGGTGCACGCCACGCTGAGATAAAAGAATTTGCCGCAGGCAGTACTTTCCGGGCAATACCATAATGAGTAGTGGCGCAATCTGACGCTTTCATTATCGGATTTTATATTTTGGACGACCTTACCCGGGCGCCGGGATATACACAAGATACTGCGTCCCCGAGGCCGCAATATCATACATGCTCTCATGCCAAGGGGCTATGAATGAGGATCATCAGTTTCAGTGCCGACGGTATTAAAAATGCCGCGGAAAAAGGATTTTACGACTGGCTGAAAGAGCAGGACGCGGACTTCATCTGCATCCAGGACCTGCAGTGCTCGGAATACGACCTGCAGGACCAACTGTTTTTTCCGGAAGAATACAACGCCTATTTCTTCGACGATATCGACGGCAAGGCCAATGGTGTCGCAATTTATTGCCGCCAATTGCCCAAGGCTATCATGACCGGTCTGGGCTTCGCCGATTTCGACATGGAGGGGCGCTATATTCAGGCCGATTATGAAAACCTGAGTGTCGCCTGCCTGTTGGCACCCGGGGCCGAACAGGACAACGAGGAGCAGCAAGGTCGCAAGAACGAGTTTTTTGAGTTGTTCGCCAATCACCTGCAGAAAGTGCGTAACAAACGCCGGGAATTCATCATCTGCGGCAACTGGAACATTGCCCACACCGCCGCTGACGTGCAGGACACCGAGAGTAACAGCACCACCTCGGGCTTCCTGGCGGAAGAGCGCCAGTGGATGAGCGAATTGCTGGAGTCAGGCTATGTGGATGCCTTCCGGGAAATCAACTCAGACCAGGACGAGTTCAGCTGGTGGCCCGACGGGAGCCAGGAAAGCAATGGCTGGCGCACGGACTACCACGTGATCTCCCAGGGCCTGAAATATACCGTGGACTACGGCGCGATCTACAAGAGCAAAGTGTTCTCCAGCCACGCGCCGGTGATCATGGACTACGATATCGAGCTGTAGCTCAGTTTTCGACCTCGTCATTCCAGGGTTTTTCCCGCTATCGGCACTGGCCGGGGAATCCTTTTCGCCCGCTGGCCTAAATGCTCTACTGCGGTGCAGCCATGGGCCTCTCTCTCCCCGGTCAGGAAGCCAGGGCGGCCTTCTGTATGGCTATCAGCTCGTCAATACCAGACGCTGCCAGATCCAGCATCCCGTCCAGCTCCTCGCGGGCAAAAGGGGCGCCCTCAGCGGTGCCCTGGACTTCAATAAAACCGCCCGTTTCGCCCATGATCACATTCATATCCGTATCCGCCGCCGAGTCTTCGGGATAATCCAGGTCCAGTACCGGCACGCCCTGGTAGATCCCCACTGAGACCGAGGCAATCATCTGCAGCAGGGGATCCCCGGTGATGAGCTTTTCCCGTTGCAGATAGGTAATCGCGTCCACCAGGGCGACGCAGGCGCCGGTAATGGACGCGGTACGGGTACCGCCATCTGCCTGAATAACATCACAGTCGATGGTAATGGTGTTTTCCCCCAACTTGGACAAGTCCAGGGCCGCCCGCAGGGAGCGTCCGATCAGTCGCTGGATTTCCACCGTGCGGCCACCCTGCTTGCCGCGGCTGGCTTCGCGCCCCATACGGCTACCCGTCGAACGGGGCAACATGCCGTATTCAGCGGTTACCCAGCCGCGCCCCTCGCCGCGCATGAACCTGGGCACGCCCTTTTCCACAGACGCGGTACAGATCACCCGGGTATTACCAAAGCTGACCAGCACGGACCCCTCTGCATGGCAGGTAAAATTGCGGGTGATACTGATATCCCGCAGTTGCTGGGGGCTGCGTCCACTGGGTCTTTCCATTGCTAAAACTTCCTATCGCGTGAGAGGCGCAAGTATACGCCAGTACACTGGCCTGTGCGCGCAACAGGCAAGCTGATACACTCGAAAAAATTACTTCTTGAACCCAAGGACTAACAGCCAGCGCGATGATTCACAGCATGACGGCTTTTGCCCGCGAGAGCGCCACTACAGAACAGGGCGTGCTGACCGTAGAACTGCGCTCGGTCAACCACCGCTACCTGGATTGCAGTTTCAAGCTACCCGATATACTGCGCCCACTGGAACAGCGGCTGCGTGACCAGGCCACCGCGGCACTGGGCCGCGGCAAGCTGGACTGCCTGATCCGCCTGCAGTCGAACCCGGCGCGCAGCGGCGAATGGCAGGTGGATAAGCAGCAACTGGAGCGACTGCTTAATGCGGCCCGGGGTATCGAGAAAGCCATGGAACAGAGCCGGCCCATGAGCGCCCTCGAGGTGCTGCAGTTTCCGGGGATATGCAGCGCCCAGGAACAATCCGAGGAGCTACTGCTGAAAGAGGCCGGCGCATTGTTTGCCAAGGCTCTGGAAGACCTCAAAAGCAACCGCGCGCGCGAGGGCAGCAAGCTCGCGCAACTGGTACTCGACCGCTTGCAACGGCTGGAAACCGAAGTCGCCCAAACTCGCCGGGAGCTGCCCGAGTTGATGCAACAGCAGCGCCAGCGTGTGATCACCCGCATCAGCGAACTGGACCTGGAAACGGACCAGGGCAGACTGGAGCAGGAACTGGTATACATGGCGCAAAAAGCCGATGTGGACGAGGAACTGGACCGGCTGGATGCCCATGTCACTGAGATTCGCCGCGCCCTGGATAAGGGTGGCCCCTGTGGCCGGCGTCTGGACTTCCTGATGCAGGAATTGAATCGCGAGGCGAACACCCTGTCATCCAAATCGGTCTCCAGTAGCACCACCCAGAGCGCGGTAGAACTGAAAGTACTGATCGAGCAAATGCGCGAGCAAATCCAGAATATCGAGTAACGTCCAGCAAGTTGCAGGAATCCGAATGAGCCAGACCGGAACACTCTACACGGTATCGGCACCCTCCGGCGCCGGTAAAACCAGCCTGGTAAAAGCCCTGATTGAGCGCAGCGACGCGCTGCGGGTATCGGTGTCCCACACCACCCGCCCCATCCGCCCCGGGGAACACGACGGCGTAAACTACCATTTTACCGATGAGGATAATTTCCAGGGCATGCTGCAACGCGAGGAATTCCTGGAGCACGCGCGGGTATTCGGCAACTTATATGGCACATCCAGGATCTGGGTAGAGCAGGAACTTGCCACCGGCACCGACGTTATCCTGGAAATCGACTGGCAGGGGGCACAACAGGTGAAATGCCTGCTGCCGGACACCATTGCCATTTTCATCATGCCCCCCTCCCGGGAGACCCTGGAACAACGACTCAATGCCCGGGGACAGGACGACGCCAGCGTAATCGCAGCACGTATGGCGGAGGCGGTGGAGGAGATGTCCCACTACGTGGACAGCGATTACCTGGTAATCAATGAAGATTTCGACCAGGCCCTGCAGGAGCTACAGGCCATCATCACCAGTCTGCGCCTGCGTACGCCCCGGCAAATACAGGTGCTCGGGGCGTTGTTAGGGGACCTCGTGGGCTAGACTCCAGGCCGCCGTGTCAGCGGGCGGGAAGGTACAATCCACACATTATTCACGCTGGACTAACACCCCCGTATTCAGGGTATAATTTAGGGTTCCTCCGGCGCAGTACCACTGCCCGGTCCGGGGTAGCATCAAATCGCCCGTTATTTATGGCGAACCCCTCCAGTTTTTTAACCCTGCGCCCCCGGTCCTATGTCGGCCGGATGGCACAACAGTATGGGAAGTATCTAGTAATGGCACGCGTAACCGTTGAAGATTGTCTGGAAAATGTAGCAAACCGCTTTGAGCTGGTGATGGTCGCCAGCAAGCGCGCCCGGCAAATGGCCACCGGCGGCAAGGACCCCATGGTTCAAGAGGAATCCGACAAGCCCACGGTTATCGCATTGCGCGAAATTGCCGAAGGCCTGGTAACGGCAGACATCCTCGTTCGTGAAGACGAGCTGGAAGCCGAGGAAGAACTGGCGGAAGTCATGGAGGCCAGTGAGGCCCTGTAACGGCCCGGTTGCTCCCTTGTTCAACCCTTGTTAGACCCTGTACACAGCCCCGGGCAGCTATGGTAGAGATCACGAATTAGCGATATGCACACCATTGATGCCCTTGCTACCACACTGCGCACTTACCTCGACCCCGAACAGAGCAACCAGGTAAAGCGCGCCTATTTCTTTGCCGAACAGGCCCACTTCGGCCAGCTGCGACGCAGCGGCGAACCCTACGTAACCCACCCTCTGGCAGTGGCGGGCATCCTGGCTGACATGCACATGGACCACCAGAGCCTGATGGCCGCCATGCTGCACGACGTC
>JARFQU010000163.1 GCA_029287595.1 Halioglobus sp. | reverse complement strand
TCCAGGGTTTCCGAGGGGTGCAGCGCCAGGGTCAGGGCCAGGCTGTCGAAGTGGTTGCGGTCGCTGTCGGCCAGTTCGACCTGGGCCTTGTAGATGGTGGGTTTCAGTGCCACGGGGTTCTCATCTTAAGAAATCGGGCGGCCAGTATACCTGTATCTCCGCCTGGCTTATCTGCCTTTGCTGGTCCAAGCTTTTGTGCCGTGCCCCGGTTCCTGTGGCATCGGGCTTTTAAGTGCCCTCCACCCTGATATTCTGGGCTTATATGTCTAAAGGCCCGGAGCAAGTTGTGAGTAACGACCCCTATGTCCTGATTACCGCTGACACCCATGCCGGTGGCAGCCACGCCCAGTACCGCGAGTACCTGGATCCCGCCTACCGGGATGCTTTTGACGAGTGGCGCGGCGGCTACCGCAATCCGTCACAGGAGCACTACGGCACCAAGAAACTGCGCAACTGGGACCTGGAAGTGCGCAGCACCGACCAGAACAGTCAGGGCGTGGTAGGTGAGGTGGTCTACCCCAACACGGTGCCGCCTTTTTTTGCCAAGAGTATTGTCACCGCACAGCCACCGCGCCCGGAGCAGTACGAAAAGGCACTGGCGGGCATACGCGCCCACAATCGCTGGCTGAAGGATTTCTGTGAAGAGGATCCCGTGCGCCGGGCCGGCGTGGGCCTGATCCTGCCCAACGATATCGATGAGGCGATCAAGGATGTGCAGTGGATCGCCAAGGCGGGCCTTCGCGGTGGCGTACTGCTGCCGCTGGTGCCCGAGGACTGCACCTGGCTCAAGCCCCTCTACCATCCGGACTGGGAGCCACTGTATGCGGCGATCCAGGACTGCGGGCTGGTGATGAACCAGCACTCCGGGCAGGGGCTGCCCGACTATGGCACGGGCCCGGTGGCGGAAGCCCTGTGGATTTCCGAGGTGCCGTTCTATTGCAAGCGCGGTTACAGCCACCTGTTGATGAGCGGTGTATTCGAGCGCTACCCCAAACTCAAGTACATCCTCACGGAGTCCGGTTGTTCCTGGGCACCGGACATGCTGAACAGCCTGGACCGTATTCACTTCGGCATCCTGGCGGGTGCCATAGGTGAGATGGATTATTCGAAAATGGATTGGGTGCTAAAAGAACCACCGAGTTTCTACGCCCGGCGCAACTGCTATTACGGTGCCAGTTTTCCCAGCCTGGAGGAGCTGAACGGCCGTGAGGAAGTGGGCCTGGAACAGATCTGCTGGGGCAATGACTACCCCCATTACGAGGGGACGTTCCCCTACAACACGGAATCACTGCAGCTGACGTTTGGCGATATACCCGACAGGGAGCGGCGCATGATTCTCGGCGAGAACGCAGCGAAGCTGTATAACTTCGACCTGGAGGCACTCAAACCGCTGGCGGAGAAATACGGACCTACGCCTGCCCAGGTGGAAACGCCGCTGGACGAAGTGCCTGAAGACTGTGGCTGCTACCTGTTCCAGAATGAGCGCAGGGCCCGGGCACAGGCACGCCAGGCATCTTGAAGAACTGACCCGCGCGGCTATCGCGCGCCCAGTCCTTCCTCTACGTGGGCGGCGAAACCCGCTCCGGCCTGGGCATACAGGTTAAAGGCGGAAACGCCCATTCGTTCCAGCTCTTCGGTCTCTTCGCGAAAACGCACTACCGCGGCGATGCGGCCCTGGTAACCCATCCCCTTGAGCAGTTTGCACACCAGCAGGTTTTCCTGGTGGTTGGTCAGCGCCAACATAACCAACTCCAGTTTTTCCAGGTCCACGCTGTGCCAGAAGTCCGGATCGGATGCATCGGCAGCAGCCACCCGGCGGTGCTCTGTGCGGTGCACTGCCAGTTTCTTGTCGTTGTCATCGATGCCCATGACTTCCGCGCCATGGTGTTCGGCGATGGCATCGTAGGCCCCGGTGCCGATGTTACCCATGCCTAGTACCATCACACGTGCCCCCCGGGTGTCCGGTTGCAGTTCCCTGACGCGCCGGGTTTCGAAGCTGCGTATAGTGTCGTGCCAGCGTTGGTAGAGCGCGTGGGATTGTTTGTTCATCAGCGAAGACAGCAGGAAGCTGACAGCGATGGTCAGCGACAGGGCGCTGGTCCATTGACTGTCTACCCAGCCGGTACTCGCGGCAACGGCAATGACAATCAGGCCGAACTCACTGTAATTGCCCAGCGCCAGGGCGCTGAGCAGGGCGGTACGCGGGGGTGTATGCAGTCGTGTCATCACCGGGAAGAACAGCAGTGGCTTGAGCACTGCCAGCAGGCCCAGCGCCACCGACAAGGCAATAATCTCTCCCTGGGGCCAGCCGTCCATGCCGATACTGAGAAAAAATCCCACCAGGAACAGGTCCTTGAAATGCAGCAGATTGCGGGACAACTCCTTGGATTTCTGATGGCCGGCCAGGGCCGCGCCGATCAATAGCGCGCCCAGGTCACCCTTGATTCCCATGGACTCAAACAGGGCCGCACCGCCGATCGCCAGCACCAGCCCGAACAGGGTAAACAGCTCGCCGTGCCCGCAGTGGGTGAGCAGCCGGAAGATCAGCGGGCGGGCGGGAATCAGCAGTAACAGTAACAGCGCGCCGGCCTCCGGGAGCTTGCTACTGCTGAATACCAGGAACAGCACTGCTGCCAGATCCTGCAATATCAGTATGTTGATGGCCAGGTTGGCATGACGGGAGGCCATCTCGCCGCGCTCCTGCATCAGCTGGATAACGAATACGGTGCTGGAGAATGTCAGTGCGAAGGCCAGGACCATGGCGGTACCGAAGCCCAGTCCCAGCGAGGGGAAAAGCCAGCCCGCCAGCATCAGCAAGGCCAGGAAGGCGCCCTGCATCAGCAATATTTGCAGCACGGTGGTGCCCCAGACGTTGGCTTTCAGCAGCTGCCGGGGCTGTAATTTCAGGCCAATGGTGAACAGTAGCAGGGTGATACCGACTTCGGCCAGTTGGTGCAGTAATTCGCCGCCGCTGACATTCATTTCGTGTACCACGAAACCTGCCCCGAGGTAGCCAATCAGTGCCGGCAGCCCCATGGCCCGGCTGACCATGCCGCATAACAAAGCGGCCAATATGATGATGGGGTCAAACATAGACTGCGTCTCTTGTCGGGGCGGGATTATAGCCCAATGGCGGGTTTCTCTCAGTGGCGCCTGTACTAGACGCTGGGTTTATGGCGCGCACTCCACAGCACCAGGAGGCTGGCGCTTGCCACGATACCATCGATGGCGATGCGCGCGATATAAAGTTGGCTGGTTCCGGGATAGGTGCCGGCGAAGTAGGCCGCCGCAGCTGTAGGGACGACTATGGCCATAAACAGGGTAAAGCGGGACTGCCCGAACAGGCCCAAGCCTATGATCAGGTATACCGCGCCGATAAGGGCGTCGATCACTGCCAGTTCATTCAGCTCCCGGTGCCATAGGGCGGCGATCTGCCCGATGCCGGACAGGGTGATCAACAGGGCGGCGATGTTGCGCAGGTAGCGGATCAGTGGGCTCCTGTGGGTTGGAATTTGCTCAATCGGGATTGCGTGCCAGGGCCACCCGTGAACCGCTGGGCCTGCCCAGGGTCTTTGATATGCGATTGCCAGCGGTAATCAGCTTATCTATGTCCAGCCCGGTGGCTATGCCCATGCCGTGCAGCATATATACCACATCCTCCGTGGCCACATTGCCAGAGGCGCCCTTGGCGTAGGGACAGCCACCCAGGCCGGCAACAGAGGCGTCCACCGTGGCGATGCCATGCTGCAGCGCCACCAGGATATTGCTCAGCGCCTGCCCGTAGGTATCGTGGCAGTGCACGGCGAGTTTTTCTGCCGGGTATTGCGCCAACAGCACCTGCAATAAGGTCGCCATGCTGCCGGCCGTGCCGGTGCCTATGGTATCCCCCAGGGACACCTCATAGCAGCCCATTTCCAGCAGTTTGCCGGTGACGCGGGCTACCTCATTCGGGTCTATCTCGCCCTCGTAGGGGCAGCCCAGTACGCAGGAGACATAGCCACGCACCGGGATATCGGCTTGTTGGGCCGCGCTCATCACGTCGCTGAAGCGCGCCAGGCTGTCGTCGATGCCACAGTTGATATTCTTCCGGGAGAACGCCTCTGAGGCGGCCCCGAAAACCGCTACTTCATCCACCCCGGCGGCCAGCGCCCGTTCAAAGCCGCGCAGGTTGGGGGTGAGGCAGGTGTAGCGCACGCCCTCGCGGCGCGCGATGCCGGCGAACACGTCTTCGCTGTCCGCCATTTGCGGTATCCACTTGGGATTGACGAAGCTGCCGGCCTCGATCACGCGCATCCCGGCGGCGCCCAGATCGTCGATAAGTTCCAGCTTGGCCGCCAGCGGTATGGTTTGCTGTTCATTCTGCAGCCCGTCGCGCGGGCCTACTTCCACCAGGGTTACTTTTTCAGGCAGGCTCATCGCGATCACTCCTCGCCAGCAGCGAAGTCCAGTAGCTCCGCGCCGCCGTCCACCAGGTCGCCGGGCTGGTAGTAAAACGACTGCACCACACCGGCGGCGGGGGCGCGAATGGTGTGTTCCATCTTCATGGCTTCCATCACCAGCAGTGGGGCATCCGCATCAACAGGGCTGCCCACCTCGGCCAGCAGGGCCACAATGGTGCCGTTCATGGGAGCGGCCAGACCGGCATCGGTGCCGGCGCCGTCCGCTTCGCCGGTATCCGGGGGTACTTCCCGGAAGTGGCAGGCCCCTTCCGTCAAATACAGGGTAAAACCGTCAAGGGTGCGCGCCAGGGTGCCGCGCTGCCGGTGCCCCTCCGCATCCAGGTGCAGGGTGTCGTCCTGTAATTCACCGCGCAGTCGGGTCTCGCGTCCGGCGGCGGTAATGATGTAGTCCTCACCGCGCTGCTCTACCAGCACCGGGTGATCCTGTTGGTGGCAGTGCAGGGTCAGCCGGTGGGCATGGGGCTCGTTCAGGCGCCAGGCGTTATTTCGTTGCCAGGGTGACCAGGGGTCGAGGCAGGATTGCGCTCCCTGTTGTTGCTTGTGCAGCAGCAGGGCGAGTGCCGCCAGAGGTAGCTCACGCTCCAGGTCCTGGTGGCGTTCATGGAAAATCAGCTCGCTGTGTTTGTCGATAAAACCGGTGTCCAGTTCCGCCTCCACGAAGGGGCGTGAGGTGGCCAGGTTGTAGAGAAAATCCAGGTTGGTTACCGTACCGCCGATGCGGTATTCCGCCAGCGCCGAGGCCAGTCGCTGCAGGGCGCGCTCGCGGGACTCGTCCCACACGATGAGCTTGGCGATCATCGGGTCATAGTAAACGCTGATCTCGTCGCCCTGTCTCACCCCGGTATCCACACGCACGTGAGCAGACTCCTCCGGAGGTTGCAGGAAACCGAGGGTGCCGGTAACCGGCAGGAAGTCGTTATCCGGGTCCTCCGCGTACACCCGCGCCTCAAAGGCGTGGCCGTTGATGCGTACCTGGTCCTGGGTCAGGGGCAGGGCGCTGCCGCTGGCCACCAGCAACTGCCATTCCACCAGGTCCTGCCCGGTGATCATCTCCGTCACCGGGTGCTCTACCTGCAGGCGGGTATTCATTTCCATAAAATAGAAACTGCCGTCTTCATCCAGCAGGAACTCCACCGTCCCCGCGCCGCGGTAGTCTATGGCCTGGGCCGATTTCACCGCCGCGTCGCCCATCTCCTTGCGCAGCGCCTCGCTCATACCCGGCGCCGGCGCCTCCTCTATGACCTTCTGGTGGCGGCGCTGAACCGAACAGTCCCGTTCCGCCAGGTAGATGCCATTGCCGTGATTGTCGCAGAACACCTGGAATTCCACGTGTCGGGGCTTGGTCAGGTATTTCTCTACCAGCATGGTGTCGTCTCCGAAACTGGCCGCGGACTCCCGCTTGGCCGCCGCCAGTGCCTCGTCAAATTCCCCGGCGGACCATACCTGGCGCATGCCCTTGCCACCGCCACCGGCGGTCGCCTTGAGCAGCACCGGGTAACCCATGTCCTGCGCGGCGGCGCGCAGCAGCTCCGGGTCCTGATCGTCCCCGTGGTAGCCCGGCACCAGCGGCACACCGGCTTCTTCCATGATGCGCTTGGCCGCAGATTTGGAACCCATGGACTCGATCGCGCCGGTGGGCGGGCCGATAAATATGACGCCCTGCTCTGCGCAGGCTGCGGCAAAGCCCGCGTTTTCCGACAGGAAACCGTAGCCGGGATGCACCGCGTCCGCGTGGGTCGCCAGTGCCGCCCCCAGGATCCTGTCCCCCAACAGGTAGGACTCCCGCGCGGGTGCCGGGCCAATATGAATCGCCTCGTCCGCCATGCGCACGTGCAGCGCCTCGCGGTCTGCGTCTGAGTACACCGCCACCGTGGCAATACCCATGCGGCGTGCCGTCTTGATAACGCGGCAGGCGATCTCACCGCGGTTGGCAATCAGAATTTTGTTAAACATCATTCAGTCCCTTCGTTGAGGGCGTTACCTTCGCTGGCGCGCAGGTGACGAGTGTTAAAATTATCAGCTGGCGAGCCAGCCCGGTTTGCGTTTGTTCAGGAAAGCCCCCAGGCCCTCCTGTCCTTCCTGGGATACCCGGATGTGCGCAATGCGCTCACAGGTGTCCTCGATCAATTCCGCCGAGATCTCCCGCCCGGCCACATCCACCACCAGGCGCTTTGATTCCCGCACCGCCACCGGCCCGTTCTGCAACAGCGCCGTCACCAGGCCCTCCAGGGTCTCATCCAGCGCGCCAGCCGCGGCAATTTCGCTCACCAAACCAATACGCCGCGCCTCTCCCGCCAGAAAGCGCTCCGCCGTGGTGAAATAACGCCGCGCCGCCCGCTCACCCATAGCGCGTATTACATAGGGGCTGATCGTCGCCGGAATCAAACCGATCTTCACCTCCGACAGACAGAAACTCGCCCCCTCATCCGCTACCGCCATATCACAGCAGCTCACCAGGCCCACCGCACCGCCAAAGGCGGCACCCTGCACCCGCGCAATCGTGGGCTGGGGCAGATCGTGCAGCGACTGCAGCATGCCCGCCAATAGCTGCGCATCCCGCAGATTGTGCTCATAGTCATACTCCGCCATGCGCTTCATCCAGCCCAGGTCCGCCCCGGCCGAGAAGTTCTTGCCCCTGGAGGCGAGCACTACCACCCGCACATCCTCGCTAGCCGAAAGGGCGTCAAAAGCCTCGCGCAGCTCAGCGATTACCGCGTCATCAAAAGCATTGTGCTTCTGCGGACGGTTCAGCGTCACCGTGGCCACGCCGCGGGAGTCGATGAGGGTGTTTACAGTTTGTTCACTCATAGCTTTCTCACTGGATCCAAGGCGCCCCTGCCGGAACCTGCGCCTCGGATCCAGCCAGACTAAGCAGGCTTTGCATTGTGCACTATCGAGTAACAGAGCAATGAATGAACAAACTGTAAACACCCTCATCGACTCCCGCGGCGTGGCCACGGTGACTCTGAACCGTCCGCAGAAGCACAATGCTTTTGATGACGCGGTAATCGCTGAGCTGCGCGAGGCTTTTGACGCCCTATCGGCTAGCGATGATGTGCGCGTGGTAGTGCTC
>JARFQU010000150.1 GCA_029287595.1 Halioglobus sp. | reverse complement strand
CTTACCAGCAAATTCGCTTTTATTTTTACCGTGAACGGTATTTCCCAGGTGTTTTTCATCGCCTATATCATCCTGTTGGACTCCATGCTGTCCGACGTGATCGATGAGCATGAATTACATTCCGATAAACGTGAGGAGGGCCTGTTTTTCGCGGCGCGTTCCTTTGCCACCAAGGCAAGCTACGGCCTGGGCAGTTTTTTTGCCGGCATCGGCCTGGACATCATCAAATTCCCCCAGGGGGCTTCCCCTGATACCGTGCCTGCTGATGCGGTGCTGAGCCTGGCCATCATGTCGGGGCCGGTGATGTTCCTGTTGTTTGCGGCCACGGTGATAGTGTCCAGCCGCTACCCGCTGACCGTGAACAGGCATGGAGAAATTATGCGGGAGATAGAGGCGCGCAGGCTGGCGGTAGACGGCGCGGCCAATCAGGGGAATTAGCGCTACGGTTACTCGCCCGCTCCTGGAGCAGGCGCTATGCTGGCCCTCAGAATTTATAGCGCATGGTCAAACCAATGGTGCGCGGTTTGTTGATGGTGAGTCTCTGGCGGGAACCCCAGCGGTTATTGTAGAACTGCTCGGCCACTTCATCGGTGATGTTGGTCACGTAGAGGGTGCCGCTCCATTGCTCCGCGTCCAGGCCCATGCGGAAGTTGCCTATATCATAGGAAGGTTGGTCGGTGGGCCCAGTGGTGAAAACAATAGACTCGGTGCCGTCCAGGGAATTGACTGAATCGCCGGTGTAGGACCAATCCAGGCGCATAAAGGGGTCGGCCCCCAGTAGTTGGGACTGGAAACTGTATTCTATGGCGATGCTGCCCTTGCTGTCCGGGGCGATAGGCAGGTCGGTACCGTCTGCCACGCTGGCGATCAGTTGACCATCCGGGGCGTAGATCTCGTTATCATCAGAAATCTCCGCATTGATCGCCGCAAAGTTGGCACTGATATCCCAGCCTGTCGCAGGTATCCAGGCCACTTCAGCCTCAAAGCCCTTGACCTCGGCTTCCGAGAAATTCACGATGCCCAGGGAGAAAATAGTCGGGTCGTTCACCTGTATCTGCATGTCATCCCACTGCATAAAGTAGGCGACGGCATTGAAACGCAGACTATTGTCCAGCCAGGTGCTCTTGAACCCCAGCTCATAGTTTTTCAGCTTATCGGATTCGTAAGTCTTGGGTAGTATGGAGGAGGCGCGCAAGGAGTTGGTGCCACCGCTGCGGAAGCCTTCCGAGTAGGTGCCGTAGGTCATGACATCGTCAGTGATTTGATAGGTGACATTGAGCTTGGGTACCCAGTCGTCTTCGCTGTAATTGGTTTTTTCGTTGTTGTAGAGATAGTCGCGTTCTTCATCGACCTTCTTGCCTTCCAGCAGGGCGCCCTGTTGCAGCAGAAAATCCTCTTCGTAATCAAACCAGCGCGCGCCCGCGGTGAAGCTCAGCTTTTCCGTGGCGGCAAAGGTGACTTCGCCGAACACGGCGGTTTGCTCTACGGTCAGGTCATAGGCACCAAAGAACCAGTTCTCGGTATCGTTATTGTGGAAGCTGGCGTAATTCGGGTTGTAGTAGGGCGAGTTGGCCAGGTAGCTCAGGTAGTCATAGCCCTGGTTCGCGTAGTACTCGTTATCACTGAAGTTGCGGACAGTGGAAGTGAACAGCTGTTCGCGCTCCAGCTTGCCATAGAAGAAACCCACCAGGCCGCTCCAGCGGCTGCTGGAATCCCCCGGGGTGGCCAGGCGTCCCTCCACCGTCCAGCGCTCGTCTTCCTGGTCCTGAATGGCGTAGCCACGGGGTGCGCCGGTAAAATCGTAGATGGTTGCCCCATAATAATAGCCGGGTGCGACGTAGGTCGGGTCGTATTGCTGGTCGAAGTCAAACTGGTAATCGGTGGCATCGGCCTCGTAGGTCATGTCCCGGTTGAAGTAGCTACCGGTCAACACCATGTCGGCGAATCCCAGGGAGCCCTCCAGGGTCAGGCTCAACTGGTACCAGTCATCGGACAGTTCTTCGTCTTCAAAGCGTACCTGTTCGCGCTCGCCCACGAAGTCATTGGTGTCGCCGAATCCGTCCACATCCAGATTCTGGATGACGCCGGCGATATCAACCGTCCAATCTTCGTTGACGAACCAGCGCAGGGCTGCGCGTCCACCCACAGTCTCCGCCGAGTTGACGTCATCATCCACCTGGTTGGCGTTGTCAAAGGGTGCGCCCAGTGGCAATCCGGCCGCAACGCGGTTTTCCGCCCACTGGTCGGGTTGGTTCTGCCCCAGTACGTTATCTATGTAGCCGGCCTCGTCGCTGCGAAAGCCCACCAGGCGAATGGCGACCTTGTCATTGAACAGGGGAATGTTGATCATGCCCGCGATGTCGGTATCCTGGTCGTCGCTGTCCTCGACGTAAGCAACACTGCCCTCGATCCAGCCCTCCATCAGGGTTGGGTCGGGCTTGTTGGTGATTATGCGCAGGGTGCCGGACTGTGAGGCATCGCCGAATAGCGTGCCCTGGGGGCCGCTGAGCGCTTCCACCCGCTCTATATCGATCAGGCGCGGGTCCGGGTTGAGGCCCGCCTGGGTAATGGGTTGTTCATCCAGGTAAACACCTGCCGAAGGCTTGGTGCCGAACTGAATTCCGGATGAGGCCACACCGCGAAATACCACCGAGGTGCCGCCGGGTTCGCGTCGGGCATAGGCCAGGCTGGGAATTTTCCCGGCGTAGTCATCCAGGGTGGCGAAACCCTGGCGTTCTATATCGTCGGTAGTGAAAGCGGTGATGGCCTGCGGCAGGTCCTGCAGGTTGGCCTTGCGCTTGCTGGCGGTGACAATAACTTCTTCCAGCATGGCGTTCTGGGCGTAGCCCACCTGGCCGGTGCCCAACACGGCGGAAACCATAAGCGCCAGAGTCTTTTTCCGTACAGGGATATTTTGTTCGCTAGACAGGCCTGACTGATTTGGATT
This sequence comes from Halioglobus sp., assembly GCA_029287595.1. Classification (GTDB taxonomy): domain Bacteria; phylum Pseudomonadota; class Gammaproteobacteria; order Pseudomonadales; family Halieaceae; genus JAACFI01. The sequence goes on along the minus strand of JARFQU010000150.1, from coordinate 37,310 downwards.
TTTATTCATGAAGCCCTTGCCTTTGGGTATGTCTATTGTCGTTCCTATCCTAAGGTATGAAAAATCAAAAGCCAAGTGCCTTTTTCTTCAAATTATGAATGAATCATCATTCATTTAATGTGGCGCGGTTGACTCGATGCTGGACGCAACATAATCTGGCTCCGAACCCCACTTGGACTACAACGGAAAGCTCTGTAATGGATATCGGCGTTCCTCTTCGCGAACTCGGCGAATATGACATCAATGCCTTGCGAGACCTTATCCTGGCGCAGGATGAACAGGCCTGGCTGGGTAATACCTACCGGCAGGCACAGTACGACGTGCACCAGATGACCAATTCCATAGTGATGATTTTCACCGATGGTTCAGGCTGGCCCAATATCGATGTAAAGCGTGAGGCCGGCTGGGACTTGCTGGCAGAACAGGCCGTACCCCTGATGCAACGTATCCTGGAAGATCATTATCCCCCGGGCGGGACCATCATTCGCGCGATGGCTGCACGCCTGGAGGCCGGTGGTATCATCAAGCCGCATCGCGACAAACATCCTTCTTTTCACTATGGTCACCGGATTCATATACCCATCTATACCAACCCCAGGGTGCGTTTCATGATCGACGGCAGGCCTTACAAGCTGGAGGTAGGGAAGGTCTACGAGATTAACAACCAGCAACAGCACAGTGTGATGAACAAAGGTAAAGAGGGGCGTATCAACTTCATCTTCGACTATGTTCCTCCGCAGCATGTAAGCAGAGAGCCTGCCCCCGGTGAGTCGCGCCAGGCATGACCACCCTTATAGCGACGTCGGTCGTCAGGGGCAGTCACCAGGGTGAGAGCCATGGGGGTGTTTACCTGGTTGATTTTCAGGAGCAGTCTGTTGAGCAGGTTATAGACTGGGACAGCGCGGATATCGACTGGCAGGGCCGAGGCTGGGATCGCGGCTTACGTGGCATCGCCTTTGATGGCGAGAGAGTATTTATTGCGGCCAGCAATGAATTGTTCGTGTACAACCGGCACTTCGAGCTGCAGGCTTCTTACCGCAATCCCTACCTGATGCACTGCCATGAAATTTTCGTCTACCAGCGGCGCTTGTATCTTACCTCTACCGGTTTTGATGCCATCCTGGGTTTTGACCTGGATCACAATCGCTTCTGCTTTGGCCTGCATGTCGTACGTGTGGGCAGTGGCTACCAGGGCGGCCCTTTTGACCCCGAGGGTGAGATGGGGCCGTCGCCGGGTAATCAACTGCACCTCAATAATGTGTTTTGCGATGACAGTGGCATGTATCTGAGTGGTCTGAAAACCAGTGCCATGGTGCGCTTCGATGGGAGAACACTCAAACGCATAGTCAGCCTGCCACGGGGAATGCACAATGCCCGGCCGTTTGCGGGAGGGGTTTTGTTCAACGATACCGTAGCGGATTGTGTGCGCCTGGTAACGCGGGACCGGGAGGTCAGTTTTGCGGTGCCGCAATTCAAGCTGGAGGAATTAACCCATACCGAGCTGGATGACTCGCGCATCGCCAGGGTCGGCTTCGGGCGGGGACTGTGCCTTATCGATAATAACCTGGTGGCCGCCGGTTCCTCGCCATCAACCATAGCCCTGCACGACCTGGAGCAGGCACGCACCCGCAGCATCGTCACCCTGAGCAAGGATATTCGTAACGCCATCCACGGTCTGGAAGTGTGGCCATTCAGCTGAGCCGGTTTATTGGTAGCGATCCAATATGGGTTCCAAAACTTCCTGTAATTCTTCCAGGTAGGGCTCATAGTTATGCCAGAAACCCACGCCCGAGGTGTAAATGGGCTGGCGCACCTGTTCCGAGCTGGCGGTACGGACTGCGCGCTCCGTATCATAAAAGTTCAGGCAGCCATCCTCCCAGGGTAGTTCCAGATATTCCAATATACGAAGGACCTGTGACTCCAGATCGGCTACCGTGTCCTCATACTGCACGCGCAAAACCTTGCCTGGCAACACCTCGTCCCAGTGATCCATCATGCGCTGGTATTGCAGGTAGTATTCGCCTATATCGTTCTGGTCGTAGCTGAACGTTTGCCCCTTGGCATACAGCTGTTTCAGGTTGCCCAGGCAGGCATCCATGGGGTGGCGGCGGGCATCGATAATTTTTGCATTGGGCAAAATGGTGTGAATCAGGCCCACGCTGGGAAAGTTGTTGGGCATTTTGTCGATAAAGCGGGGCGTCCCTTCCACCCGGTGCATGGCGGCCATTTGCAGATAGTCCTGGCCCAGGCGATGGAAGTGGCGCGGTTCCAGTTCAGAAAGTACCTGCGGGTAGCGCATACCGTCGGCGCGATTGCGATTCAGTGACTTGCTGATCCTGCCTATATAGGGCAGCTCGCTGGTGCCTTCCACCTGAGAGTGGCTGGCGATAATCTGCTCTACCAGGGTGGAGCCGGAACGGGGCATGCCCAGGACAAAAATCGGAGATCGATCCGGGTTCCCTGAATTCAGGTGCTCTTTGAAAAACTCCGCATTGAAAAACTCGATCAGGTCGCTATTCACAGTCTCGGTCTGTACCGGGTCATAACTTACCAGTATGCGCTGCTTGTCATTGCCTTGTTCGTAGTAGTGCCACGCCTGATCGAAATCACCGCGGTCCTCATACGCTTTTGCCAGCGCGAACAGAAAATTGACCTCGGAAACTTCCTTGACCGACTCGCTGGCGACGCGCTCCTTCATCTCTTGTATTTGTGCGTCATCGAAACGATAGGTTTTAAGATTTGCCAGGCTATAGTACGCCTCGCCAAAATCCGGTTCGAGTTCCATGCAGCGTTGATAGGCCTCGATACCTTCGTCCTGTCTACCCAGGGTCTTGAGCATATGACCCAGGCCCAGCCAGGCACCTGCATGTTGCGGGGCCAGATCCAGGCAGCGCTGGTAAGCGGCGGCGGACAGCTCGGTGAGCGCCGCGGGGCCCAGTACCCCGGCGAGGCGAAAGTGGGCCTTGGGGTTGTCTGGATGCAATTTGACTATCTCGCGATAGACTTCTATCGCCTGTTCGTGATGGTCCAGCTCTTTTAATACCCGGCCCAGTTCAAACATGGCGGGCACATGGTCCGGGGCGTTTTCCAGTGCCTGGCGCAGCAGGTGTTCTGCATCTTCCAGGTCGCCGGCAGCGGCAGCGATCAGTCCCAGCATGCGCAGGGCGTCCACATGCCCGGGGTTTTTCTGCAATACCTGGCGGCACAGTTTTTCCGCCTGCTCCAGCCGCCCGGCCTGGTGGTGCTCTGCAGCGAGCGCCATCATGCCGCGTTCAGGTGAAAGGGCGAAGCTGCGCTCAAAGGCCGCGTCAGCCTCTTCGCCTCTCCCAACCATAGCCAGGGCCTTGCCCAGTTGGAAGTGTGCTTCCTCCATCTTGGGATCCAGTCGCACTGATTTTTCCAGCAGGGGAATGGCTTCTTCAGCCCGCTGTTGCTGCATGAGCAGGGTGCCCAGGTCCTCATAGGGCTTGGCGAAAGTGGGGGCCAGATCTATCACTTTGCCCAGTATATTTTCAGCTTCCCCGAATTTACCCTGATCACCCAGGGTGGCGCCCAGCAAGCCAAGGATATTGATGTCATCGGGGTAGCGCGACAAGGTCTCGCGACAGCTGGCCAGCGCCTGTTCGGTTTTGCGCTCCTGCAGTAACTCCAGGATGTCATTGAACAAGCTGCGCGGTGCTCGGTTTGCTTGCATGGGGCCTCTATTGTCGGGGACGGGAAAACGAGTGGGATATGGTATTGCGAAACGCGCTGGCGCTCCAGTGCTGCGTGCTCACTTCGCCGCTGGCGAATCAAGCCGCTGTTGCCGGAACATCAGCCAGCCGGCCACCGCAACGCCGATGGCCACCAGAGCAATGACCAGCGTCGCCAGGGCATTCACTTCCGGTGTGACCCCCAGCTTTACCTTGGAAAAAATAACCATCGGCAGGGTGCTGGCGCCTGCGCCAGAGGTGAAACTGGCAATTACCAGATCGTCCAGCGACAGGGTGAAGGCCAGCAGCCAGCCGGATGCCATGGCCGGTGCGATCAGCGGCAGGGTAATATCGCGAGTGACCGCGAACGGCCTGCCTCCAAGGTCCATGGCAGCCTCCTCCAGGGAGTTATCCATGCCGGCCAGGCGCGACTGCACGATAACCGCCACGTAGGCCATGGAGAAGGTGATGTGGGCTATGGTAATGGTATTGGCACCGCGGCTCGCGGGCCAACCGGTCAGCTCCTGCAGGCTCACAAACAGCAGCAGTAAAGACAGGCCGGTGATAACTTCGGGCATAACCAGCGGAGCGGCGATCATGCCGGTGAATACAGTGCGGCCCCGGAACTTACCCATACGATTGAGTGCCAAACCGGCCAGGGTTCCCAGCACGGTGGCCACAGTAGCGCTGATCAGTGCAACTTGCAGGCTGAGCAGGGCTGCGTCCAGTATCTGGTCATTGTCCAGCAAGGCGCTATACCACCTTGTGGAGAAGCCACCCCATACCGTCGCCAGACGAGAATCGTTGAACGAGTAGGTCATCACCACAAATATAGGTATATACAAAAAGGCGAAGCCAAAGCTCAGCACTGAGTACAGGAAAGTGGACGGCCGCTTCATGTATCTGCCTTTTGCTGCAAGCGCTGGAACAGCATGATGGGCAGAATAAGGATAAGCAGTAGTACGATGGCTACTGCTGAGGCCAGGGGCCAGTCGCGATTGACAAAGAACTCATCATAGAGCGTGCGTCCTATCATCAATGAGTCCAGTCCCCCAAGCAGGGCGGGGATGACGTACTCGCCCAGTGCCGGAATAAATACCAGTAGTGAGCCGGCGATAATGCCAGGCATGGCCAGCGGCAAGGTCACATCGTAAAAAACACGCAGGGGTTTGGCGCCCAGGTCCGCCGCCGCCTCGTGTATATCGGGATCGAGTTTTTCCAGCGTTGCATAAAGCGGCAGAATCATGAACGGCACATAGGTATAGACAATGCCCAGGTAGACCGCACCGTCGGTGTAGAGCATTTGTAGTGGTTCATCAATCAGGCCTGTAGACAGCAGCAGGTTGTTAATCAGTCCCTGCTTGCCCAGCATGACCATCCAGGCGTACACACGCAGCAGGAATGAGGTCCAGAAGGGAAGTATCACCAGCAGCAGCAACAGGTTGCGCCAGGGTAGTGGCGCCAAGGCGATGGCGTAGGCCATGGGAAAACCCAGCAGCAGGCACAGCAGCGTAGCGACCAGCGCGATCTTTATCGACTTCAGATAGCTGACCCAGTACAGGTTGTCTTCCAGCAGGAAGGCATAGTTGTCCAGGGTTGCCAGTATCCTGCTACCGGAGCCCGCCGCCCAGTCGAAGAAGGGGGTGAAGGGGGGTTGTGCCACCACCGGGTCAGCGAAACTTATTTTTAACACGATAGCAAAAGGCGCCAGGAAGAACAGCAACAACCAGATATAGGGCAGGGCAATAACACAACTGCGCCACAGGCGATCACGTTTGCCCGGGTTGGCGAGTGTGGTCATTCGGTGAGCACCACACTGCAGCTGGATTCCCAGCTGATAAACACCTCGTCATCCCACTCCAGCAAGAGTGCCGCGGAGCGTTGGTAATTTTGTGCACTGACCTGGATAAGCCGGCCATTTTCTGAGCGCACCCGGTAGATAGACCGGTTGCCGTAGTAGGCCAGCTCCTCGACCACGCCGCTGGTGACGGTGTGTCCTTCCAGGGTGGGACGCTCTTTGCTGATCAACAGCTTCTCGGGTCGTATGCCCACCATGCACGCGCTGCCACTGGCCAGTGGCTGTGCGTGCCGGGTGCGGATTTGTGTGCCGCTGCCCTCCAGTGTCACGGTGATATGTTCGCCCTCCCTACTGTGCACTGTGGCGTCAAAGATATTGATGCTGCCAAAAAAATCGGCGACGAAATGGTTCAGCGGAAACTCGTAAACTTCGCTGGGGCTGCCTATCTGGACGAAATTGCCGGCGTTCATTACGGCGATACGCGTAGCCAGGGTCATCGCCTCTTCCTGGTCATGGGTGACCACGACGAAAGTGATGCCCAGTTGGTCCTGCAGGTTCATTAATTCGAACTGCGTTTGCTCTCGTAGTTTTTTATCCAGCGCTGCCAGCGGCTCATCCAGTAACAGTACTTTGGGGCGTTTGATCAGGGCGCGGGCCAGCGCGACACGCTGCAGCTGGCCGCCACTGAGCTGGTCGGGTTTGCGTTTGGCAAGCTCGGGCAGCTGCACCAGCTCAAGCATTGCAGTGACGCGTTGCTTGATTTCAGCAGCTGGCAACTTTTCCTTCTTCAGTCCGTAGGCTATGTTCTGCTCCACGGTCATATGCGGGAATACGGCGTAGGACTGGAACATCATATTGACCGGGCGGTCGTAGGGCGCCAGGTCGGTGATGTCGACACCGTCGATCAGGATGCGACCCTGGGTGGGCTTTTCAAAACCGGCGAGCATACGCAGTAGCGTCGATTTTCCGCAGCCCGATCCCCCCAGGATGGTGAACAGCTCGCCCCGATAGATTTTCAGGTTGATGTCATCCACCGCGGTAAAGTCGCCAAAGCGCTTGGTCAGCGACTGGATTTCAATAAAAGGTTGCTGTGCCGGGTCCAGCCAGGGCGCGTCATTGCAGGCGCCGTTCTGACTGGCCGGCTCGCGGTCTTTCTGATCCTTGGATGTGTCTTGTGCAGTCATAGTCCGGTCTTGATCTTGGTCCAGGTGCGGGAGCGACGGCGTTCCAGTTTGGGTGGCAGAATTTTGGAGGCGTGCAGGCGCTGCATGGTGTCACGATCCGGGTAGATGGCCGGGTCACTGGTAATCGAGGGGTCTACCAGGGCGGTGGCCGTGCTGTTGGCATTGGCATACCCGATGTAATTGCTCGCCCTGGAGATAATGTCCGGTCGCAGCATGAAGTCCAGGAAGATGTAGGCATTATCACTGTGAGGTGCGTCTGATGGCAGGTACATGACGTCGTACCAGTCGGTGCCGCCCTCCTGGGGAACGCTGTAGCCCAGGTCCAGGTCCAGGCCGGCCTCTGCTGCCCGGGTCGTGGCCACCGAGTAGTCGCCTGACCAGCTCATGGCTATACAGACTTCCTCGCTGGGTAAATCCAGTAGCATCTTGGTAGAGCTGAAATACTTGATGTAGGGACGTATCGACTTCAGCAAACTTTCCACTGCGTTCAGGTGCTGCGGTTCTACGGAGTTCGCCGGATATCCCAGGTACAGCATTGCCATGGGAATGACTGAGGTGGGGTCATCCAGCAGGCTGACGCCGCAGTCAGTGAAGCGCGATACGATCGCCGGGTCGAATACCAGGGCGGCACTATTCAGCGGAGCCTCCGGCATGCGTGCCAGCACCATGTCCCTGTTGTAAGCGAAACCGGTGGTGCCCCACATGTAGGGCACGCCAGTGATATCCACACCGTAGTTTTGCGAGATTTTTTCCACGATGTCGCTGTCGATGTGGTGCCAATTTTTCAGGCGGGACGTATCAACCGGGTCGTAAACCCCGATGGGTATCAGTCGGGCGGAGAAGGAAGCAGCGTGCACCACGATGTCATAGCCCGAGCCGCCGGTCATGAGTTTGGTATCTACCATCTCGCTGGAATCGTAGATGTCGTAATTGACCTTTATTCCATACTCAGCTTCGAACTCCTCAATGACCGCCGGGTCAATATAGTCCGCCCAGTTGTAGATGTTGACCACGCCGGGATTTGCACTGAGTGCCGCAGAGCTGCAAGTCAGCGCTAACAGTGCGACCAGCAGCCGGAATTTCATCACATACCGTCCAGGCCGCGTTTGGCCAGGGCACCGGCTATAATCATGCGCTGGATTTCACTGCTGCCCTCCCAGATGCGATCGACGCGCACCTCACGGTAAAACCGTTCCACCGCATTGTCCCGGCGGTAGCCGCGGCCGCCCCAGATTTGCAGGCAGCGATCCGCCACGCGATTGGCCATTTCCGTGGAGTACAGCTTTACCATAGAGCAGCGGGCGTGCAGGGATTTTAGATCCGCACCCTCATCGTGGGCGCGGGCCGCCTCATACACCATTAATCTGGCCGCCCACAATTCAGTGACGCTGTCGGCCAGCATGAATTGTATGGCCTGTTTGTCGATCAGTTTTTCATCGAGTATCTGTCGTTGGCGGGCCCATTCGGTGGCTTCCTCTATCATGCGCGATGCGGCGCCCAGCATGCGGGCGGCGATCGTCATGCGCTCGTGCCGAAACCAGCTGCGGCTGTAATCCATACCTGAACCCGGACCGCCGATGCGGTTGCGGTCAGGAACCTGCACATCCGTAAAACGGTAGGTCGGGTGGTGTGATGGGAAGGTGTGGGAAAACAGCGGGTTCTCCACTATCTCGATACCGGCGCTGTCCTTGTCTACCAGGAACAGGGCATCGCCGCCCTCATCAGTTTTGGCCTGTACAAAGAAAAAGTCTGCCAGGTTCCCGGAGGTGACAAACCACTTTTCGCCGTTGATGGCATAACCATCCGCTGTGCGCGTGGCCCGGCTGTTAATGACTTCATGGGAGCCGGACTCGGCCTCGGTAATGGCATAGGCTTCCCGGCGCTTACCCTCCAGCAGCGGCCTGATATAGGTTTCCAGCTGGAATTCGCTGGCGCCACAGGCTTCATACATCCACGATTGCGCTTCGGGAAAACACCAGCACAGGGCATTGGTGACCCTGCCCAACGCCTCCCAGGCCACCACCTGGTCCACCATACCCAAGCCCAGGCCTCCGTGTTCAGACGGGGCATCCATGCCCGGCAAGCCCAGTTGCAAAGCCCGGTCATGAATTTCCAGCATGGCCTCGGCTGGCAATTCGCCACCGTTCATTTCTGCCGCGACCTCCCGCGGAATGAGCGTGTTGTCCACGTAATTACGCACCGCCTGTTGCCAGGCGAGAGACTCAGGTTTCAGCTCAATTTGCATGGTGTCAGAATTCCGGGCTTATGTGTTGTGGGAATGCGCTGGCCAGGTATTGTCTGGCGACACGGCGGGCTTTTTTGCGCGGCAGTCGGCGTGGCGCTACCAGCGTGTTCAACCACAGCCCGTCCACCAGTGCGATATAGCCGGCGGCGGTCAGTTCAGCATTGGTGTCGGGATAAGCACCTTCTTCAATGACAGCCTGGAACAGGCCGGTCATTAGCGCCTCAGACGTGGAGTCCTGGCGCGAGCAAATACGCTGGTAGGTGGGCCGGGATTTGGCTTCGCCGAGAAAGGCAAACCACACGGCCATTTTGTTCTTTTCAGTAACGGCGGCGCTGAAGTCGAATTGCAACAGTGCCTCAATTTGAGCCGCCAGGTTCGGGTAATCGCGACTTTCCAGGATGCTTTTTTGATCGCGATTGTATTCTGCGGTGACATATTGCAGGGTTGCCAGCAACAGCTTCTCTTTACTTTCGAAATGCAGGTTGGCGATACCCAGGCTAAGCCCCGCCTCGGTTGTGACCCGGGCCATGGTGACGCCTGACAGACCGCTTCTGGCGATGCACTTCATGGTGGCGCGAATCAGCTGCTCCTTGCGGACTTCCTTGGGTAGCGCGCGTCGCGTTTTGCCGTCGCTATTGCTGTTTTTGGTCACTGGTATTCCCGGTTCGAACTGTTGGCCACTTTACTGGGTGCAACAGGATTTTGCGAGCCTGCCTTTGAACATAAACCAAGGACTGTAGGCTGGCAACTACTGAATGGTTATTCATTCGCGTCTGGACTCTGTGCATACGCCGTGGCATGCTGCGTCCTTGACTGCAGTCCGGGTCATGCGCATGGCTTGCCAGTGGAGAAACAGGTGAAAAAATACGACGCAATTGTTATTGGTGCCGGGCATAACGGCCTGACCAATGCGGCCTATCTGGCCAAGGCGGGCCTGGACGTGGCGGTGCTGGAGCGCAACTCCTACATAGGTGGTGCGACAGTCAGTCGGGAATTATATAAGGACTGGACTTATACCAACTGCTCTTATGTGTGCAGTCTGCTGCGGCCTGAAATTGCCCGGGACCTGGAACTTCCGCGACATGGGCTACAGGTAGTACCCTACGGCGGCGGCGTAACCTTCAAGCGCGACGGGGATTACTACGGCAACTATTACGATCACAACCGCCAGTATCGCGAAATGTCCAGGCACTCCAAACGCGATGCCAATGCCTACGAGCGTTACACTGCAGACGTGATGAAGCAGACGCGCCTGATCAGGCCTTTTTTGCTCAAGCGACCGCCGGATCCCACGTCTTTGAAATTGCGCGACCTGCGCGACCTGGCTGACTTTGCCGGCTCATTTATGGAAATGGGTGAGCGGGGATTGGCTGATACCCTGAAGTTCTGGACCAAGAGCGTTGGCGATTACCTGTGTGAGTATTTTGAGACAGACGTCATCAAGGCTCACCTGGGCGGCTCGGGAATAATTGGTACCGCGCTGGGAGTCTTCTCTCCCGGTACCGCCTATGTACTGTTGCATCACTACATGGGTGATGTCGATGGCAATGTGGGGTCCTGGGGCGTTGCCCGTGGTGGTATGGGCGCGGTGTCTGGCGCGCTGGCCAAATCCTTCCAGGCTTTCGGTGGGGAGATCATCTGCGATGCGGATGTCGACCGGATTGTCGTCAGGGGCGGGAAAGCTACCGGTGTAGCGCTTAAAAATGGCGACGAATACCATGCCGACGTGGTGGTTTCCAACCTGGACCCCAAGCGTACTTTTCTGGATGTGATGGATGTGCAGGATTTGCCCGCGGAAGTGGTTAGCAAGGCGGAGAATTTTAAAATCCGCGGCTCCTCTGGCAAGCTCAACATCGCCCTGGACGGCCTGCCGACGTTTCACGGCCTGGACAAGAGCAGCCCGTTAATGCTGGGCGATATGCATTTTTCTGATTCGCTGGAGCGCATCGAACGCGCCTATGACGACTGGAAAGATGGCACCTGGTCCAAAGACCCCTATGTCGATATGTTGATCCCGACCCAGACCGATCCTTCGATGGCGCCTCCGGGCAAGCATATGATGACTGTGTTCGTGCAGTACGCACCGCCAAAAATCAACGGTGGCGAGTGGACGGACGCGGATAAAGACGGCTTTGAAAAGTCGGTCATCGACCAGATAGCGGCACATAGCCCGGATTTCAAGGATCTGATTCTGCACTGCGAAACCCGCACGCCGCGGGAGATTGAGGCGGAAGTCGGTCTTACCGAGGGGAATATCTTCCAGGGGGAGCTGACCTTTGACCAGTTGTTGTTCAACAGGCCCTTTCCCGGTTATGCCCAGTACCGGGGGCCGGTGCAGGGCATGTATATGTGCGGTTCCGGAACGCATCCCGGGGGCGGCGTGATGGCCGCGCCAGGGGCCAATGCGGCGCGGGAGATCCTCCACGATTTGCGCAAACCCAGCACAGTGCCCGGAGGCTACGCCGATGACTGACAACTATGATGTGGCATTGGTGGGTGCGGGTCACAACGGCCTGGTGTGTGCAACATACCTGGCCAGGGCGGGCAAGAAGGTGCTGGTGCTGGAGGCCAACACCGAGCCCGGCGGGTGTGCCGCGACGCGGGAGTTCGCCCCGGGTTATTCGGTATCTGCCTGCGCCCAATGGCTCAACCAGTTGCATCCGACGGTCGCCCGCGATCTCGCTTTGGAAAATCATGGCCTGCAATGGGCGGCCCGGGAGCTGGCTTCGATCTCGCTGGACGTGGATGGGCAGCACCTGACCCAGCGGGGTGATTATGTTGAGGGTGGCAATATTACGGCGGCGGATAGTGCCGCCTTCCGTAAATTTCATGCCAAAACCACCAGGTATGCGAAGTTACTGGCCAGGGCGTTCGAGGCTCGCGCCCCGAAATTGGTTGAGTCGAACCTGACAGACCGGCTGACACTGATCAAGTTGGGCCTGGGGCTGAAGATGATGGGTAGGGATGATATGAGCGACTTGATGCGCATCATCCTGATCAATATGTATGACGTGATGGAGGAGAACTTCGACAACGCGCAGCTCAAGGGGCTGCTGAGCCTGGACAGCCTGCTCGGTTCCCATATGGGGCCGCGTACCCCGAGTACCGTATTTGGTTATCTGTACCGTCGGGTGGGCGAAGTGTTTGGTCACGCCGGTCATGCCCAGGTGAAGGGTGGTATGGGCGCTCTGGGGCAGGCCATGGCTGCCAGCGCGCGGGCGGCCGGAGTAGAAATTCGCCTGAGTTCTGCGGTCGCCAGCATTGATGTTGATGCGGGTCGGGTGACCGGCGTGACGCTGGCAGATGGGGAGAAGATCAGTGCGGGAATTGTGGTATCCAATGCCGACCCGATAACGACTTTTGAGCGACTGGTTGGTCTGCGCAACCTTGAGACGGATACCGCGCGACGGGTCAGCCAGATCAGGTGCACCGGCGGCACCGCCAAGTTACACCTGGCGCTGAACGGCCTCCCCGTATTCACCGGGCTGCAGGAGCGGCAACTGGGTCAGCGTCTGGTGATTGCACCCGATATGAACTACATCGAACGCGCCTTCAATGCGGTCAAATATAAGGAATATTCCACGGCGCCAGCCCTGGATATCAGTATTCCCACCGTGCACGACGCCGGGCTGGCGCCCGCCGGTGCTCACGTGCTGTCTGCCATCGTGCAGTTCGCGCCCTATGCGCCACAGGGTGGGTGGGAAGCTCACCGGGAGACCTTTACCCAACTGGTGGTGGAGTGTATCGCCAGGTACGCCCCGGGAATCGAGCAGCAAATCGTAGCCAGTGAATTGCTCACTCCGGCTGATCTGGAGCGGGATTACGGCATGACCGGGGGTCACTGGCATCACGGCGAGCTGGGCATGGATCAGGTACTGATGATGCGGCCGTTTCCGGGCGCGACGCAATACAATGCGGCGTTTGACGGCTTGTATCTGTGTGGCGCGGGCGCCCATCCCGGCGGTGGGGTAATGGGACTGGCCGGACGCAATGCGGCGCGGGAAATAATCAAGCGGGGGGCAGCGGCATGACCACAGGAAGCGATGACACCATGATGCTCACCACGCCCTTTCATTCCAGGATTGCGGCGGCATGTGAGCTGAACTCTTGGGGCGACTGGATGGGCTACACCACGCCCAACGCCTATACCGATGTTGAGCTGGAGTATTTTGCCGTGCGCAACGCCGCCGGCGTGTTCGACCTCACGCCGATGAACAAGTACCGCATTACCGGGACCGATGCTGAAGCCTACCTGAATCGCCTGGTGACTCGAGATGTCAGCAAAATTGGCATTGGGCGGGTTGGCTATACTGTTTGGTGCGATGAGGCCGGTCAGGTTATGGACGATGGCACTATTTTCCATCTGGCAGAAAACGACTATCGCATCTGCGCTTATGCGCGCGCCACTGACTGGTTACATTGGTCGGCCCTGGGCTTTGATGTAACCATTGAAGACGAAACTGCCGAAGTGGCCGCCCTGGCGGTGCAGGGTCCAACCTCCTGCGCGGCTCTGACTGCCATGGGGCTGGTGGGGCTGGATCAGCTCAAGCCCTTTGGTTTGACCGAGTTTGATTTTGAAGGGGAGCCCCTGGTGGTCAGCCGCACCGGGTTCACCGGTGACCTCGGCTATGAGTTATGGATAGCACCACACAAAGCCGAGGCTTTGTGGGATCGACTGTTCGAAAGCGGCGAGCCCTACCTCATCAAGCCCTTCGGCACTCATGCCCTGGAAATGGCCAGGATCGAGGCGGGCTTCCTGCAGGCGGGTGTGGACTTTATGCCTGCTGAAGAGGTGGTTCGCAACGGGCGCTCGCGCTCGCCGTTTGAGCTTGGCCTGGGCTGGTTGGTCGATATGGACAAGTCGGTGTTTAACGGGCGTCGAGCTTTGCAGCAGGAGTTGGCCCGGGGATCCCGCTATCGTTTTGCTATCCTGGATGTCGATGGCAACAAACCGGCGAACCACTCTTTTATCCTCAAGGGCAATAAACAGGTTGGCACGGTAACCTCAGCCGCCTGGTGCCCGACTGCCAAGTCGAATGTAGCCTTCGCCCAGATTGAGATGCCTTACGGGGCGGTGGGGGAGGAACTGGTGGCCGAGATCTACTACCAGCGGGAGCTGCACTGGACCCGGGTGCTGGCACCGTGCAAGGTGATTGATGCCCCGGTATTCAGCCACCCGCGTCGTCGGGCCACGCCCCCCGGCAATTTCTAGTAGCCAATGAATAGTCCCCGCCGACTCGATCCGCTGCTGAAACCGCGCTCGATTGCGGTGGTAGGGGCCAGTGCCCGCCCGGGTTCGCCCGGCAACGAGGTGCTGGTCAACTTGCGCAAGGGCAGTTTTTCAGGCGACCTCTTTGCGGTAAATCCCGGCAGCAATTCGATTGACGGTATTGCTTGTTACCCCAGTCTTTCGGCCCTGCCCCTGGTGCCACAACATGTGGTGTTCGCAGTGAGTGATGCCCGTGTAGAAGCCTGTCTCGACGAGGCGATAGCGTTGGGTGTGCCGGCGGCCACTATTTTCTCATCCCTGCAGCTGCAACAGGACCGGTCACGGCCCTTGCGTCGGCGAGTGCGGGATAAAGCCCTGGCCGCGGGTCTGCTGTTACACGGCGGCAACTGTATGGGCTTTTTCAATTTCCATGACGGGGTGTGGATCTCCGGTTTCGACACCCGCGCCCACAATGCTGCAGGTAACGTGGCGCTGTTGAGTCAATCGGGTGCGGGCATGTCAGGTATTCTGGATTGCGAGGAGCGCCTGGCGTTCAGTTTTGCCGCGTCTACCGGTCAGGAATTGTGCCTGGCCATGGAAGATTATCTTGATTATGTGCTGGACCTGCCGGAAACACGGGTGGTTGGCTTGTTTCTGGAGACCAGTCGCCACCCAGCCAAATTTATCGCCGCCCTGGACAAAGCGCGACAACGGAAAGTCCCCATCGTCGTTATCAAAGTGGGTAAGAGTGACCTGGCCGCGCAGCTGGCAGTTTCCCACAGCGGCGCGCTGGTCGGCAGCGATGCCAGTTACCAGGCCGTGTTCGACCGCTACGGTGTGCAGCGGGTGGATGATATGACGCAGCTGGCCACCGCGTTAATTATGTTTGCCCAACCCTGCCCTGTGGCAGGCGGTGGGTTGGTATGTCTGCACGACTCGGGTGGGGAGCGCCAGTTGGCCATAGATCTGGCGGAGCAATTGCAGGTGCCCCTGACTGAGCTGGAGCCATCTACTGTAGAGCGACTGGAGCCGCTGCTGGATGATGGACTACCCGCGGTCAACCCGCTAGATGCCTGGGGTAGTGGTGGTGCAGGTGCTGCGCAGACCATGTCTGATTGCTTTACTGCGATACTCTCTGACCCGGGTGCGGCGCTGGGGGCGGTGATCCACGATCGGGCACCCGGTGGCGAGATCTACCCTTCCTATGTTGAGTATTTGCGAGCTGCGCAGTTGGCCACAAGTAAGCCGGTTTTCCTGGTGGCAAATCACCAGGGTTCGGGCGGTGACCCCCGCGTAGTGCAGGCGACCGCGCAGGGCACACCCGTGCTCGATGGCTTGCGTGAGTTCCTGGTGGGCGCCCGCTGCCTGTTGTCCTGGCGTAACTTTATGGCGCAAGCTGATGCATCTGCATTGCCCGGGCTGGATGCCGGCAAGCTCGCCCGTTGGCGCGAGCTGTTGCGGGCGGGGCAGCCCCTGTCCGAGGCGGTGGCGGGGGATCTTTTGCGTGACTTTGATATTCCTGTTGCCAACGGCGTCTCTATTGCCGATGCCGAGCAGCTTGGCGCACTGTCCGGGCAATTGCATTACCCGGTGGTGCTGAAAACGGCGATGCCGGGCATCGCGCACAAGTCTGAGGTCGGCGGGGTAATACTGGGCCTGGCCAGTTTTGATGAACTTCAGGCAGCTTACAAGCAACTTGCGGCGCGCCTGGGTCCCCGTGCTCTGATCGTGCCCATGGTTGAGGGGGCTGGCGTAGAGATGATCCTGGGGGTCGCCCGGGATGCGCAGTTTGGACCGGTGGTGCTGCTGGGCCTGGGGGGGATACACACCGAAGTTGTGCGGGACGTGGCACTGTTGTTGCCTCCCTTCAGTCCGTTCCGGGCGCGCCAGGCTGTGGACGGCCTGCAAATGCGCAAACTGTTAGGAGAGCTGCGGGGCCGGCCTGGGCTGGCAATAGACCAATATTGTGACATGGCATCGCGCCTGTCGGTGCTGGCAGTCGCGCTGGCGGACTGTATATCCGAGGTTGATATAAACCCCGTGAGTTTGATGGTAGACGATTGTATTGGACTGGATGCTTTGATCGTGCCCAGGAATCCGGGATAGCGTAGAGCGCCGTTATGAGGTGAATGATGCAAGTAGCAACGCAGGGTGAGCTGGACGCATTTATAGCGCAGTATCCGGATATTCAAATGCTGGAAGTGTTAATGCCGGATATGAACGGCATTTTTCGCTGCAAGCGTATTCACCGCAGCGAATTTCAGGCCCTGGTCAGCGGCTCACTGAAAAGTGTGGCCAGCCAACCACTGGTTACCACCATGGGCGAGTACAGCGACGAGGTCGACCCAAAGTTGGTGGCAGGTGAGCCAGACAAAAAACTGCTGCCAATTGCCGGATCCTTCGCCCCGATACCGTGGCTGACGTCCCCGACCGGCCAGCTGATTGCATCTCTGGGCGAGATGGATGGCGGACCGGCATGGGTCGATCCACGCAATGTGCTGGCGCGCGTGCTGCAACGCTTTGCCGAGTCGGGTCTTACGCCGGTGGTCGCTACTGAAATGGAGTTCTACCTGGTAGCCCCCGGAGATGGCGTGGTGCCCGTGCCATTGTTGGGGCGTATTCCCGGGACCGGCATGCAGCAGCAGGGTATTCAGTACGCAATGGCCGAAGACTTGTGGGAGCACGACGCCTTTCTCAACGACGTGAGGATTGCCTGTGAGTTGCAGGGCGTGCCCCTTACCACTATTCACTGCGAGTTTGCGCCGGGTCAGTGGGAAATTAATACCCATCATGTGCGCGACCCCCTGGTCGCCTGCGATCATGCGCTTTTGCTGAAGCGAATTGTAAAGGGTGTCGCGCTCAAGCACGGCATCTCGGCGACCTTTATGGCTAAACCTTTTGCCGCCAGCGCTGGCTGTGGCATGCATATTCACGCCAGCCTGTACGATGCGGATTCTGTCAACGTGTTCAGCGATAGTCGCAGTGAGCAGACGCCGGCGATTTCCGACCTGTTGCGTCACGCGATTGGCGGTATGGCACATACCATGCCTGCCGCGATGGCGATTTTTGCACCGAATGCCAATTCTTATCGGCGTTTTGTCCCGGGAACCTATGTGCCAATGTCGCCATGTTGGGGCTACAATCATCGCGATGTAAGTTTGCGCATTCCCGTTTCCAATCTTGATAATCGGCGTGTGGAGCACCGGGTGGCGGGCGCTGATGCCAATCCCTATCTGGTGGTGGCGGCGATACTGGCAGGTATGCATTATGGCATCACTCATGGATGCGAACCGGGTCCCATGGTGCCTGAAAATACGTTGCTTCCTGAGCAGCAGGCCGTATTGCCCAATCGCTGGGAATATGCGCTGGATGAGTTTGCCCGGTCAGCAGTACTGCAGGACTACCTGGGCAAATCTTACTGCAGTGTATTCCAGACTATGCGTGGCGCTGAATGTGATGCCTTTCACGCGCGGATTTCCAATCTCGACTACGAGTGGTATTTGCGCGCCGTGTAAAACCCCACTGTTACGCCGGAGGTATTGTATGCTCATATAGTAAACTATATGATCATTTAGTGAGCTGTAGTATAATCTTCGCATGGCGATCTGCCGGGCTTTTACGCCAAAGAACTACCGGATAAATAGATGAAATTTATAGCTACCGACGTAGATGACTCGATTGAAAAAATTGCGGCAATGGTCAAGGCCGAACAGGCCCGGCCAGATTATGCGATAGATTCGTATTTCTATCGCTCACATCTGGTGTATGAAAAAGAGCTGGAAAACCTGGTGTTTCGCAGTTGGTTGTACGCCGGTCATGTGTCGGAAGTGCCCAACCCGGGTGACTACCTGCTGTTTGATATCGGTGAAGACTCGGTGATTATCGTGCGCGATAAAGCGGGAGAGGTGCAGGCGCTGATGAATGTCTGTCGCCATCGCGGCGCCAGGGTGTGTGAAGCGCAGTCCGGGAATCGCAAGACCTTCGTTTGTCCCTATCATGGTTGGGTTTACAACACCGATGGAAGTCTGAAGGCGGCCCGTGAGATGGAGGCTCGTGCGGACTTTGATATCACCGATTACGGTCTGAAAAAAGCTCGCATCCTGGTCTATATGGGCCTGATATTTATAAATTGTGATCCACACGCTGCAGATTTTCTGGGGCCTCTATCGAATCTGGCTCAGCCACTGGGTGCTTATGACCTGGAGCATGCCAAGGTCGCTCACAAGCATACCTACAAGGTGGATGCCAACTGGAAGCTGGTGCTGGAAAATTATCTGGAGTGTTATCACTGTGCCACATCCCATCGTGCCTATGCGCGCATGCACACCCTTAAGGACACTGATGCCAGGGTTTCGGGTATTGTGCAGGCGATGCTTGATCGCACTGAACAGGTGACCGGGGTGGAGGGCATGGGAAAAGAATTTTATGGGATCTATATGAATGCCGCGGGTTTTGGCGCTTGCGCTTATACCAGTCGCTACGGATTGTTCGATGGCTATCTTACCGGTAGCGAAGACGGCCAGCCAGTGGCTCCGCTAATGGGCAACATACAGGGTTACGATGGCGGTGCCGGTGATTTCCAGATGGGGCCGCTTTCCTTCATGCTCAACTATCCCGACCACTGTGTTTTATATCGCTTTATACCTCGTGGCCTGACCTCCACTGACATGGAGGTGGTCTGGTTTGTTAATGGCGATGCGAAGGAGGGCGTTGATTACGACAGGGATAGATTGACCTGGCTATGGCATAACACGACGCTGGAGGATGAGTTCATCATCAGTCGCAACAGTGAAGGCGTGAACTCCCGGTTTTTCGAGCCGGGTCCATACCATCCGGAATTCGAGGCGACACTGCAGGAATTCGTCTGTTGGTACCTGGATACCATGTCCCATGCGGCTCAAAACCGCTAATGAACTATCGCGAGCAGTTTAATCGTCACCTGTTACACCCCTGGGGTGACCTGCCGGCTCTTGGTGAAGATGCGTCAACCCCTATAATCGTGCGTGCAGAAGGCGCTTATATCTACGATGAGCAGGGCCAGCGCCTGCTGGATGGTCCTGCGGGTATGTGGTGTATGCAGACCGGCTACGGGCGGCAGGAGATCGCAGATGCCGTATCGGCACAGATCATGCAACTTGGTTATGCCACTGCCTTCACCGTTATCCATCCCAAGGAATTGGAGCTGGCGACTCGCATAGCGGCTCATACCCCTGGTGACCTGAATCGAATATTCTTCACTACTGGCGGTTCAACCGCAGTCGATTCCGCACTTCGCCTCTGCCAGCTCGCGAACAATATCAAGGGTCGTCCGCAACGCAAGCACATATTGTCTCGTGACCATGCCTATCACGGTAGCACTTTTCTCTCTGCGTCGGTTACCGGTAGGGAGCGCGATAAGACGGCCATGGATACCTGGCAGGAGTATGTGCATTTTCTCAGTGCGCCCTGTCAGTACTACCACGACCTGGAGATGAGCGAGCAGGATTTCTGTGATTTTTTGATTGCTGAGCTGGAGGCGAAAATTCTGGAGCTTGGACCGGAAAATATCATGTGTTTTATCGCCGAGCCGGTTCTGGGTTCTGGTGGTGTTATTGTGCCGCCGCAGGATTACA
This sequence comes from Halioglobus sp., assembly GCA_029287595.1. GTDB lineage: Bacteria > Pseudomonadota > Gammaproteobacteria > Pseudomonadales > Halieaceae > JAACFI01. The sequence goes on along the minus strand of JARFQU010000150.1, from coordinate 17,570 downwards.
ACCGCCGTTGCTGGGAGACGGTAAAGCAGTATGACATCGTCTATATCGCCGACGAAGTGGTCACCGCCTTTGGTCGGCTGGGCCACTGGTTTGCTTCCCGGGAAGTGTTTGACGTCGAGCCCGATATCATTACCTTCGCCAAGGGAGTGACCTCAGGCTATATACCATTGGGCGGCTTTGCCGTTTCGGATCGCTTTCTTGCGGAAATCTCCGGGGACAATGCGCATGGTAATATCTACTCCAATGGGTACACCTGGTCTGGGAACCCTGTGGCCTGCGCGGCGGCTTTGGCGAGTTGGGATATTATCGAGCGGGAGGATCTCCTGGCCCATGTGCGGGAGGTGGGGCCGTATTTCCAGGCGCAGCTGCGTACTTTGCTGGATATCCCTTTGGTTGGAGATGTTCGCGGTATCGGTTTGATGGCGGCGATAGAAATGCGTGTGGAAAATGATGCGCACGGCGATAAGTTGTTGGCGCAGGATTATGCAATTGGTGAGTTGGTGGATAATTACTGCCATCAATTTGGGCTGTTGGTGCGGCCATTGATCAACGTCTGTATTATGTCGCCTCCGCTGATTATTACGGTGGAGCAGATCGATGACATGGTGTTGGCGCTGCGCAAGGCACTGCTGTTGGCTCAGGCCGACCTGCGGGGCACCGGCACCGTATTGCCCGATTGAATTATCTGGATCAGTGCGGCTTTATTGCAATTCCAGCGAGTACTTGAAAAAACTGGTTTCGCGTTCATACCCCAGTTCTTCGTATAGCGCCTGCGCGCTGTAGTTGTCGATAGCGGTCTCCAGATCGATGCGACAGGCGCGGCTTTGGCGCGCCATTTCCTCCGCGCGAATCATCAGGGCTCTGCCTACGCCGCGCTGCCGTGCAGATTGATCCACATAGAGGTCATACAGGGTCCACAGAGGCGCTGCCGCTACCGAGCACCAACCCGGATAAAGCTGCACGAAGCCCAGGGCCTGATCAGTGCTATCCAGCGCCAGAAATATCACCGAGCGATCCTTGCGGATATTGTCTCCAATAAACTTTCGCGCCAGCTTGGGATCTGCCGGCTCCTGGTAGAACTGGCGATACAGGTCGAACAATTGACTGGTCGCTGCCAATTGCGTTTTGTCGGCTCGCACAATGCGTAGCGATTTATCCTGCAAAGTCAACATCTCGCCGCGTGCTGCTGATTGGTTTGGCGCTGCAAAAGCCCAGGGAAATACACTCGCCAGAAAGGAGAGATACAAAAAGCGCGCGTCATCCCGGTCGTAGTCGTTGCCGGCGTATAGGATTTCCTGCCAGATTTCATCAACAAGTCCCTGCACTGAGTTGGCCATGGCGCGCGAATTCATGTAGTGCTGTTTTCCCCCAAGATGAATGAGTTCATCGCACAGCCCTAGTGTGATCGCGAATATTTTCTTGTCCTGGGCCCCGCAGATACGTTTGTAGTCGACCCGGGCTCTCGCCTCAGAGGCGAAGGCAAACCACACGGCCATTTTGCGAGGCTCTGTTATATCCGGATCCAGCGATGCCTCAAACAGCGCTGTCATGCGTCTTGCCGGATCTGCGCCCGCTTGTTTCAGTGCCTTGTCTATGCTCTGCTCAAACTCTTCGGCGAGGAAAGTGAGGGTCTCCAGCAGCAGCGCTTCCTTGCTGGAAAAGTGAAAGTTAACTGACCCCGCAGTCAGGCCTGCGACGCTGGCAATCTTCGCCAGGGTCAGTTTTGAAAGACCGTGCTCGGAGATTGCGCTCATAGTGGCATCGATCAACAGGCGTCGCCGTTCTGCGTGTATGGCCTGGTTAATCCCGGATTTTTTTTCATTCATGCTTGAAAACCTTTGGGCCTGATTGCTAGCTCGAAACTCTTGGAACTGTGCACTCAAAGTGGCATTATATGCACATTCAAAAAATTAAATATATATATAGAAAAGAGCGTTTTTATGACATCTGCAGAGCAGCATTGCCCTTCCTATTACGCGGCAACGTGTAATGATGATGCCGTGTATCCCCCGCTGCGCGGAGATCACCGGGCGGATGTTTGTGTGATTGGAGCGGGGTTCACCGGCATCGCCACAGCCCTTACTCTGGCCGAGCGTGGCTACAAGGTCATCGTGCTGGAACAGAACCGCGTCAGCTGGGGTGCCTCCGGGCGCAACGGCGGCCAGATGATTGGCGGCATGTCCGGCGAGGCTACCCTGAGGAAAACCTGGGGCGATACCCATGCTGATTTGCTGTTCGATCTGGGCTATCGCGGGCACGATATTATTGCCGAGCGCGTGAAGAAATACGCCATCGACTGTGACCTGAAATACGGTTATATGGATGTGGCGCTTAAACAGCGTCAGCTGGACGACCAGCAGGCGTGGTATGAGTCGCTGTGCGCCCGCGGCATGGAGGATCAGCTGCGATTGGTGCCCGCCCGGGAGTTGCCACAGTTACTGGGTACGGACAAATACCTGGGCGGTCTGATTAATAATCGCAACGGCCACCTGCATCCATTGAATCTGTGCCTGGGCGAAGCTCGCGCCGCCGCCGCCCTGGGCGTTGCCATACACGAGGGCAGCAAAGTGACCGGTATTACCTACGGCGCCCTGCCTGTGGTGACCGCGGAGCAGGGCAGGGTGACCGCAGATTTTGTTGTTTTGGCCGGGAATGCCTATCAGCACCTGGAGCAGAAGGCACTGTCAGGCCAGGTCTTTCCTGCGGGCAGTTATATTCTGGCCACAGAGCCCTTGAGCGAAGCCGAGGTTAAGGAAATCAATCCTCTGGACCTTGCGGTTTGTGACCAGAATGAGGTTTTGGATTATTTTCGCCTGTCGGCGGACCGTCGCATGCTGTTTGGTGGCCGCTGTAATTACTCGGGCCGGGAGCCCAGGAGTATTGAAGGCTCCATGGTGCCGCGCTTGCGCAAGATCTATCCTCAGCTGGCGAGCAAGCGCGTGGATTATGCCTGGGGTGGAAAGATTGGCATTGTGGTTAATCGCGTGCCGCTGCTGGGTCGTATTGGCGGCAATGTGTTTTATTCCATGGGCTACAGTGGTCATGGCGTGAACATGACGCACGCCTGCGGCGAAATCATGGCAGATGCGGTGGCCGGAACGTTTGAACGCATGGACGTATTTGCCGGCGTGCCGCATCGCAAAATACCCTTCGGCCAGAAGTTTGGTGGTCAGATGGTTGCATTGGGTATGCTTTATTACCGTCTTCGCGATATGCTCTGATTTAATTACAAATGGCGCGACAGCCCAACAAGGACACTCTACCGATGAATGATCTACACCGATTACCCAGCTATACGCTGGTCATATCGTGCCCGGACAAAGTGGGGATTGTGGCGGCGGTTGCCCAGTTCGTTGCGCAGCGCAGCGGATCCCTGCTTGAATCCAATCACCATACGGATGTGGAACAGGGTTGGTTCTACATGCGCAACGTTATCAGTGCCGAGTCGCTGGCTGTTAGTCTGGCACAGTTTCGGGAGGAGTTCGCTCCCCTGGCGCTGGAGTTCGATATGCAGTGGCATGTGCGCGACAATGCTGATTTGCAGCGCGTTGTGGTGATGGCCAGCCATGCCTCACACTGCCTGGCGGATATATTGCACCGCTGGAAAAGCGGTGAGCTCCCCTGCCAGATTCCCTGCGTGATCTCTAACCACGAAAACCTGCGCAGCATGGTTGAGTGGCACGGTATACCCTTTCACTATGTGCCGGTACCCAAGGAGGACAAATCTGCAGCGTTTGAACAGGTTACCGATATTGTCAGGCGGCATCAGGCCGACACCGTAGTGCTGGCGCGTTATATGCAAATCATTCCTCCGTCAATATGTGATGAGTTTGCCGGGCGACTTATCAATATCCACCATAGTTTCCTGCCTTCGTTTATAGGGGCCAACCCCTACCAGAAAGCCTACGATCGCGGTGTGAAACTCATTGGCGCCACCTGCCACTATGTGACCGAGGACCTGGATGAGGGACCCATCATCGAGCAGGATGTCATCAGGGTGAACCATAGCTGTGACAAGGACGACATGGTGCGGCTCGGTCGGGATGTGGAGCAGGCGGTTTTGTCCCGGGGTTTGCGTCATCACCTGGAAGACCGGGTCATAGTGCGCGGTAACAAGACTGTGGTGTTCTCCTCGTGAACTATAAGCTGCCTGGCGATAAATCGCGTGCCCTGCTGTCCCGGGGGCTACCACACATGCGAAACGGCTTGCGCTACCAGGCGGCCAGCGAAAAAAGTGCCGCAAAAGGTTTTAAGCCCCCTGCACAGATGATAGTGGGCCGGGCCGAGGGCGATTACGTCTGGGACCTGGACGGTAATCGCTTTATCGATTTACAGAACGGTTGGGCTACCAATCCCTTAGGGCACTGTCATCCCGAGATTATCGAGGCGGTACACCTGGCCCATAAGCAGTATGGCTTCCAATGGGAGCATCCCCTGCGCATTGAGTTGGCTGAGCAACTGGCGCAGTTGATGCCCGGTAAGGCCTTGCCCCGGTTCAGCTTTGAGGTGTCGGGCACCGAGGCGGCGGAGTCGGCAATTCACCTGGCGCTGTGTTATACCAGGCGTCGCTATATCATCAGTTTCAGCTCCTGCTTTCACGGCGAGGGTCTGGGAACCAAGATGGTGAGCGCCTACAACAGCGACAATAACCTGTATATGGAGGCATGGGCCGGTGGCGTTCTCAAGGCCCCTTACCCGTATTCCGAAAATATTCCTGCCGGAATGACCCAGGAGCAGTACGTGGATTACTGCCTGTGGTACCTGGAAACTCATATCACCGAGTTTGTGGTGCCGGCGGAAAATATTGCGGCGATCCTCATTGAGCCTGGTCTGGCGGAGGGAGGTAACTGGATACCCAGTGTGTCCTTCATGCAGGGCATACGCCGTATTTGCGATCAGAATGACTGGCTGATGATAGCGGATGAGGTGCTCACTGGCGTGGGTCGAACCGGCAAGATGTGGGCAGTGGAACATTATGATGTCATACCGGATATCCTGGTGGCGGGCAAGCACCTCTCAGGTGGCATAGAAGCCTGCGCCGGCGTTGCCGCGCGGGATGAAATCCTCGGCGATAATCCACGCGCCACGGCCGGCAGTACCTTTGCCGGGACCCCTGGAGGTTGCGCGGCTGCGCTAAAAACACTGGAGATATTCGAGCGCGATAACATTCTGCAGCAGTCCATGGCACTGGGTGAATTAGCGGCCCAGCGTATGAGTGATTGGGGGTCCCGTTATGAAATAGTGGGGCAGGTGCGTACCCTGGGGTTGTTGATGGGGGTTTCGTTCCGGGCGCCTGAAGGGGTGGCGGAGGATTTCCATGTTGCCCGGTCAGTGCGCGACGCTATGTTGCGGCGCGGAGTATGGGCGATCTGTGACAATGAAGCGCAAGTGCGCATGTATCCAGCGCTCAATATGGCGCCGGATGTTCTGCGGCAGGGCCTGGACCTGATGGAAGAAGCCATCGATGAGGTGCAGCGCAAGGGGGTTACCGCGGGCGACTACCCGCCCATGCCCAGTGGCAATGTGGGTTTCTAGGCACTGGTAGAATCAGCAATCTGGCGGTGGTGTCGCCCTGGCTCGCTCTGGTGACCAGAACGGCCTGGTAACGCGGGTACAGCGCGCGACGTTACGATGCCAGCGCAATTCCTTTTCATAATAGACTTCCGCCCAGATTTCACTATCAACGTATTTCCCATCCACCAGGCCGTAAGCGATATTGGCCTTCACCACCGGCGACCACATGGCGGAGGTGACATAGCCGATTTCCTGGGTACACTTTTTATTGCTGTACAGAATGCTGTTGACGGCCGGTTTGTTGCCCTCGATATCCAGCTTCAACAGGCGGCGGTAGTTGCCGGACTCCTTGGCTTCCAGTAACGCCGTTCTGCCGTTGAAGTGGCTTTTCTTGAAATTGATAATCCAGCCCAGGCCCAGTTCCAGCGGCGAGTGGTCATTATGCAAATCCACCGTGTGCAAGGAGCCATGAAAGTCCACATCCGGCGCGAGAAAACCCGCTTCCAGTCGCGCCATATCCAGTGATTCATCACCCAGGGGCTGTATGCCGTAAAGCTTTCCTTTGCTGAACAGTTCGTCCCATAGCTGCAGCGCATGCCGGGGCTCCAGCCAAAGCTCGTAACCCAGGTCGCCGGTATAACCCGTGCGGGAAATTGTGATTTCGCCATCTGCATAGGGGAAAGCTACAATCTGGAACGGCTTGCACTGCTCAATACTGTTAAAGCCCATGGCTTTCAGCAGGGCGCAGGAGGTGGGGCCCTGCAGCGCCAGGGCCGCCAGCTCGTCGCTGATATCAGTAATTTCGACGTGCTCAAAACCTACCGCGCTGAGCTGGAACCAGTCGAAACAGGGATCTGCACAACACACCATAAATTCATCATCGGCCAGGCGGAACAGGGTGCCGTCGTCTACCACGCGACCGGCATCGGTGCACCAGACGTTGTAGGCCACTGTGTGCAGCGCCTGTGCGGTGACATCGCGAGTGACCATGCGATCCAGCATCGCCTCCACATCCGCGCCTTTAAAGCGATATTTACGCATGGGGGAGACATCGAACACGGCGCAGGTGTTGCGCGTGGCGAAGTACTCCAGGTGGGCATCGGCGTAGTAAACCGCTGAGGCGTAGCCATTCCATTCAATCCATTGCTGGTTAAGATTGAGTTCGCTGATGCGGCTGTAAAAGGGAGACTGCAGCAGACCGGGACGAACGTGCTCTATATCCTCGGCAGCTTGTAGATGGGCAGTGAGAGGCATGTTTACTTTTCCTCCAGAATGGCACGAGCGGCGTTGGCGCCCGCGGCGCCCATGATGCCGCCGCCGGGATGTGCGCCGGCACCGCACAGGTAGAAGCCCGGCACAGGTGTTTTATACTGTGATGCGCCGTAGGTCGGGCGATTCATCCACCAGTTATCGATAGCGAACTCCGCGTGATGCCAGTGGCCACCGGTGACCCGAAATTGCTGCTCCAGATCTAGCGGGGTTAACAGCTCAGAGGCGACAACTTGCGAGCGAATACCGGGGGCGTAGCGTTCCAGGGTGTTCAGGGCATTGTCCAGAAACCGCTCTCGTTGCGCCTCCCAGCCACCCTTGAGATTGTAGGGCGCGTATTGCACCTGGGCTGACAGAACGTGTTTTCCCCGTGGCGCCAGGCTGTTGTCGTGCACTGTTGGCACCACTACTTCCATGGGAAGTTCTTCTGCAAAATCACCGTACTTGGCGTAGTCGTAGGCATTTTCAATAGCCTGCATGGAGGGGGCAAGAATCATCCGGTCGCCCGGAGTTGCCAGGCCGGTAAAGTCCGGTAATTCATCCAGGCCCAGATGCAGCTTGGCGACAAATCCGTCGGTGCGCAGGCGGTTGATGCGGTGGGTAAACTGTGTCTCCAGGTGCTTCGCCCCCAGGAGTTTGAAGAAACTGGTTTTGGGGTCTGCGTTGGATACGATGGTGCGTGCGCAAAACAGCTCTCCGTTTGCAAGCTCCACGCCGGTGGCCTGGCTGCCATCCACGATTACCCTGGTGACCGCGCAACCGGTGCGCAATTCTGCGCCCTTGCTGCTGGCAGATGCGGCCAGCGCATCAATCAGTCCACCCACACCGCCGGCAGGCAGCGGCAGCTCGCCGCCGAAATCCCCGCTCATACGATACAGCAGCGGGAGTACCGCGTTGTTGGGAGAGCGCGGGGCCAGTTTGCTGCCCACGTTGGCATCCCAGCTGAGCGTCGCCTTGAGTAATTCGCTGTCAAAATGTTCGTCCATCAGGTCCCTGGCGGGCAGGGTGATCATGCGCATCATCTCGCGCATATCTTCCTTGCCCAGGGTGCGCAGTTTCCAGGCGAACTGCCCCAGGGTGGTAATGTCCTGCAGGCCGCCGCTGCCAGCCATGGGTGGGCGCTTGTGCCAGAATGAATTTATTGCAGCGGCGAACTTGTTCATGCGCTGCAGGTAATCTGGATAAGCCGCAGTATCCCCGGCAGGCCCCCCGTGCAACTGACCATTGGCCACGGTGATGTGTGCACCGCTGTCCGACATGGCGACGGTAGCCAGAGATTCCTGCGCCATAGAGAAGCCGTGGCGCTGCAACTCCAGGTCCTCCACCAGGCGCTCGGTCAATTGTGGCAGTGTATGGGCGACCGAAGCGCGGAAATCGGGTGCAAACTCCCGTGTGGCCCCGAGGCCGCCTAACTGCGCAGCCGCCTCCAGTACCATTACCTTGCGCCCTGCCTTGGCCAGATAACCGGCGCAGGCGAGTCCATTGTGGCCGCCACCGATGATAATGACGTCATATTGCTTACTCATCGACATCGTCCTGCGGCACTATGTTGGGCCGCTTCAAATCGAGCAGTATTTCCCGGGCGGAGTTGGCGCCGCAGGCGGAAGAAACGCCCCCGCCAGGATGCGTCCCCGAGCCGCACATATACATGCCTTTTACTGGCCCGCGGTACTGGGAGTAGCCGGGGAAAGGTCGGTTGAACATGAGCTGGTCTATGGTCAGTTCTCCCTGAAAAATATTACCTTCGGTCAGGCCGATCTCATTTTCGATTTCAAAAGGGGTGCGCACTTCCATGTGGGCGATCAGGTCGCGGAAGTTGGGTGAATAGTTACAGATCTGGTCGATGACCGTTTTGCCAAAGGCATCGCGCTTTTCTGGCGTCCAGCCTCCCTCCACTTCAGCGGGGCAGTACTGGATAAAACAGGACACAAAATAATTTCCAGGGGCGGCGAGGGTCGGGTCCCACATTGAGGATTGTGTCATTTCGATAAAGGGATCATCCGACCAGCGCCCGTGCTTCCAGCAATCGTAGGCGCGTTCCATTCTCTCCATTGAATCCAGGAACTGGAAGGAACCGTTACGTAGTTTGTGGCCTTGTGGCAGGGATGGATAATCGGGCATGCCGGTGAGGGCGATATTGACCTTGCCGGATGAGCCACGGATTTTAAAGTTCTCGGCTTTTTTGTGCAGGTCCGCGGGAATGTCGTTCTTATCCATGATGACAGTAAAAGTGCGCTTGGGGTCCAGGTTGGATACCACGATATCGGCGTATATCTCATCACCATTGTCCAGCGCCACGCCAGTAGCGCGATTATTCCTGACGATAATTTTATCGACGGGTGCTCTGGTGCGGATCTCGCCGCCGTGTTCCTGCAGGGCCCCGGCGATGGCGTTGGAGATAGCGCCCATGCCGCCGCGGGCCAGGCCCCAGGCCCCTACCGCGCCGTCAACGTCACCCATGACGTGGTGCAGCAGAACATAGGCGGTGCCCGGAGAATAGACTCCCAGCGCGGTACCGATGATGCTGCTGGTCGCGTACAGGGTCTTGACCAGGTCGCTTTCAAAATATTCGTCCAGGAAATCTCCGGCGCTCATGGTCATGAAACGAATAAACTCATAGACCTGCTCTTCGCCCATGTTGGCGAACTTTTTCGCCATGAAGATCATTTCTCCAAGATCCCTGGGCTTGAGCGACGTTGGGTCAGCCGGTGTGCGCAGCAGAAAGTGGCGGATCAGCTTTGCATAGCGCATCAGGTCCGATTCATAGCGATGCATGGCATCCGCATCGCGCAGTGAGTGGCGCTTGATCTCCCGGTACTGCATGGCGTGATCGCCATACTCGGCAATGTAGTCACCGGTGCGGGTGAAATTAGTGGTGCCGGAGTAAGGCACAATCATCAGGCCGTGACGGGTCAGGTCCAGGTCGCGGTGTATGGACTGGCGTAACAGGCTGCAGACATAAGAGCAATTGGAGTACAGCCAGCCCTCGTGCAGTTCCCGACTTACCGCGGCGCCGCCGATGTAATCGTTTTTTTCCACGACGAGAACATCCAACCCGGACTTTGCCAGGTAGGCCGCATTGGTCAGGCCATTGTGTCCCGCGCCAATGACTATGGCATCGTACCGGTTCTTCATGTTTGGGGTGGAAACTCCGCAGCTGCCGCAAATTAAGAGCATAGAGCCTGAACGCTGGATTGTGCAGAGCCGATAGGGGACAATTGGGGGATAAAAACGGACAACAAGGCGGCCTAAAATGACCCTGATGGCTGGCGATACGTCAACTGCCCATGGTGGCAAACGACAGTTGCTGAACAGTTACGAGATAAGGCTGATGGCGCGTGACCTGGTCGATCAACAGGGTGTGAGTCTGGAGGAACTGATCACCGGAACCGGTGTGTCATCGCGCTTGCTGGATAACCCGGCCCAACGCCTGACCCTGGCGCAGGAACTGCAGCTGTATACGCGTATTGCCCAGTACAATAGGGACCCCTTACTGGGTCTGCGCACGGGCGCACGGCTGTCCCTGCCCAACTATGGCATGCTCGGTCACGCGATGATGGGCGCCACTACGTTCAACGAAGCCTTACAGTTGCTGAGTGAGTTTGCGCCCCTGGTGAGTTGGGCTTCGCACAGCAGGCTGACCTCAGAATCACTGGCCGGGGCACCCTGTAAGTGCCTGACAATATTTCCCACTGCAGTGCATGCCGAGGCGGAGGCACTGGAAATAGAGAGTACCTTTGCTTCACTGCACACGCTTTTTAACGACCTGGTGGGCGAGCCTGTGCAGTTTGCGGCGGTGCTGATGTCCCACCAGAATCGGGCCCCCGATGACAGCGCTTATCGAGAGGTTTTTGGCTGCCCTGTCGCTTTTGGCCAGGGGCGCAACTCCCTGTTGCTGTCCCGGGACCTATTGTCACGGCGCCTGCCGCATCCCCAGCCCGAGTACAGTCAGCTGTTCCGTGACCTGTGTCGCCAGAGTATTTCGGCTCTGGCCCAGGACCGCGGCCTGGCAGGCACCATAAAGAGCCTGATACAGGTGGGTGAGGGCTCGGTGCCAACCCTGGAGCAGGTGGCGTCACATTTTAACCTTAGCTCGCGGACCCTGCGCCGGCACCTGCAGGCGCGGGGGCTGTCTTACCAGGGCTTGTTGGATGAAGTCCGCTATGAAGAGGCGCGCCGTTACCTGACGTCCACTGAGCTGGGAGTGGACAGTATTGCCAGGCTGCTGGGCTATGCGGAGGCGCGCAGTTTTCGTACTGCATTTAAACGCTGGGCGGGCATGCCGCCAGTTGCTTATCGAACGCGGTTTCGCGGCTAGGGTGACATTATCAGCGCTGCAGCAGCGCAAATCTTGCTTATCGCCACCATTATTCAGTCACTTCGATAGCCATCAACAGGTCATCGGCGGCGACCTGGTTGCCGGCCTGCGCCAGTACCTCCTTCACCTCTCCAGCGGCCTCCGCCACGATTTCGTAATGCATTTTCATCGCTTCCAGTACGGCCAGGGTTTCTCCCTGCTCCACGGTGTCCCCCGCTGTCACCCGTACTTCCAGCAGCAGACCGTGCATGGGCGCAATGACGCTGCCGCTACCCCCGGCCTGGTCCTGCACGCCATCCAGGCGAATCGTGTCGCGGTACTGGGCAGCGCGCCCGTCTATGGACAGGTATAGCTTGCCCACTTCTGGCAAGTGGAAGCGGGCGATATGCTGGCTGTCATCGATGCCCACGTGCGCCGTGCTGCCCTCCAGGGATAACAGTTCGACAACCGCCGATTCGCTGGCGTCGAACACCCGATAGCGCGAATTACCCAGCGGCATTACCGACAGGTCGTGCACCGTCTCACCGTGTCTGTATTGCTTGCGCGATATCAGCGGGCTGGCGCTGGCCCAGTCGCGCAGTTGCGGTGCCACCATCACACTGCTGCTATAGAGATCAGCGTGCTGCAGTGCCAGTTCAATCACAGCCGCTACCGCGCTGTCTGAGAAGGCGGGTTGTGGATCGGCAATCTCGCCCTCGGCAAATTCTTCGGTGATAAACGCCGTGGTGGCCTGTCCCGCGGCAAAGCATTCCTTTTCCAGGCAGGCGACCAGGAAGTCCCGGTTGTGTCGTGTGCCAAACAATACCGTTTCCTTGAGCGCCTCAATCAGGCGCAGCCTGGCAATCTCCCGGGTGGGGCCACTGGCGATAATCTTGGCCACCATCGGGTCATAGAAAGGGGAAATTTCCTGGCCGGTGCAGATGCCACTGTCCACGCGAATGCCGGTGCCGCCGGGGGGTGACCACAGGTCCACCGGGCCGGAAGTGGGCAGGAAATCCTGGGTGGGATCCTCCGTGTACAGGCGTACCTCGATGGCGTGGCCTTCCAGTTTGATGTCTTCCTGGGTCAGGCCCAGCGGCTCGCCCTGGGCGACCTGCAGTTGCAGTGCCACCAGGTCCAGTCCGGTGATCAATTCGGTAACCGGGTGTTCTACCTGCAGACGCGTGTTCATTTCCAGGAAATAAAATTTTCCGCTTTCGTCCAGCAGGAACTCCACAGTTCCGGCACCGCGATAATTGATGCTCTGGGCCGCGGCTACCGCTGCGGCGCCCATTGCCGCGCGCAGTTCTTCTGTCATTACCGGACAGGGCGCCTCTTCCACCACCTTCTGGTGGCGGCGCTGCACCGAGCAGTCGCGCTCACCCAGGTGAATGGTGTTGCCCTGGGTATCGGCAAATACCTGCACCTCCACATGGCGCGGCCGGATAATGGCCTTTTCCAGAATAAGCTCGCCGCTGCCGAAGGCGGATTGGGCCTCTGCCCTGGCCAGGTCGATCGCATTGGCCAGCTCAGCGCTGTCGTGAACCAGGCGCATGCCGCGGCCACCGCCGCCCGCGGCAGCTTTTACCATCAGTGGTGGGGCAATCCTGTCACCCTCTGCCAGCAGTACCTCGTCGCTCTGGTCCGCGCCCTCGTAGCCGGGAACACAGGGCACCTGGGCTGCAATCATGCGGCGCTTGGCCTCGGCTTTGTTACCCATCAGGTGGATGGCATCCGGGCTGGGACCGACAAAGACCAGCCCGGCATCTTCCACTGCCCTGGCGAAATCTGCGTTTTCACTGAGAAAACCGTAGCCCGGGTGAATGGCTTCGGCGCCACTGGCCTGGGCCGCCTGGAGAATCTTTTCCTGCACCAGGTAGGACTCATTGACCGGACTGGGGCCGATACAGACCGCCTCGTCTGCCATTAGCACGTGGGGTGCCTTGGCATCGGCCTCGGAGTACACCGCCACGGTGCGATACCCCAGGGCCTTGGCGGTGCGGAGCACCCGGCAGGCGATTTCGCCGCGGTTGGCCACCAGTATGCTGGTAAATCTTGTCATCGGTATCTCCAGAACTTATTCAGTGGCCCAGGACGGCTTACGTTTCTCCACGAAGGCGGCCACGCCCTCGCGCCCTTCATCACTGAGCATGCAGGAGGCGAAACCGCGGGAGGCGAAATCAAGTGCCTCGGGGCGTGGTCGGCGGGTGGTTTCGAACACAATGCTCTTGGTGACCGCGTTGGCCGTGGGTGCACACAGGGCGATCTGCTCCAGTACCTGCGCGCATCTGGCTTCCATGTCGGCACTGTCTTCGGCGAGGATGTGGCCAATACCGTAGTGCACCGCTTCCTCGCCCTTGAAACGCGCGCCGGTCAGCATCAGCCGCCGGGCCTGGGTCAGGCCCACGCGCTCAGTAACAAAGGGGGCGATTTGCGCCGGGGGAATCCCCAGGCTGGTTTCGCTGAGGCGGAATTTTGCCTCGCGGGTGACAATAGTGACATCGCCAACGCAGGCCAGGCCCAGGCCGCCGCCGATGGCCGCGCCCTCCACCAGAATGATAACGGCCTGGGGCTGCTCATTGAGTTTGATCATCAGGTCGCCGAAGCTGCGGTTGCCGCGGGCCACATCTTCTTCTGTCGGTGCGCCGCCCTGTAGGCCTGATTTAAAGCCCTTGATGTCGCCGCCGGCGCAAAAGAAGCCGTCCTTGCCGCGCAGGATGATAGTGCGCAGGCTGCGGTCCTCGCGGGTGGCATCCAGTACCGCGCTGAGTTCGTCGACCATGTCGCCGGACAGGGCGTTTTTGGCCTCGGGCCGATTGAACCAGATAGTCAGAACGCTGCCCTGGCGTTCCAGGATCAGGTCTTTGGTTTCCGGTAGTGCTGTCATCTCAGTTTCTCCAAATAATCCTGTTGCTAACGCCGTATTACATCCGCGCTATGCCGAAGCTGTTCGGGCGCACTGTGCGGTGTCGCGTCTCCCACACGGTCTCCAGCAGGAAGCCCAGGGTCTTGCGTGTATCGCGCGGGTCTATCATGCCGTCATCCATCATGTGGCCCGAGGTATAAAAGGCGCCGGCCTGGCTGTCGAACATGTTGGCCAGGTACGCTTCCTGCTTGGCCAGGACGTCTTCGTCGGGTTCCTGCCCCATGGCGGTGGCCTTGCCCCGCGCGACCATGGACATGGTCTTGGCGGCCTGCTCGCCGCCCATCACCCCGGTGCGTGCATTGGGGAAGGTGTACAGGAAGTCCGGGTCGAAGTGGCGGCCACACATGCCGTAGTTGCCGGCACCGAAACTGGCGCCGGTCATCAGGGTAATGCGCGGTACTTCCAGATTGCGCACGGCCTGGATCATCTTGGAGCCATGCTTGATCATGCCGGCACGCTCGGATTTGGTACCCACGATATAGCCGGTGGTGTTCTGCAGGAACAGCATCGGGATGTTGGCCTGGTCGCACAGTTGCAGGAAATGCGTAGCCTTGTTCGCGCCATCGGGATCGATGGGGCCGTTGTTGCCGATGATGCCGCAGGGCAAGCCGAAGATATCTGCCTGCAGACACACCGTGGCTGAGCCGTAGCGCGGCTGGAAGTCCATGAAGTCGGAGCCGTCCACCACCCGCGCCACCAGCTCCCGCATGTCGTAGGGGTTGCGGTAGTCGCAGGGGATCACACCGGCCAGCTCGTCTGCATCATAGAGGGGCTCACGGTAACTGCGTCGGTTGGGTGTGGCGCAGTCCTTGTTCCACTGCAGACGATGCATCAGCTCGCGGCACATCTGCACCCCCTGGCCATCGTTTTCAGCCAGATATTCAGCCAGCCCGGAAACGCTGGCGTGCATCTCGGCGCCGCCCAGTTCTTCCTCGGTGGCGATTTCCCCGGTCGCCGCCTTGAGTAACGGCGGTCCGGCCAGGAAAGCGCGACCGTTACCCTTCACGGCGATTACATAGTCGCTGAGTCCTGGCATATAGGCACCGCCGGCGGTGGACGAGCCGTGCAGAATAGAAATAACCGGGATGCCGGCCTTGCTGAGTTTGGCCAGGTTGCCAAACAGGGCGCCGCCCTGGGAGAAACCTTCTACCGTGTAATTGAGCAGGTCGCCGCCGGCGCTCTCTACCAGGTGGACAAAAGGCAGTTTCTGCTGCAGCGCAATCTCCTCAGAGCGGCGGACGCGGTAGCCACCCGCAGTGGTCAGGGAGCCGGCCTGGATACCACTGTCATCGACAACTACCATGCAGCGCACCCCGGCGATAAAGCCGATGCCGGAAATAATGGTGGAGCCGGGGATGGATTTATCCGGGTCTTCCGTATCCAGCAGGTAGCCGGCAATATTGCCAACGGTCATGAACGGCATGCCGGGGTCCAGCAGTCGCGCCAGCCGTTCCCGTGGGGTCAACTGGCCGCGCGCTTCGAAGCGGGGCTTGCGCTTTTCGGAAATCATCGCACCGCGGGCGTTCAGCTCCTGCAGCTTGTTGATGTGCGCCAGCATCTCCTCGCGATTTTTGCGAAAGCCGTCGGAGTTGGTGTTGATCCTGGAATTAAATACGGTCATTGAAGCGTCTCCGCGATGGCGGCCGGAACCGGCACGGGGGTGGATAACAGTAACTGCGCATAGCCCTTGCCCTGGGGGTCATTGCGGATGCTGGCAACACCGCCGCCGCCCAGTACATCGTGTAGCAGGAAGTTGATGGCGTTGGCACCGGGCAGCAAGAAGCGCTCCACATTGCCGGCCGCGGTGTCTTCCAGGAAGTGGGCAAAGCGTTCGGTGACGGTCTGTTCGCTCAGCGCGGCCCAGATATAGGGCAGGTATTGCGGCTGCCGGGCGATGATGCCGATATTGGCCTTGCTGCCCTTGTCGCCGCTGCGACCCCAGGCCAGGACGACCAGGGGTACGGCTACCATGTCCTGTGTATAATCTGTCACAGGGTTTGCCGGTCGCGCAATTGCACTGGCATCCAGCGCTTTGCCCTGGGTCTCATCGCAGGCGATCTTGTCGTCACCTATCTGGATGCTGACCTGCAGCCTGGCCCTGGCGATGGTAAAGGAGAACAGGCGCACCACCGGGGAGGGGCTGGGCCGGCTGCCGGCAAAACCGCTCAGTCCGGGCGGGGTGGCCAGGCCAAGGCCCACGGCCTCCTTGAGCATAATGCCAATGCCCATGGATTCCGGGTGCTTGGCTGCGATTTTCATCGCGACCTCGCGACTGCCGGAAATTTCCCTGAAGGCGCCGTACTGGCTTTCAGCCCCGATCAACTCGATGCTGGTCTCGCTGAAGTCGGGAAGGCCGAAGGCCTTGAACACTCTGCGCGATGCCTCAAACACGGCTTCTCCCAGGGCGCGGGCCTTTTTGTCAGCATCGATACCGTAGAAGGTCATATAAGTGCCGCCGCGAAACTGATCGGCGTAGGTGGCACTGACCTTGTAGGTATCCGGAGCGGGGCGGCCCCTGGCGCCGCTGACCCTTACCCGGTTGTCGCCAATCTGTTCGATGCGGGCGGTGGAGAAATCGCAAACCACGTCGGGCAATAGATAGGCCTGGGGGTCACCAATCTCATACAGCATCTGCTCGCTGACGGTGCCCACGTTGACCAGGCCGCCGCTGCCCTCCGGCTTGGTGCAGACGAAGCTGCCGTCAGCGCTGATTTCCGCAATGGGGTAGCCCATATCCGACATCCCGGGCACCTGGTCCCAGTCGGTGAAATTACCCCCGGTGGCCTGGGGACCGCACTCCAGGATGTGTCCAGCCAGGGAGCCCATGGCCAACTGGTCGAGGTCGTCGCGGCCCCAACCGAAAGCATGGATGCAGGCCCCCAGGGTAACGGCGCTGTCCACGCAGCGCCCGGTCACCACAATATCAGCGCCCATTTCCAGGGCGCGGGCGATGGGGAAAGCACCCAGGTAGGCGTTGATACTCAGTAGCTTCTCTACCGGCGGGAAGGCTTCACCGGAAAACATCTCAGTGGTGCCGCTGGCTTGCAGTGCCTGGGCGCTGTCCATAAGGTCATCGCCAGTCACGCAGGCCACTTTCAGCTCCAGGCCCTGTTCTGCGATGACGGCGCGCAGGGCCTGTGTGCAGGCCTCGGGATTGACGCCGCCGGCGTTGGATACGACTTTTATGCCGCGCTCGGCGATCAGGCCCAGGTTGGGCTTCATCGCCGCTGTGACGAAATCCACGGCATAGCCTCTGCTGTCATCCTTGGCCCGGGCGCGGGCCATAATGGACATGGTAATTTCCGCGAGGTAATCGTAAACGATGTAGTCCAGGTGTGGGCAGTTCAACAGCTGAGGTGTGGCGCGGGCGGCATCGCCCCAGAAGCCGCTGGCACCCCCTACGCGCAGTACTTTGTCAGTCATTACAATAATTCCCGGGTTGCCGCACAAGACCCGGTATTTTACGTAACGACAGCATCCAGCGCATGGGATACGGCGCCATCTGCATAGGCGTTTGCGCCAATCCAGAACCCCTGAATCCCTGCAATACGTCGCAAAAGCAAC
>JARFQU010000142.1 GCA_029287595.1 Halioglobus sp. | reverse complement strand
CGCCATCACCGCCGCACTCGCCCTCGGTGTGGGTATCCTGATGAGCGCCGGGGAGAAGCGACGAATCGAGGCCATCAACCAGACCGGCCGCGAGATCATGGAAGGAGACCAGTCCCGGCGCGTGCCCACGAGCGGCAGCGGGGACGATTTCGACCAGCTGGCCGCAAACCTCAACCGTATGCTCTCGCGCATCGAAGAGCTCATGACCGCGGTGCGCCAGGTATCCGACAACATCGCCCATGACCTGCGCACCCCGCTGACCCGCATGCGCAATAAACTGAGCCAGTTAAGGGAAGGCCTGGAATCCTCGCAGCAGGGCCAGGACGTGGATCGTATTATTGAGGACTGTGATGATTTGCTGGCATCTTTCAATGCCCTGCTGCGGATTTCAACACTGGAGTCAGGGAGCCGCCTGGCGGGCGGTGGCGAGGTCGACCTGCAGGCTTTGCTGCGCGATGTAGTTGAATTCTACGAACCGCTGGCCCAGCAGCGTGGTATAGCGCTGCGGCTTGATGCCCCCAGGCCTGTGAACTGCCGCGGAGAGGCAGATCTGCTATTCCAGATGTTTACCAATTTGCTGGATAATGCGGTGAAATACACGCCGCAGCAGGGCGAGATCAGTGTGAGCCTGTTGGGTGGCGCTGGAAGTGAGGTGGGGCATACCGTGGTGATTGCCGACTCCGGCCCGGGAATCCCGGTGCAGGAACACAAGAATGTATTCCGTCGTTTCTACCGGGTGGAGTCCAGTCGCTCAGAGCAGCCGGGGCATGGGCTGGGGCTGAGTCTGGCACAGGCCATCGCCCACTATCATGGTGGTTCGCTGGAACTGGCGACCAATAACCCGGGATTGATGGTGCGTGTGAACCTGTCCTGAATTGGCAGGCGGCCCGGGTCTGCCAATTCATTCCTCCAGTGAGAGATGGTCCGTATCGGGTGCCTTGGCCTGTGCACGGCGCCGATATTGTTCATCCAGCACGTCGGTTCCAGCAGGCGCCAGGTCTATCGCCGACAGGTCCAGTTCCGGCGGCTCCGGGTCCGGCGGGGCGCAATCTGCAAAGTCAGTGCCGGCGGGCGCCAGTTCGATAGCGTCGGTATTGGGTGATAGTGGTGTCTCATCGGAAGCGAGGTTGGGGATGCTGTCGCCCACTTCTCCCATTACCAAATGACTGGTGTCCGGGGCCGCTGGGGGAGGGGGTGGTTCCTGTGACAGGCGTTGCGCCGCTTCGTCTACAGTCAGGCCGGAGGTATCAATTTCCGCGGTCACGATTTGCGGCCGCTCCTCGGGGCGCAGCACATCCGCCCCGGCCGCGGCCAGGCCGAAGTCTTCTGCGTCATCCTGCGCTGCAGCCGCGCCGCTATTTGCTGTTTCGGTCTCTGGCGCCGAACGGTAACTCTGTTTGTCGGGTGCGGCGGCCAACGCTGCGATTCGCTCTGCCGCGCTCATCGGCTTGGCCGCGGCGGGTTCTGGCTTCGCGGCTGTGTTGTTTTCGGCTGCAGCTTTGATCAGTGGCTGTGCCCCCGCTTTCTCCATGGCCTGTTTGTACTTCGCGGCAGTCGCCTGATCGCAGTCGCGCTTGATCAATTGCGCCTTGCCACTGAACAGTTTGTCCAGCGTGGCCTGATCTGCTTTAAACAGGCTGGCCAGCTTTTCCCGCACGGCGGCTGAATCCTGCCCCGGCAGGAGCTGGCCGGCAAAATAGACGTTGTAGCGCTTTTCCATGGGCCGTTTCCCGTCTGTAACCTGATCCTAGTATACGCCCTGAGGCGCTGTGGGTCTTGTCTGCATATTTACGCCAGCAGTGTCCGCTTCTGGTAAGATACCGGGCGATTATGGCCGGGTAAATAAAACTTTATGAGTGATCGCGTGCCAACACGCTTTGTGCGAACCCTGCTGCGTATGGTGGGTGACCGTGGGTACAACTTCAGCGCGGTGTTGCAGGATGCAGGTGTAGACTTTGACCCCATGGATGAGTCCGATGCGGCCTACCGCGGGGAAATCAGCGCCATGCAGTACTCGCGGATTTACCAGAGTGTGTTGAGCCTGCTGCAGGACGAGACCTTCGGTACTACCGGCAGTGAACTGGTGGCGCCCGGTGCCTTTCGCATGATGTGCTATTGCATAATTTCCTGCGACAACCTGGGACAGGCAATACAACGCGCTTCGGAGTTTTATCGCACCTTTTTTGATGAACGCAGCCAACTTTATGTCAATTTCAGTGACCAGTTTGCCCGTGTGGGCTACCGCACTTTGCGAGGTCGGGACAAACCCCGTGTGGCAGCTGCAGACGCCTATGGCTTATCCATGTGGCATCGTTTTTTTGGCTGGCTGTGTGGGCGGCCGCTGGAGCTTAAGCGGGTTGATTTTACCGGTGACGTGCCCGAGCGCCTGGAGAAATATGAGGCACTGTTTGGTTGCCCATTATACTTTAACCAGCCTCACGATCTGCTGTATTTTGACAGTGCCTGCCTCTCCTGGCCTGTGGTGCACACCGAGCACTCGCTAAGGGAGTTCCTGCGTACAGCGCCCTATCAATTACTGATGATGGAGAATCGCCCCGACGCGGACAACCTGTCCGCCCAGGTAAAAGCAATGATAGGGCACGATTTCAGTGAGGGCTTTCCCGGCTTTGAGACCATCAGTAGTGCGCTGAATGTATCCGCACCCACTCTGCGGCGCAGGCTGAAGCGGGAGGGCACCACTTTCCAGCAGCTCAAGGACGACGCCCGCTGTGAGGCAGCCAAGCTCTGCCTGGATCGGCCTGACCTGTCTATCAACGAGGTGGCGCTGCAAATGGGCTTTACTGATCCCAGTGCCTTTCACCGCTCATTCAAGAAGTGGACCGGGCTTACACCAGGGCAATTTCGGGCGACCCGGCGACGCAAGCCCGCATGATGTGGGCCCCGACTTTTGCCTGTTTATTGGCTCAGGTATAATCCGCCCATTTTTACGGAGACGTTTATGATTGTGCAACAGGAGATTGAAGCGCTTTTACAGCGGTTCAATCCGGATTTTCTCGAGGTTTTGAACGAGAGCCACCAGCACAGTGTGCCCCCGAATTCGGAGACCCACTTCAAGGTGGTGCTGGTGAGTCCCTCCTTCGACGGCAAGCGCAAGGTAGCCCGTCACCAGCAGGTCTACGCGGCACTGGCCGCGCAGTTGGAAGGCCCCGTGCACGCGCTGGCCCTGCATACCTACACCCCGGATGAGTGGCGGGAACGGCAGCAGGCTGCGCCGCAGTCCCCGGACTGCCTGGGTGGCAGCAAGGCAGAGTCAAAGCAGGTATAGGCATGACTGAGATTGTTGTGGCGGCGTTGTACAAATTTGTCACGCTTGAGGATTTTCACGAGTTGCGCGAGCCGCTGCTGGATGCTTGTATCGCATCGGGTGCCCGCGGCACGATTTTGCTGGCGCATGAGGGCATCAACGGCACCATCGCCGGTACGCGCGAGGCGATTGACCAGGTGCTCGCCTACCTGCGCGGCGATCCCCGCCTGGCGGATCTGGAGCACAAGGAGTCTTTCGATGATCACCTGCCGTTTTACCGTATGAAGGTAAAGCTGAAGCGTGAGATCGTGACTATGGGAATTGAGGGGATAGACCCCAATTCCCGGGTGGGAACTTATGTGGCCCCGGGTGACTGGAATGACCTGGTGAACGATCCGGAGGTGCTGCTTATTGATACCCGCAATGACTATGAGTACGGTATCGGTACTTTTCGCGGGGCCATAGACCCCCACACACAGAGTTTCCGGGATTTCCCGGCATATGTGCGCAGTCACCTGGACCCCGAAAAACACAAGAAAGTGGCGATGTTCTGCACCGGCGGCATACGTTGTGAGAAGGCTTCGGCTTTTATGCTCGAGGAGGGCTTTGCCGAGGTCTACCACCTGCAGGGCGGTATTCTCAAATACCTGGAGGAGGTGCCCCCGCAAGACAGCACCTGGGAAGGGGAGTGCTTTGTCTTTGATAATCGCGTGGCGGTGGACCACAAGCTGCAGAAAGGGCAGTACGATCAGTGCTATGGCTGTCGTCACCCGATAACTGAGCAGGACAAGCGTTCAGACAAGTACCAGAAAGGGATCTGCTGTCCCCTTTGTTATGATCGCCTCACCGACGACCAGAGAGCGCGCTTCAGCGAGCGTCAGAAACAGATAGAACTGGCGGCGCTGCGGGGCGAGGGCCATATTGGAGCGGCGCCGCCGGAACGTCAGTTGCCTGAAGGCTAGCTTTGGCCACTAGAGAGATTGTTTCTTCCCGACCAGATCCTTGATTTCGGCCTGTGTGTTGGATGTTGCTTTTATGGCGCGGAACGAGGGCTTGGATGGGAAAAGCAGTTCTGTTAAGCGGTGGCCTGCTGGTTTTGCGCATGAACGCCCAGTAGAATTTTTCTTGCATCGCCTTTGGCATGATAAGTGGCGATCAACAGGTATGGGAAGCCGAACATTCCGCCCATAAAAATACTTAGGAAGCCGTATGCCAGTCCCTTGGGTGTCAAGCCTTCCCGCCATGATATCCAGGTCGCTAACAGTAACAGGTGAACCAGAAAGTCAAAATTGAATTGGGATCTCCAGTCCATATTTAGCAAGTCGCCAAAATAGACTGCTGGCCAATTGATGCCTTGTTTTTGTGCGGCGTACAGTGAGATGGCATAGATAAGCACGGTTGATAATGCGAGAAATACGCGTAGGGTTGTCATGTTTTTATCTCCACTAGTTCAGGTCACAAGTCGAAGTTGCCTGAGCAGAGGATACCCCAAAAACCATATAGCACCAGTGAGAGTATGCAATGTCCGATATAAAGTTTTCCAGGGAAGAGAAAGAGATTCTGGTGCAAAAACTGAAAACCTATTTCACTACAGAACTGGACCAGGACATCGGCCAGTTTGACTGCGAGTTCTTCCTGGATTTTATCTCAGAACAGATAGGCGCCTTTTACTACAATAAAGGCCTGAGCGACGCGCAAACCATCATCAATGGCAAAATGGCCGATATTTCTGATGCTTTGTACGAAATTGAAAAGGTGACAAGTTTCTCCAATGGATGATAGTGGTAGGTCTATCTAAGCGTTGCTGATTCGGTCTATTATCGGGGGAGTCTAACGAAAAGGAGATTTCCTAAGGACCGGGATACCTGGCGAGCTGGTAGAAATCGGCGGTCGGCAGCGGTGTAATCGCCCCTCTCCTCTATCTTGCTTCTCAAAATCGCGACAGTTTCCAGGGAACCTATCATGTGGTTGCGCACTTCTACACGACTTGAATTCAACGCCGAGGTGGCCACGCCTTTTCTGTTTATGCTGCGCCCACGAAGTGGCTGGCAGCAGTGGATTGGCCGTGAGGAATATATGCTCGCACCCAGCGTGCCGGTAGTCGAATTCACCGACGCTTTCGGGAATCTGTGCCAGCGCCTTGTCGCGCCGGCGGGTTCTTTTTCGGTGCATGCCAGCGCGGACATTGAGTGCCCGGCCGCTGCGGATGCCGCAGCTGGCGCGCCGTTCGTAGAGGTGCAATTCCTGCCCGAGGAGGTGCTGCCCTTCCTTTTACCGTCGCGCTATTGCGAGTCCGATTGCTTCTACGAGATGGCCCACGACCTGACGGCCGGGTACCTGCCGGGCTGGGATCAGGTTCGCGCGATTGTTGACCATATTGCGCGGACGATTCGCTACACACCGGGCAGTGGTTCAATCCTGCGCAGCGCCCGCGAGGTCGATGGCTGTAGCGATGCTGTGTGTCGGGACATGACACACCTGGCGATCTCTTTGACTCGCGCCCTGTCGATACCCGCACGCATGGTCGTAGGCCACCTTGAGGGTCTGGTGCCGATGGACCTGCACGCCTGGTTCGAGGCATATGTAGGGGGGCGCTGGTACACATTTGACCCCACTCAGTTCAGCCTGGATGGAGGGCGGGTTGCCATAGCCTACGGTCGAGACGCGGCCGATGTGGCAATATTCACGCAGTTCGGTGACCCCGTGCCGTTAACGTGGATGGAAGTGAGTGTGCAGCGTATGGGCGCCGCGCCGTGCTGAACTAGCGGTTCTCAGACAAATTTTCCCTTTCCATCCGCAGCGAAAATGACTATAACAGTGTGGACAGCTACAGGGCGCTTGCCCGCAACACTACAGAGAAAATCATGAAAAAGCTGATATGTCAGACCGCTATTTTGCTACTGCTTCCCCTGGGCGCCGTCGCTTTTGGGCAGGATATGGGTAAATTAGTAGAGGCGGTTGATCAGGACAAGGCGGTTGAATCCGTCGACACGGACCAGATGAAGGAAGCCGTTAGTAGTGGCGAGGTAGACTATGAGAAAGCTTACGATTCAGTGGACAAGGAAAAAGCGGCTGACTCCGTTGATATGGAGAAAGTCAAAGAGGCGGTAGCTCTGCCGGAGTAGTCGCAGCGCGGGAGGGTGCCCGGCATGGATGATACAGAATCCCAGCCGCATTTCAGCGGCAGCCAATTGATCATTGGTGAGGGTGAGCAGTGCGATACGATTGCCGTGTGTGACGTGCTCGCCACGCTCCTGGTAATGGTCGCCAAGGGAGATAGCGACATATCCCACCTCGAAAGCGATAAAATGATTGCGCTGCTCTCACAACGCTACCAGGATAGAAGTGCTGCCACGCTGGAGAGACTCTCCAGTGCGATAATGTCCCTGGCCAACGATGCAGATGTCGTGCTGACCCTGAAAAAAGCTGCCCTGGCACTGTCGGTTGACGAAAAGCAGGATGTGCTCAGGTCGCTGCTGGAGGTCGCTGCAGTCGACCAACAGCTGGAGACGGGTGAGATGGAAGCGATCAATATGGCGGGACAGATCCTGGGTTTATCCCAGGATGAAATTCATTCCCGACTCAGGTCGCTGGCGTCCTCCCTGTGATCAATATGGCCCTTGCTGGTGTTCCCGGATAGCGCTTGGTCGAACAGCACGCACATTCACAGCATCCTCACCACCAGCATGAGCACGGTGGACATCATCACGCACCCGAGGTGAGTCGGGACAACGAGCGTCGCATTTTTATCGCCATGTGGCTTACTGGCGGTTTTATGGTGGCGGAGGTCGTTGGCGGTCTGATATCCGGCTCCCTTGCACTGATTGCCGATGCCGGACATATGGCCACAGACACCGCGGCACTTGGCCTCGCCTGGCTCGCCTTCAGGCTGTCACAGCGGCCCGCTGATACCTCGCGCTCCTACGGCTACCATCGCGGCGAGGTGCTGGCCGCCTTTGTCAACGGCATCGCCATGCTGGCGCTGGTACTGTGGATCCTGGTGGAAGCGGTGCAGCGGCTATTCGCCCCGGTGGAAATCATGGGGGGCATTATGCTGTGGATCGCCGTGGGTGGCCTGCTGGTGAACTGCGTCGCCTTCTGGTTGTTGCATGGCGGGTCCAAGGAAAATCTTAATATCCAGGGCGCCGCCGTGCATGTGCTGGGTGATCTGCTGGGCTCAGTGGCCGCAATCATCGCGGCCGGGGTTATTATTTGGACGGGTTGGACACCCATCGATCCACTGCTGTCCATAGCGGTGGCGCTGCTGGTATTGCGTTCAGCCTGGTTTATTGCCCGGCAATCCGCGCATATTCTGATGGAAGGCGCTCCGCCCGGGCTGGAGCCGGCGCAGATCAAATCAGACCTGCTGGGCAATATCGACGGGCTGGATGACGTACATCATGTTCATACCTGGTCCCTGAACCAGGAACGTCCCCTGGTTACCTTGCATGCACGTATTCAAGAGGACGCCGACGCGGATGCGCTGCTCAAGGCAATCAATGCGCGGCTGATGGAAAAATTCAAGGTGGACCATGCCACTGTGCAGATAGAAAAGGGTGTCTGCACCGATTGAGCCAGTTGTGTCTAGTTCAGGTGCTGCCTTAGCGCACTGCGAAAGCGCGATACCGGTACGTAGATGCTCAGACCCTCGCTGTCTCCCCTGGAGACCACCCCGCAAAACAGGGCTTCTCCCTCGGGTGAAAGTTGTATCACCGCCCCCCCGGAGGCACCCTTGTGGGCATTGCAGTTGCTGTCAGTACTGTCTGTTGCCTGTGCCGTGATGCGGCAATCTGCATCGTAGGTCAACTGCTTTCCCTGTAGACCTATCCCGTCGTCGCGGGAATAACCGGCCATGGTGATGGGTAATTCCGGGTCCGCACGCCCGGGGCTTACCTTTATCCCGGCAATCTCGTGCTGCGCCACCGGTTGATAGAGTCTCAGTATCGCCCAGTCGCCGTGCATGCCTCCCCCGTCAGCCAGTCGATAAGCCTCCCTGGAGATGGTGTTCCCCGCAGCGCTTTTCAGGGTGAAACTGATGGGTTCGCTGAGGTCGCGGTAGAACTCCAGGCAGTGCCAGGCGGTGATGATGGTATTGGCGCGCTGACTGCCACTGCTGGCGATCAGCGTGGCGCTGCAATCCTCGGTCTGGTGGCGATAGTGGCCATCTCGATAGCGGTTGCCGGGTACCTGCAATCGCCCCACCGCGCGCAGCCACTGCGGCGAGCGCTCGTGCATGGCCTGGCGTGTGTCGGCGGGCGCAACAGCCAGGCCGGGCGTGGACCACAGGCACAGCAGCATTAGCGACAGGACAGGCCACACCAGCCCCCTGGCGCCAGGTTTGTGGCCAATAGCATAATATTCTGGACAGTACACAGCTGTTGCCACTTGGCGCCCGGGGCTCGCACATTTAGGATATTGCGTCGATACTAGTTAACTCCCCGCATGGGGTAAAGGAATAAGATATGGCGTTGACACAGGATCGGGTGGTGGTGGTTACCGGGGCCAGCCGTGGTGCCGGCAAGGGTATTGCCGTGGCGCTGGGTGCCACTGGGGCCACGGTCTATGTCACCGGGCGTACCCGTGAAGAGGGTGACGCGCCGCTGCCGGGGACGGTGCAGGCCACCGCAGAGGCGGTAACCGCGGCGGGCGGACAGGGCATTGCCGTGTACTGTGATCACAGTGACGATGAGCAGGTAGCGCAACTGTTTGCCCGGGTTCAGGAGGAGCAGGGCAGGCTGGATATCCTGGTGAACAATGCCACCGCGCTGCACGATGCCCTTACCGATGTCGGGCCATTCTGGCAAAAACCTCTGGAGCTGACCGGTATCTGGGATGTGGGCATGCGCTCTCATTATACCGCCACCTGGTACGCGGCCCCGCTGCTGCTGGAATCCGGCGGGGGCCTGGTGGTCAACACCTCTTCCTTTGGTGGGCGCATTTATATGCATGGGCCAGCCTACGGTGCCGGTAAGGCGGCGGTGGACAAGATGGCTCACGATATGGCGGTGGATTTCAAACCCTATAATGTCGCGGTGGTGTCCATCTGGATGGGCCTGTTGCTGACCGAGCGCACCCGGCGCGTATTCGAGGCGGAACCGGAGAAATATGCCGAACTGGCCGCGACCACTGAGTCGCCAGAGTTTACTGGCCGGGTTATCGATGCCCTGGCCCGGGATCCGGCATTAATGGCAAAAACGGGCAAGGTGCTCATTGGCGCAGAACTGGCCCTGGAGTACGGTGTTACCGATATCGATGGCGGACAGCCGCCTTCCCACCGCGCCTTTTTCGGTGAAACCACCCGGTTTGGCGATGCGGTGGTGCAATAGTGACGATACCTCAAATGGATGATGCGCGGCCCTGGGCAATACATGTACAGTCGCAACGATGAGATCTGGATTACACGAGGGATAACATAATGACTCAATATCAAAATCTGCCGTCAGGTGAAGCCATAGAAAAATACACGCTGCAGGGCGCGCTGGCGCAGCAGCTGATCGCGTCTGCCCGCGCCATGGGGCCCGCGCTGCGCATGCGCGCAGCGAAAGCCAGGGCCGATGCCCGGGTGCCGGATGAGACCGTGGCGGAGTTCCAGGAGGCGGGATTCTTCAAGATACTGCAGCCGGAGCAGTGGGGCGGTTATGCCATGGACCCACAGGTGTTCTATGCGGTAGGCGTGGAGGTGGCAAAGCACTGTCCGTCCAGCGCCTGGATTTTGGGTGTGATAGCGGTTCACAACTGGCAGTTGGCTGTTTTCGACGATCAGGCGGCCCAGGATGTCTGGGCGGAGGATCCCTCGGTGCTGATATCCTCATCCTATGCCCCGGTGGGCAAGGTCAAGGTAGTGGAGGGCGGTTTCCGCCTCAGCGGGCGCTGGAGTTTCTCCAGCGGTTCGGAACATTGCCAGTGGGCCTTCCTGGGTGCCGTGGTGCCTGCGCCGGAAGCGCCTTTCGATATGGCTAATTACCGCACATTCCTGGTGCCGATCAGCGACTACGAAATTGTGCACAATTGGGATGTGGTGGGTCTGCAGGGTACCGGCAGCCACGACATTGTGGTGGACGATGTGTTTGTGCCGGAACATCGCACCCATAAAAGTATGGACGGTTTCCTGTGCAAGAATCCCGGAAACGCGGTGAACGATGCGCCCCTGTATCACATGCCTTTCATGCAGGTGTTTGTGCGTGCGGTGTGTACCGCCACGCTGGGTGCCTGCGAGGGTGCCCTGGAGGCCTTTATCGAGGTGGCTAAAACCCGCCAGGTAGGCCCCAACAAGATGAAGAACGATCCCTTTGCCAGGGTACTGGCGGCGGAGGTGAAATCCTCCATCGAGGAGATGAAGTTGACCATGATTCGCAATTTCGACGCGATGATGGGCTGCTGCCGGTCCGGCGAGGATATCCCGCTGGAAGACAGGGTGCGCTACCGTTATGATTCCGCCGTGGTGGCGGATCGCTGCCTGGAACTGTCCAGCAAGATGCTCAAGGCCGCGGGTAGCGGTGGCATTCGCGCCGGCAGTGAGCTGCTGGCCTACCACCTGGACATCCTCGCCAGCCAGGCCCACGTGGCAAATCACTCCATCCCGTTTGCCAATAACCTGGGTGGTATGTTGTTTGGTGAGGAGAACGCGGATTTCGCGGTTTAGGCATACACCTGACTAAGGGAGAGAGACCTTGGCAATGAAGGGACGCCTGTTGGAGGGCAACTACGCGCAGTGCGCCAATGGCTACCGCATCCACTACCTGGACGAAGGGCAGGGCGACGTGGTGGTGTTTCTGCACGGCTCTGGTCCCGGCGCCAGTGGGTATAGCAATTTCAAAGGCAATTACCCCTTCCTCGTTGACGCGGGTTACCGCTGCATCATTCCCGACCACATCGGCTACGGTTTTTCCGACAAGCCTGATGACGTGGACCACCCCTTGTCTTTCTTCGTGGAATGCATCAAGCAGACCCTGGATGTGGCGGGGGTGCAGCGCTGTACCCTGGTGGGTAACTCACTGGGTGGCGCGATAGCCATCGGTCTGGCCCTGGAATTTCCAGAGCTGGTCGAAAAACTGGTACTGATGGCCCCGGGCGGGCTCAGCGAACTGCCTGAGTACCAGCAGATGCCAGGTATGCAGAAAGTCTTCAAGGTGTTCGGTTCCGGCGAGCCGGTGACGCCCGAGGTGATGAAGGATCTGTTCGCCACGGGACTGATGCACGATCCCTCGCATGCCACGGATGAACTGGTGGAAGAGCGCATGCAGATTATGCAGATCATGAACGGTCACGTTATGGCCACCATGCAGGTCCCGGTGCTGGTGGATAGACTGGGGGAGCTGGACTGCCCCGTGCTGGGCTTCTGGGGCATGGATGAAAAAATGATGCCCGAGGGCGGCATTATGGCCATGGCCAGGAATATCCGCCACCTGCGGCTGATACTGGTCACGGAATGTGGCCACTGGGTGATGGTGGAACACGAGGGTATGTTCAATCGCGCCTGTCTCGATTTCCTGCAACACGGCTAGCAAACCTGCCACGGCAAGGGGCTTGCCGGCCCTTTTGGCCGCCAACTGTAAATTCACACAGTGAATAGTAAAAATACTTTCTATTTATTTCAATTATACCGCTTCGATCACTAATATACGCGCCAGCTGATGAAATGGCTGCGCGGCATCCCCGCGCAGCCAGTTGTCGTCCTCATTTCCACTGTTGAGTATTACGAGGTATTACCATGTCAAACTTCCAGCAAGACATCGACGCTGTAGCCAGCCTGCGTGCCCAGCACGGCAGTGCCTGGGATGCGATCAACCCCGAGTATGCCGCGCGCATGAAGGCGCAGAACCGTTTCAAAACCGGCCTGGATATCGCCCGCTACACCGCTGCCATCATGCGCAAGGACATGGCGGATTACGATGCCGACAGCAGCCAGTACACTCAGTCCCTGGGCTGCTGGCACGGTTTCATTGGCCAGCAGAAGCTGATCGCCATCAAGAAGCATTTCAACAGCACCGACAAGCGCTACCTGTACCTGTCCGGCTGGATGATTGCCGCGCTGCGCTCTGAATTCGGCCCGCTGCCCGATCAGTCCATGCATGAGAAGACCTCCGTGTCTGCTCTAATTGAAGAGCTCTACACCTTCCTGCGCCAGGCAGATGCCCGCGAACTGGGCGGCCTGTTCCGCGAACTGGATGCGGCTCGCGAAGCGGGTGATGCCGCGGCTGAAAAGGCCGTGCAGGACCAGATCGACAACTTCCAGACCCACGTGGTGCCCATCATTGCCGATATCGACGCCGGTTTTGGTAACGCCGAAGCGACCTACCTGCTGGCCAAGCAGATGATCGAGGCGGGCGCCTGCGCCATCCAGATCGAGAACCAGGTGTCCGACGAGAAGCAGTGCGGTCACCAGGACGGCAAGGTAACCGTTCCCCATGAAGATTTTCTGGCCAAGATCCGCGCCGTGCGTTACGCCTTCCTGGAACTGGGTGTGGACGACGGTGTTATCGTTGCCCGTACCGACTCACTGGGTGCCGGCCTGACCAAGCAGATCGCAGTGACCCACGAGCCGGGCGACCTTGGCGACCAGTACAACAGCTTCCTGGATTGTGAAGAAGTGCACCTGGACGACATGAACAACGGCGACGTGGTACTGAACCGCGATGGCAAGCTGCTGCGTCCCAAGCGCCTGCCTTCCAACCTGTTCCAGTTCCGCCAGGGCACCGGTGAAGACCGCTGTGTGCTGGACAGCATTACCTCGCTACAGAACGGCGCGGACCTGCTGTGGATCGAGACGGAAAAGCCGCACATCGGCCAGATCGGCGGCATGGTCGAGCGCATCCGGGAAGTGATCCCGAACGCCAAGCTGGTGTACAACAACAGCCCGTCCTTCAACTGGACCCTGAACTTCCGCCAGCAGGTGTTCGACGCCTGGAGCGAAGAAGGCAGGGACGTGTCCGCCTACGACCGGGACCGGCTGATGAGCGCCGAGTACGACGACTCCGAGCTGGCCGCCGCCGCGGACGAGAAGATCCGCACTTTCCAGGCGGACGCGGCGCGCGAAGCGGGCATCTTCCATCACCTGATCACCCTGCCGACCTACCACACGGCGGCCC
>JARFQU010000220.1 GCA_029287595.1 Halioglobus sp. | reverse complement strand
ACAGCCGATCAACGCCGCGCGCCTGTTTACAGCTGCGCTTAAACCGCAGCTGGGCGACACGGTAGGGAGCAACGCCCTGCGGGTGGTGGACCAGATAGATAGCTCCCTGCAGCGGGCGGAACAGCTGATTGCGGAATTGCGAGAGATATCCCGCTTGGATTCCGGTAGGCAACTGCCCCGGCGGGGACATTTTCCAGTCAGCGCGCTGTTTGATTCACTGTCCCAGGAATTTCTGCACCCGGCCACTGCCAAATCCCTGCGACTTAGCGTCGCCCACAGCAGCGCCTGGCTGTATTCGGACCAGAACCTGTTGCATCGCATGCTGCAGAACCTGGTGGCCAACGCGGTGAAATATACCAGGGAGGGCAGGGTGCTGGTTGGCTTGCGGCGCAGACCAGAGGGTGCGGAAATTCAGGTATGGGATACCGGCCCGGGTATTGCGCGGCAGGACCAGGGGCGGATCTTCCAGGAGTTTGAGCGCCTGCAGCACCAGTCCGCTGCGGGCGATGAGGGCCTGGGCCTGGGGCTGGCCATCGTGCAGCGCTATGCGGACCTGCTGGGTCACCAGCTGCAACTGCGCTCCGAGCCGGGCCTGGGCACCCTGTTCTCGTTAACGGTCACCTATGGACAGGCCCAGGCCACACGGCAGGAGGCCTGCGCGGAGATCCCCGGTCGCGACCTGGAAGGACTGAAAATACTCTGCCTGGACAACGAAACCTTGATACTGGAGGGGATGGAGCAGTTGCTGCAGACCATGGGTGCACGGGTGAATATTGCGGGCAACAGGGAGCAGTTGCTGGCGCACCTGGTCAACGGGCAACGACCCGATATCATACTCGCGGATTATCACCTGGACGATGGGGACACGGGAATCAATGTGCTGTTGGATGCTCGCAAGCACAATGGAGCAGATATGCCATGTATTATTATCAGCGCCGACGATAGTGATGTCATTCGCGACCGGGCCAAGGCCGCTGGCTACCGGTTCCTCCCCAAGCCGGTCAACGCTGCGCGCCTGCGCGCGCTGATACTGGCACTGACACGCGCTGGCTGAGCGGGTCAGGCGGGAGGCGGTTCTACCAGGTTAGCTGGAACTTCCACGGATAAGCTGCTCATGGCCAGCACGGCCTGGGTTCGCGAGTGCACCCCCAGTTTGCGGAATATCTCGGTCATGTGCGCCTTGATAGTGGCTTCCTTCACGTTCAACTCATAAGCGATTTGCTTGTTTAGCAGACCTTCCGCCAGCATGGAGGCCACCCTGAACTGTTGCGGTGTCAAAGACGCCAGTGCCTCCGCTACATCGAGTGACTGCAGGCTGGCGCCGCTGCCGCCTGCTTCCAGTCCCGGGTGCAGGTCGCGCTTTCCCGCCATGACCTGCGCTATGCAGTCTGCCATGTCTGTCATCTCTGCCGACTTCGATAAAAACCCGGCAGCGCCGTGATCCAGTGCCCGGCGCACCGTTTCCGGGTGAGAGTTGGCGGAGATCATGATGACCGGTGTGTGCGGGTACTGCCCGGTAAACCAGGATAGCGCGGAGTAACCCAGTGCGCCGGGCATGTGCAGGTCCAGCAGCAGCAGGTCGATGTCCCTGTGCTCTTCAGTACGTTGTTGCAATTGGGCGACACTGGCGGCCTCAGGCAAGCTGGCCTGAGGATAGAGTTGTGTTATCACCTGGTGCAGTGCCGCCCGGAATAAGGGGTGGTCGTCCGCTATCAGGATCGAAAGCTTATTGGCGTTCAATAGAATCATCCCTTCTTGTTATGCGGCCATTGTCGCGGTTGAGTCCTGTTGCTGTAAAGGGCTAAAAGTCGGCGTGTATCGCAGGATGGAGCGCGCGGCGGACAAAAAAACGGGCGCGGGGTCCGTAAAGTAGTTCGATCCTGTGTGACACCGATGGCAGTTTGTTTACAGCGGGGAGGATTCCGGGAGGCTGCAGCGCCTTGGTCCTTAGACTTTAGTCTAAAGAAAGGCCCTTCTTTGACCAAGGTCTAATGGGTAAGGGGGTAGTTAAAGGCTAATACTGTGCCTGCTCAAACAACAACACCTATATAGGGAGCATGCACTATGAGTAAAATGAAACCTTTAGCAACCGCACTTGTAGCACTTGGGGCCATCAGCGTCGGCAACGTCGCACTGGCAGGGTCTGGAAGCGGCTCTGCCGTAGATGACCGTATCGCAGAGCTGGAACGCCAGATCAGCGAACTCAAGGCGATGGTATCCAGCAACCAGCAAAATCTCACCGTTCACGAAGAGACCATCACCGCTAACGCGCAGGGTCTTGTTACCGCACAGGCAGATATCGAGGAAGCCAGGCCCATGGCCAAGGGTACCAAGTTCACCTATGGCGGCTATATCCAGTTGGACGCAATCTCCTCTGAGTACAGCGACGGCAAGCCGAACAGTTTGATTGAGGACTTCTACGTACCTTCTCTGGTACCGGTTGAGCCCGCAGACGGCAACTCTGATTCTTACACTTCGACCAATCTGCATGCCAAAACATCGCGATTCTTCTTTACCACTAAAACCAACACAGATGCGGGTGATATTGGTACGCGCATCGAGCTGGACTTTGTTTTGAGTGGTCAGGGCGACGAGCGAATTTCCAACTCCTGGAGCTCCCGTCTGCGCCACGCTTTCGTCAAGTGGGACTACGGCGAGAAAAGCTCAATCATGGCTGGCCAGAGCTGGTCGACTTTTTTCAACGTGGGCGCCCTGCCTGATGTGCTGGACTTCGTTGGCCCCGCGGGCACCATCTTTGTGCGCCAGCCTCAGGTTCGCTGGACCATGGGCGGCTTGCAGTTGGCAGTTGAGAACCCTGCGACGCGTTTGAACGATGCCGGCGGTAGCACCTACTACGGTGATGGCAATGACATACCTGACCTGATCGCTCGTTATAACGGCAAGTGGGGCGACCTGAGTTGGTCTGCTTCGGGTATGGGACGGCGCCTGCAATACGAAACACGCACCACTAGCGCTATTGAAGGCGACAGCGATGAGCAATACGGCTATGCCCTGAGCCTTGCCGGCAAATGGATGTTGGGCAAGGATGACCTGCGTTTCATGGTCAACTATGGCGACGCTCTGGGGCGCTACATGGGTCTGAACTCTTATAACGACGGTTACATTAAAGCTGACGGCGGTATCGATACTGTTGATCAGTGGGGTGCCTTTCTGGCCTACCGTCACTTCTGGAGCCCGAAATGGCGCAGCACATTCTCAGTATCCGCTTCCGGTGCGGATAACCCCGACACCAGCGACTATGCTGGCGCTGATGGTCTGGCCAAAGAGTACCAGTCTGTGCACGCAAACCTGAATTACCTGCCTGCACCAAAGCTGTCCCTGGGTACGGAATTGATTTACGCCACCAAGGAACTTGAAGACGGGCGTGATGGTGATATGAGCCGCGTACAGTTCGCGGTGAAATACGCGTTCTAGGGCAGGTGTAGACCAAAGTCCAAGATCAAGTTACAGCCGCTCCAAGTATATTTGGAGTGGCTTTAACAATAACAACACCTCAGGAGGTGTGCTATGTCACAAATGACTGAAGAACAGGTAAAGGAGTATTGGCGCCGCAACGTATCGCTGATGGTCAGGTGCCTGGTGGTTTGGGCCGTGGTCAGC
>JARFQU010000206.1 GCA_029287595.1 Halioglobus sp. | reverse complement strand
GAAGCATCGGTCACCACCACAAAGCGCAGTTCCCCCACCTGGTCGTGGTATACGTTATGCTGTGCCAGGTAGTCTGCCGCGATGGCCAGCGGCTGGTCCGGATACTGGGGAAAGACCAGTCCCAGCACTTCAGCCTTGTTGCGCAGACGCGTGTCCAGCCCGGGCACCTGGAACATCAGGGCATCGGTAGCATAGTAATCCCGGTACGCTGCGCCCTCGCGATAGTCCCTGACAGCCCCGGTGGCCAGAGATAACACCCGGGTTTCAGGATGGCGCCGTCGCCACTCGCCCCAGTTGGTAGTGACCACACTGAGGCGGGGTAACACGATATCGCTGTCTACCAGCGGGCCGACTACCGGTTTACCCCAAAGGGTATTCCACAGGGACTGGGTAGCGCGGTCGTACATCAGTTTATTCGAGCGGTAAAGGAAACCGCTGGTACCCAGTTCGTGGTCCTGGCCGGCAACACGCGTCTGGTAAAGGATCATAGTACCGCACAAGGTACAGTAGACGCCCACGACCGGTACACCGCCCACGTCGTCCACGAACATTTCATGCCACCCCAGAATACGCCGCGGATAAGCGCGCACATCTCCGTTGATTTCCAGGCCAAAAACAATATCGCTGTCTGCGAGATAGTCGGCCTGCGCTGCGCTGATCATGTCGGGTTGGCGCAGCGGTGGTATACCGTCCTGCTTGACGCCACCCCAGACCACCTCGTCAAGGCGGATACTGGTAGCACGCTGCGACCCGAAATAGTTTTCGAAACGCTCGTCGAGGAGCCCGTACAAGGCGCTTTTAAATTCCGGGTATGCCGGATCAAATGCAGCCTCGCGATTCCACAGCCACTGCTGCCACTGTTCAATATTGAAACCAAAAGAGTGCCCGGACTTCTTCTCCAGCAGGGCGACCAGTGATGGGGCAAAAGCGGCGTCGCGGTTGAAGGTGAGAACCTCCAGTAACATCGGCGTGAAGCCCGGTTGCCAATGCGTGTCGACAAAGTCCAGCGCCTGCTGCTTACCTTCAGGCGACCCCAGCAGCAGTAGCAGGAACTCACCAACCACCTCCGCACTATCCTCCTCGCGCGGGGCGCCCAGCGCCTGGGACAATGGCAGTACAAAGCTGCACAACAGCAACAGCGTAAGAAAATTGCGACGCATCCGGTTTAGCCCTCTTGCACGGGCGGCCAATGTGACAACCCCTATCCACACTTGGAGCGGCACAATGCCGGCAAGTTCCAAAAGCAAAGTGATATCCCCCCGGCTGCGTGCCGGCGGCAAATAAATCTGGACAAAAGCTGCAACAGGGCTGGTCATACACTTTCCACTTCGGGTAAGCTTTCCCTGACAACAGCGCGATGGCAACGGTAAAACCAGCCGCCCCGCTCCGTACTCCAGCTGCCGTTCCCGGCGAGCTCAAAGCCTCTCGCTCACCCGAAAAATCTTTATAACTCATTGAAATAAAAGAAGTTTTTTGAGTCCAAAATGAACTAGGGAATTTTCATCTGAGCGTTGGCGTTGGAAAAAAATCCTGTATTCTTTTTTCTAACGACAGGGGATAACCGCGACGGAATAGTCACGGAGGAGTGCAGCGATGACCATTTTCAGCCATTACCAGAATCGATATGAAGCGACACTGGAAGAGGAATACAGCCTCCAGGAGTACCTGGACCTCTGTAAGGAAGATCCCGGCGTTTACGCCTCTGCGGCGGAACGTATGCTGCACGCCATAGGCGAACCGGAGTTGGTTGATACCTCTCGCGATCCGCGCCTGAGCCGCATTTTCTCCAACAAAATCATCAAGCGCTACGAGGCCTTCCGGGAATTCTACGGTATGGAAGAGTGCATCCAGCAAATCGTCAGTTTCTTTCGTCACGCGGCCCAGGGGCTGGAAGAACGCAAGCAGATACTCTATCTGCTGGGTCCCGTGGGCGGTGGCAAATCGTCCCTGGCAGAGCGGCTCAAGCAATTAATGGAGAAGCAACCCATCTACGTGATCAAAGACTCGCCGGTATTCGAGTCCCCCCTGGGTCTGTTCAATATGGAAGAGGACGGGCTGATCCTCGAACAGGAATACGGCATCTCGCCACGCTACCTGAAGGCCATCATGTCGCCCTGGGCAGTCAAGCGGCTGCACGAGTACAACGGTGATATCAGCCAGTTTCGTGTCGTCAAGCTTTATCCATCGATACTGGACCAGTTGGGTATTTCCAAAACCGAGCCGGGTGACGAAAACAACCAGGATATCTCATCCCTGGTGGGAAAAATCGATATTCGCAAACTGGAAAGCTTCGCCCAGAGCGACCCGGACGCCTACAGCTTTTCCGGCGGACTGTGTCGCGCCAACCAGGGCCTGATGGAATTCGTGGAGATGTTCAAAGCTCCGATCAAGGTTCTGCACCCGCTGCTGACAGCTACCCAGGAGGGCAACTACAACGGCACTGAGAGTATTGGCGGCATTCCCTTCGAGGGCGTGGTACTGGCCCACTCCAACGAGTCCGAATGGCAGACGTTCAAAACCAACAAAAACAACGAGGCCTTCATCGACCGGGTATACATCGTCAAGGTCCCCTACTGCCTGCGGGTCACCGAGGAGATCGAAATTTATCGCAAGCTGCTGCAAAACAGCTCATTGTGCCGCGCGCCCTGCGCCCCGGACACACTGGATATGCTGGCCCAGTTCAGCATACTCTCGCGCATCAGCGAACCGGAGAATTCCAGCGTCTATTCCAAGATGCGCATCTACAATGGCGAAAGCCTCAAGGATCGCGATCCCAAGGCCAAGTCGATTCAGGAATACCGCGACAACGCGGGCGTAAACGAGGGCATGGACGGTCTGTCCACCCGCTTCGCCTTCAAGACCCTGTCAAAGGTATTCAACTTCGACTCGGTGGAAGTGGCAGCCAACCCGGTACACCTGCTCTATGTACTGGAAAAACAGATAGAGCAGGAGCAGTTTCCACAGGAAACACACGATCGTTATCTCAACTACATCAAGGAATTCCTGGCGCCCAGGTATATTGAATTTATCGGCAAGGAAATCCAGACAGCTTACCTGGAATCCTATTCCGAGTATGGCCAGAACCTGTTTGATCGCTATGTCACCTACGCCGACTTCTGGGTGCAGGACCAGGAGTACCGCGACCCGGAAACCGGTGAAATCCTCAGCCGCTCGTCGCTGAACGACGAACTGGAAAAAATAGAGAAACCCGCCGGCATCAGCAATCCCAAGGACTTCCGCAGTGAGATCGTCAACTTCGTACTGCGCTCACGGGCCAACAACGAGGGTCGCAATCCCAGGTGGACCAGTTACGAAAAGCTGCGCGGTGTGATTGAAAAGAAAATGTTCGCCAGTACCGAGGACCTGCTGCCGGTAATTTCCTTTAACGCCAAGGCCTCAGAGGAAGACCGCAAGAAACACTCGGACTTTGTCGCGCGCATGGTGGAAAGGGGCTATACGGAAAAACAGGTGCGCCTGCTGTCAGAATGGTACTTGCGGGTGAGGAAATCACAATAAGGTGACGTTCTTAATCGATCGACGCAGCAACCCCAAGAAAAAAAGCGCCGTCAACCGGCAGCGCTTTCTGCGCCGTTACCGGGCGCAGATCAAGGAATCTGTAGCGGAGAATCTGCGTGGCCGCACCATTACCGCAGACGGCCAGGGCGAAAAAATCTCCATTCCCGCAAGAGATACCCGGCAGCCCGTATTTCGCCACGGCCAGGGGGGCAAAATCACCCACGTGGTACCGGGCAATGAGGAGTTTACCCGCGGCGACAAAATCCCACGCCCCAAGGGTGCCGCAGGCGGCGGTGGGCCGGGGCAGGCCAGCGACCAGGGGGAAGGCCTGGATGAGTTCGTGTTCCAGATCAACCAGCAGGAGTTCCTCGATGCGTTGTTTGACGACATGGAACTGCCCAATCTGACCAAGCGGCAGTTATCCGGGCTGGAGGAATTCAAGCGGGTCAAGGGCGGCTTTGCCAGTGACGGTGCGCCCTCCAACCTGAGTGTGGTGCGCTCCATGCGCTCGGCCACCATGCGGCGCATCGCACTGGGCGCCGGTAAACGCACGGAGTTGCGGGAACTGGAGCAACAACTGCAGGCGCTGGAGGACAGCCCCGAAAACTGGGAGCAACGCAACGATATCGAGGCGCGCATGCAGATCCTGCGCGATCGCCTGGGGCGTATTCCCTTTATCGACGAAGTAGACATACGCTACCACCGGCACGTCAAGGAACCCATACCCCACTCCAAGGCCGTGATGTTCTGCCTGATGGACGTCTCGGGCTCCATGGACCAGAAAACCAAGGACCTGGCCAAGCGCTTCTATATCCTGCTATACCTGTTCTTGTCGCGCAATTACGACAAGACCGAGGTGGTCTTTATTCGCCACCACACCTCGGCCAAGGAAGTGGACGAGGAGGAGTTCTTCCACTCACGTGAAACCGGCGGCACCGTAGTCTCCAGTGCACTGGATTTGATGAAGAGCGTGATTGAGGCTCGCTATTCCCCCAAGGAGTGGAATATCTACGGCGCCCAGGCCTCGGACGGGGACAATTGGCCCGACGACGCCTCGCGCAGTACCCAGGCGATCACGGAGTTGCTACCCCTGTGCCAGTACTACGCCTATGTGGAAATTACCCAGGCCGGAGACAAGCCTCTGTGGCTGACTTACAGCCCGTTGCGGGAGCAGTGGCCTGAGACTTTTTCCATGCAGCACATCACCGGGCCCGGGGATATCTATCCGGTATTCCATGAGCTGTTCAGGAAACAGAGCGCATGAATGCCATCGTCCCGCTGTCCACCGAGTCCGACTGGACTTTTGAACTGCTACAGCAGTACGAGAACGAGATCGCGCGCATTGCCGAAGACTTCCAGCTCGACACCTACCCCAACCAGATAGAAATCATCAGCTCCGAACAGATGATGGATGCCTACGCATCCTCCGCCATGCCCATCAGTTACCATCACTGGTCCTTCGGCAAGCAGTTCCTCAGCGTACAGAACAGCTACCGCCGCGGGCATATGGGCCTGGCCTACGAAATCGTATTCAACTCCAACCCCTGCATCGCCTACCTGATGGAAGAAAATACCCTGACCATGCAGGCGCTGGTCATCGCACACGCCAGTTACGGGCACAATTCCTTTTTCAAGAACAACTACATGTTCCGCACCTGGACCGACGCGGGCTCCATCATCGACTACATGTTATTCGCGCGTAAATTCATCGCCGATTGCGAACAACGCCATGGGGTCGGCGAGGTAGAGAAGATCCTGGACGCCTGCCATGCACTGATGTTTCACGGTGTGGACCGCTACAAACGCCCCTACCCTATCTCCATGCACGAGGAGAAACGGCGGCAAATGGAGCGGGAGGCCCAGCTGCAACAGCAGGTCAATGAATTGTGGAGCACCATACCAGTGGCTACTGACAGGGGAGACGGGCAGGCGGAGCTGCGTTTCCCGGACGAACCCCAGGAAAATATTCTGTATTTCCTGGAAAAGAACGCGCCCCTGCTGGAACCCTGGCAGCGGGAAATCATCCGCATCGTGCGCAAAATATCCCAGTATCTTTATCCCCAGCGCCAGACCAAGGTGATGAACGAGGGCTGGGCCTGTTTCTGGCATTCCCACATCCTGCACCAGATGTATAACGAGGGACTGGTCAACGATGGGTTTATGCTGGAGTTCCTGCAGTACCATACCGCGGTGGTGCACCAGCCACCGTTCAACTCTCCCCATTACAGTGGCATCAACCCCTATACCCTGGGCTACTCCATGATGCAGGACCTGAAACGGGTCTGCGATGCACCCACGCAAGAGGACCGGCAGTGGTTCCCGGATATCGCGGGAACCCCCTGGCTGGAGACCCTGGACTTTGCCATGCGCGATTTCAAGGACGAGAGCTTTATCCTGCAATTCCTGTCACCGCGACTGATCCGGGAACTTAAGCTGTTCAGCGTGGTGGATGACGAGGAGCAGGATCACCTGGAGGTTGCCGCCATCCACGATGAGTGGGGCTACCAGTCCATTCGTGAATCACTGTCTGCGAATTACGACCTGGGTAACCTGGAGCCCTATATCCAGGTCTATAACGTCAATGTACGTGGCAATCGCGCGTTGACCCTGCGGCACGATATGCACAACGGCAGGCCGCTGGAACAAGAAAATGCCGAGGAAGTGGTGCGGCACCTGCACCAGTTGTGGGGCTTCGATGTGGTACTGGAATCAGTAGCGGATGATCAGGTGAAATCATCTATCGTCCACTCTGAGCTGTCCGCAGACCAGCACTAGCTATCCAGCTTGGGATTCTCCGCACCGGCACTGGCTTTGTTTTCGTAGAGGCTGCGACGCTCATCGTTGTAGTCGCGTCCATCCTTACGCGTATCG
Source organism: Halioglobus sp. (assembly GCA_029287595.1). Classification (GTDB taxonomy): domain Bacteria; phylum Pseudomonadota; class Gammaproteobacteria; order Pseudomonadales; family Halieaceae; genus JAACFI01. The sequence goes on along the minus strand of JARFQU010000206.1, from coordinate 10,685 downwards.
CGATGACTGTTCCACACCTTGGGTCCTGCGGCCGGCGCGTCGTCAACGCGCACTTCTTCTCGCGCGGCAGTTTTTTCACAGGCCCTGTCGGTGAAACTGGTTTTTCCAGTCTGCGGGTCCACACACATGTACACGCGCGCCAGCGCTACCTGCGATAGCGGCAACAGTAACAACAACAGCACTAATTTCTTCATACTCCAGAACTCCCGGCGCTTGGGGCGCCAAAACCGTCACGTCCACCAGACTAAGGGGCCGCGGCGGTGGGAATCCAGTTAAAACTCGAGTTTTCCACAGAAAGGCCGACTTATTTCGACTTATTTCCGGTTTCAGCGTCAGTTTTCAGGCAGATTCCACGCCGGCAAGGAGTTCCAGGGCCTGATCGCACCAGGCCAGGAAGTGCTCTCCCTGGCTGATACCATAAGCCAATGCCAGGTATACGCCCTTGCGCCGGACGGGCAGGTTCGCCGTATCAGCGTAGTGCCGGCGGCGGATTGTTTCGTACAGGTACAGCAGTTTCATCATGTCCTCGCGACGCCGGGAAATTTCCGTCGCCAGGTGGCTTACGTTAGTGGCATCGAGGTTGTAGAGCTTGACCAACAACTCATCCTTGGCCGCCTGGGTGCGGGTGGTACCGAATACCCACGCCTGCAGTGCGTCGCGGCCGGCCATAGTCAAGCCGTAGACAATCTTGTTGGGCTTGCCGCTCTGGTTAACCTCGCGCTTGTTGAGCCATCCTTTTTCCGCGAGCTTACGCAACTCCTGGTAGATCTGCTGGTGTGATGCGTTCCAGAAAAAACCCAGTGAGGTTTCAAAATCCCGGGACAGCTCATAGCCGGAGAGATCGTCCTCAATGAGTGCCGTCATAATCGCGTGAGCCAGTGCCATGCCCGACCCTCCTGTTATCGTTGCTTGCGTTTATACCGGAACCACGACCAGCAGTTGCGGCTGACTGTTACAGGATACGCCGGAAGGGCGCCTTTATGCAAAAGGTTGCATATTTGTTTGATATGCAATCTTTTGCATAGTATAGTGCCGCTCATCGCTACCATAACCACCCCGATGAGGAGTACAGCACGATGGCACTGCCCAACAATTTGCGTAACAAACTCGCCCTGCCCATGGTCGCCGCGCCGCTGTTTATCATATCCAATCCGGACCTGGTCATCGCCCAGTGCAAGGCCGGCGTGGTGGGTTCGTTTCCCGCCCTGAACGCCCGCCCCGCCGCGGAACTGGAAGTCTGGCTAGAGCGCATTAGCAGTGAGTTGAAAGCCCACGACGAGGCCAACCCGGACACGCCCGCCGCGCCCTTCGCGGTAAACCATATCGTCCACGGTTCCAATGATCGCCTGCAGCATGACCTGGAGATGTGCGTCAAATACCAGGTGCCAATTGTCATCACCTCCCTGGGCGCCAAGCCGGAAGTGAATGAAGCCGTGCACTCCTATGGCGGGATGGTGTTCCACGACATTATCTCCAACCGCTTTGCCAGGAAGGCCATCGACAAAGGCGCCGACGGATTAATCGCCGTGGCGGCAGGTGCCGGCGGCCACGCCGGAACGACCTCCCCGTTTGCCCTGGTGCAGGAGATTCGCGAATGGTTCGATGGGCCTCTATTACTTTCGGGTAGCATTGCCACCGGCGACGCGATACTGGCCGCCCAGGCGATGGGTGCCGACCTGGGCTATATGGGATCCGCCTTTATCGCCACGGTAGAAGCCAACGCGGAACAGGCTTACAAGCAGGCCATTGTGGACAACGCTGCAGCAGACATTGTCTACAGCAGCCTGTTTACCGGGGTACACGGCAACTACCTGCGACCCTCCATCGAAGCGGCAGGTCTGGATCCGGACAGGCTGGGAGAGGGAGACCCCGCACAAATGGACTTCGGTTCCGGTGGCAATACCGATGCCAAGGCCTGGAAGGATATCTGGGGATGCGGCCAGGGTATCGGTGCGGTCAAGGCGGTGGTGCCCACCGCCGAACTGGTGGCCCGCTTACAGGCCGAATACCAGGCCGCCCGGGAGCGACTGCTGGCCTCCTAAAGCTCGGCGAACTTCACCACCCGGGCCAACACCGGTGGATGCTCAGTGGCGCCAATCCAGCGCCAGCACAGGGTACCCATGCGATGGCCCGCGGTTTCCACCCAGTTGGCGTGTGCCGGCTTCTGGTGCGCCACGATAATACGCACGCTGCCATCGGGTTCGTAGGCCGCAGTGTGCTTGTTGAAATGAATGTTGTGGTAGCGGTAATCCAGTGATTCCATCCACCAGTTCTGCAACACGAAGTTCCAGGTCTGGCAGTCGGGGATAGTCGGAGCATCGATCACCAGGGCCTCGTCATCCGCCAACTCCCAGGCGCTGTGGAAATAATAGATATTCGGATCGCCACCTATTGCCTGGCAGAATCCCTGGTCCGCCGCAGCTACCTGGTTGGTGGTGGGCAGAAAGCCCTCCGCCCAGCCCTCAAACAGTCCGGTGGTGTTTTTCACAAATTGCACGGCGCCCTGCAGGGCCTTGTCCAGACGCTCCGGTGACAGTGGCTCCGGACGCTCCAGTTCCGCGCCGATACGCTCAATGCTGATTTCCGCGCGTATCTCGTTGCGCCGGTCCTGGAAGGTCTGGCGCACATTGATGGCGTTGGTTTCCGGACCCATGGGCAGCCAGTTGCCCGGCTGTTCCCGCTGGCTGACGATGATTTCCAGGCTGCCATCCTCCTTCATATGCATGTCCCTGGAGTCCAGAAAGCCATCGGTCTTCATCCCCCCGCCACTGCTGTACCGATTGATCACCGTGCCAAAGCCAAGGTAATCCACGGTGCCGCGGGTACCGCTGATGCGGTAGTCATACTGCGGGTTGATCGGCGCGCTCTGGTAGTAGTTATCGGGGTTGTCCGCACCCATCTTGATCGTTTCATGCACCGGGCAACGCAACTGGGGAAAAGCGGAATCGCCACTTTCCAGAAAACTTTCCAGGCCGGCGCGCAGCATGCGCGCCAGATAGCGATAGCCCTCGGCGCGATTAAACGCATCGTCAGGTGCCTTATCCGCATTGACCAGTTGCCCCGTTTCTTTGAGGGCGTCGCAAAAATCATCCCAGGTCTGGCCGTTCAATACCCTTTGTTCTGCGTTAAGTTCCGACATGTTCTCTCCTTGGGTTATTCCATCGTCAAGCCGTAGCGCTCGACATAGTCCGCAAACAGCGCCTGCACCTCGTCCCGGGAGATCGCGTAATCCTCCAGGCGGTATTCATGTTTACCGTGCTTACCCTGGGGGTGCGCCTCCAACCAGGCCTGCATTGCCAACCTGCCCCGCTCTGACAAGGCGGTGCCGCGCATGCGGTAAATCGCCTCAACTGCCGGCCAGGGATCGGCCACAAAATCATCGTGGCGTACATCCAGGAATTGCCCGGGAAACTCCGGCTCCAGCCGGGCGCGATCGGCTTCAAAAGTACGGGTATAAATTGTCAGCATCTCCATCCAGTCGCGACCTATTTCCGCACGCTCGACATGATCGGAACCACTGCGGCGCAGCAGCTCACTGAAGCTGCACCCGGAGGCCACGAAGCTCATGGGCGCGCGATGGGTCTGCACAATAATCGCATCCGGGTAGTAACGCAGTATCTGCGACAGTCCCAGCTGGTGAAACGGCGCCTTCAGCACCCAGTGCCCCGGATGCCGCGACTGCAACAGCTGCAACTGCAATTTGTGGTAGGCGTAGCTGTCCCGCTGGCACAGGTTGGCATAAAGCCAGTTGGCGTAACTGGGTATATGGAACATGGCCGAGTATTCCACCGACATGAAACTGCGGTTGAGCAACATATAACACTCATCCGGTTCCTCGGCATCAATCAGGTGGGTGGTTAGGAATCCCGGCAGGAAAGTCTCCGTCAGCGCCACACCCTCGCGCTGTTTGGCAATACGCGGGTCGCTGTGATAGCTGTCGGTCTCCGGCGGCGGCACCGGGTTCTGTGCCTCCCACAGACGCAAGGTGCGATTCCCGGTATCCTGATTCAGCAGATGATGCAGTGCGGTGGTGCCCGTGCGCGGCAAGCCGACAATAAATACGGGGCGCCGCACCACCTCGTTGCAGACCTCGGGGTGCTGTTGCACATAATCCCGGATACGCAGCCGGTCACAAAGGCCTGCGGCCAGGGTCATTTGCGCGCGAATCCTGCCGAAATCGTTGAGCCGCGCCTCGGTATTCAGCGCCGCTACCAGACGTTCCAGGGGCTCGCGGTAATCGTCCTCGCCAAAGTCGGAGAGGCCGGTCTCCTCCCGGGCACCCTGCAACAACTGCTCTACATCAAACAATTCCCGTTCCCCGCCAGCATAGTGAATGAACAAGCCTAGCCGTCGCCCTGCCCCCATACAAGCGCCCGGGAGCAGAAAGGGCGACAACCGGGCTGTTGCGCCTCGCGTGGGCCAATGTGGTACAAAAAAAGAGACTCTTTTCCAGCCACTTTATCCGCAGCGACTAACAGGGCATCATAAGTGGCCACGAAGCACGCAACGGGCGTGGCCAAGAGAAACAGGAGAAAGCGCTATGAAAGTCGGACTGATCCCTATCAACATCCGTATGGAATCCCTGGAACAGATCGTGGGTACTGCCCAGTTTATCGAATCCCTGGGCTTCGAATCCGTCTGGACCTTCGAGCACGTCATGGTACCGGTGGAATATGAATCGAAGTATCCCTACAGCAAAGACGGGAAAATGGGCGGGGGCTCCGACAATCCGTTTCTGGATCCGCTGATCGCACTGACCGCGGTAGCGGCTCATACCAAAACCCTGCGACTGGGTACCGGGGTAAACATTCTGTCCCAGGCCAATCCCCTGCTACTGGCCAAACAGGCTGCCAGCCTTGACGTACTTTCCGGAGGGCGCTTCATGCTGGGCGCGGGGATAGGCTGGTTGCGGGAAGAATTTGACGCCATGGGTGTGCCTTTTGAGCGCCGCGGCGCACGTTACGACGACTACGTGGTCGCCATGCGCAAGGTCTGGTCCGGCGAAGTGGTCGAGCACCAGAGCGATTTTCTCAACTGGTCAGGATTCCAGAGTTACCCCACCCCTCTACAGGAAGGCGGCGTACCCATCATCATCGGCGGATCCAAGGGCAAGGCCTTCGAGCGCATCGCCAAACTGGGCGACGGCTGGTTTGCTCCCACTAACGACGCCGCGAGCCTGGCACCGATGCTGGAGCCCTTAAAGGCAGCCTGCGACGACGCGGGACGCGATTACAACAGCGTGGAAATCACTTCCATGTGGGACAATCAGGGCGGCATGGAAGCGATAGAGGCGTTTGCCGACATCGGCGTGTCCCGGGTCCTGGTGCCACTGTTTGCCCTGGGCCGGGATCCGGTAGCCGGCATCAGTAAACTGGCTGAGAATATCGTCGCCAAGCTCTGATTCGCGCTAGTCACCTGGATCGCCATACGCATCACCGAGCACTTCGCGGTTGTCCCGGTGGCATTATAGGGGCGTTAGAGTAACTCGCCCAGGGAGAGCTTCTGCCCAGCGCTGCGGTGCTTGGCATGGGCAACGAGTAACTCTGCGGTGGCCAGCGCGTCCAGCAAGGCATTGTGCGCCGGGTAAGGCGGCAGGTTATAGCGGCCCCTACAGGCCTGCAGGCGCAGGTCTCCGGATTTGATGGGAACCTCCCGGCGGTTGAGCAATTTATGCTCGCGCACCAGGGTATCGACGCAGGGCATCAGTATCGGCGCATCGAACTCCCGACGGCTGACGCTGTTAAGGAAAGCCATATCCAGGCTGGCGTTGTGAAATACCAGTACCTTACCCGCAGCGGCTTCCAGGAAACGGGTCAGTACTTCAGCGCGCGTATTCGCCTCGCTCAACTCGCAATCGCGCAGGTTGTGTATCACGGCACTCTGGCCGACAGAGTTTTCGGCCTTGATCAGGTAGTGGCGGGCGCTGTCCAGCGCGATGGCGCCATTTTCAATAACCACCCAACCCACGCTGAGCAACTCTCCCTCATTGACATCCAGAGAGGACATTTCGGCGTCGACGACCAGGAAAGACACCTGGCGCCAGTCTCTCGAAGTGTATGGCAAGGGCACCTGCCAGCATCGCTGCAGCGCTGTCCCCGAAACCCGCCGAGTGTACAGACGACGGCGCAGTCGCAGTTTCCACATCACCCCATGCCCGCACGATAGGTCTGTCGGACTGCTGACTGGGCCTCGTCGATAATAGTGAAAGCATCGCGCAATTGCTCCTTTGCCATCTTCGGCAAATCTCGGGGATTGAGGAAATTGGTGACCTTCTTACCGCGCAGTATTTGTTCGCATTGATGTTTAATGCGCTGGTGCTGGATAAAATGCAGGGCGTCCGCCAGGTTGCGGCTGTCCACTATGGTCATATGCTTGCCCGCAGCCAGGGCCTTGAGGCGGTCATTGGTATTCACCTGCGGCAGCTGATGCGCCAGGGCGTGCAGGCGTACGATCTCGGTAACGGGCAGTACCCCGCGTTTTTTCAGGTCCAGGGAATCCCTGTGCTCTCCGTCGCGATCCACTACAAAGCGACGGAATATACCCAACGGTGGCTTTACATCCAGCGCATTGGCAGCCAGTGCGGCAAGGAATATCGAATTCCTGGAGGCCTGTTCCAGCATGGTTTTCTGCAGTTCGCTACAAAGCTGCGAACTGCCATAAATACTGCGAAGATCAAAGAATATACTCACGCGCATGACTGCATCCGGGGTGGGAGCAGTAGCCCAGCGGCGCACGGTCTTTTGCCAGGTGGCCAGGGGTTGGCGCCACTCGTCCGTCTGCGCCATGATACCGCCGGGGCAGAATATGTAACCACACTCATTCAGCCCATGGCACACGAATTCCGCCAACTCCTTGTACCAGGGCAGATGTTCTTCGCGCGCCTCGTCGGCAATGATAATGCCATTGTCCTGGTCAGCGCCCAGCAACTGTTCGCCCCTGGCCTGGGAACCAAAACCGGTCCAGCACCAGGGCACGGGGGCGGGACCCAGCTTTTCCTCGGCCAACTGGATCAGGCGCACGGTGATGGCGTCGGATATGGCGGTCAGTATCTGGCTCACCTGCTGCGCACGCATGCCGGAGTTTACCCACTGCACCATCAGGTTGGACATGCCCGATACCAGCTCCCGGATAGACTGCACATCTTTCTGGCGCGATATGTGCTGTACCAGGTAAACCGGGTCGTCCTGCTTGGCAAGAATAAGGTCTGAGGCTGTCACGATACCCGCAAGCTCGCCATCCACCATCACCGGCAGGTGATGATAACCCCGCTGGGTCATCATCAAAGTGGTGCCAAACACCGTATCGGCGGCATCGATGGTTTCCGGATCGGGCGTCATAATCTCGCTGATTGCCGTTGCGCCGGGCAATGCCCTGGCCACAAACCGTGTGCGCAGATCCCGGTCGGTAACGATGCCCAGCAGTGTTTCCCCGTCGACGATAAAGGCCGAAGAAACGCGTCGCTCGGCCATTACGATGGCGACCTGTTGTACGCTGTCGGTAGGCGCCACGGTCACCAGGCCCGTGCTCATCACCGTGCGCACCTCCTGCATCATGGTATTCGGCTCGGGTTGATAACGCGCGGCGCGGCGCAGGCGCCGGCTGCGTTGCCCGCTGAAATAGCGATCAAAGGTGCGGTTGCTTTCGCGCAGCTGGCTGTAGGCCAGGTCTGGGAGCAGGTAACACAGCGCATCTTCGATGACGGTGGCCTGCACCTCACCGCGCTCCGCATTCAGTCCGCCAATATGAAAGCTTTCGCCCTCCCCCAGGCGATCCAGTAACTTGTTATCACTGTCGCGAATTTCGATCGCGCCGCTGCGCACGATGCGCAGGCCTTTCTCCGCGGTACTTTTATTAAATACCTCACCACGACAGTAGTACTGCACAACGATACGATCTACCGTGCGATACAACTCGCTTAACGGCAGTTCATTGAACGGCAGCGTCTGTTGCAGAAACTCGGCAACCGGGGCCAGCTCCGGTGAGAGCGCTGGCTGCCCAACTGCTCCCGGTGAGGATAAAGGGTCTTGCGAATCTGCATTACTCATCGAGATAAAGGGCCATCCTGTGGCTGCATAAAGGTAATCGAGGCATCACCAAAATAGGAGCTGCCAGCGGCACGCGCAACCAGGCGGATGCGCTCCTCACCGGAGGGAGTCGCGCCCAGGGCAATACTCCATTCCAGGCCCCGGCCATCGGTGGCGCGCATACCCGAGGGTGGAGTATCGTTTTCCGGTTCAGAGACCGACAGCACCGCGCCCTCCAGGCGATGCGAGGAACTCAACACCAGTTGCTGCCCCGCCGGCCCATCTTGCATAGACAGCCGTAACTTGAAATCGCCGTTTTCAAGATCACAACTACCACTGGGGTAGCGACAGTTACTTTTCTCTACCAGTGGGTAGGACTGTCCAGCCTGCGCGGGCGCCGCCTGCTCTCCAGTGAAACTGCCCACCGCAATCCAGGCGAGAATGGATAATATAGGCGCCACTATCATTGCGACGATGACATGCTTGTTGGTAAACATCATTTATATCCGGCAAATACGATGTGGTCAGTATAACTGCTGCGCATTGCACACCCTACAGGCATTAAAGTTTGCCGGATGCATAATGGGCAGCATTTAAAATTAAAAAAGGAGGCATCGCAAACGCGATGCCTCCCAAGCAAAGGTCCATGGAACCTAGTGATCAAGCGCTGTAGATGCGCCGGCTGGTATGCGGATATGCTCCACCAGCTCCTGAACTTCCTTAGGTGGTGCAGCAGTCACCTTGGATACCGCGAAGGCCACCGCAAAGTTCACCACTGCACCGACACAGCCGAAGGCGTTGGGTTCGATACCCATAAACCAGTTGGCCGGTGTATCACCCAGGAATGCAGTACCCGGGATAAACATGATGCCTTTATGCTGGAACACGTAGAACAGAGTGACGCCGATACCCGAGACCATGCCAGCGATAGCACCTTCCTTAGTGACGCCCTTGGAGAAGATGCCCATCATCAGCGCCGGGAAGATCGAGGACGCAGCCAGGCCGAATGCCAGGGCCACCGTGCCGGCGGCAAATCCCGGCGGATTTAAACCCAGGTAACCGGCCACGGCGATTGCACCGGCCATCGCAATCCGACTGGCCATAAGTTCTGTCTTCTCAGTGATGCTGGGCGTAAAAATACCCTTCATCAGGTCGTGAGAGATCGCAGAGGCGATCGCCAGCAACAATCCCGCGGCGGTTGACAGCGCCGCTGCAAGACCACCGGCAGCCACCAGAGCGATCACCCAATTGGGCAGCTTGGCGATTTCCGGGTTGGCCAGCACCAGAATGTCGTTGTCGACCTTGACCATTTCATTGACTTCTTTGTCAGCGCTGTACTGGATCCTGCCATCGTCGTTCTTGTCATCGAAGCCCAACAGACCGGTTTTCTCCCAGTTCTTGAACCACACTGGCCGCTCTTCGATCACCAGGCCCTGACCGTCTTCACCACCCAGGGTGTCAATCAGGTTCAGTCTAGCCATACCAGCTACTGCGGGAGCAGTGGTGTACAGAATCGCGATGAACACCAGGGCCCAACCAGCGGAAGAACGCGCGTCCCTCACCTTGGGTACGGTGAAGAAGCGGATGATCACGTGGGGCAGACCTGCAGTACCAATCATCAGCGACAAGGTGTAGGCGAACATGTTTATCGTACTCAATCGCACATTCGTCGTGTACTCCTTGAAGCCCAGGTCAGTTACCATCATATCCAGCTTGTCCAGCAGGTAAACATCGGTGCCGGCCAGCGTGCTACCCAGCCCCAGCTGCGGTATGGGGTTGCCGGTCAGTTGCAGCGAGATGAAGATGGCGGGAATGGTGTACGCCAGGATCAGCACGCAGTACTGCGCGATCTGGGTGTAGGTGATGCCTTTCATGCCACCGAGTACCGCATAGAAGAATACGATAGTCATGCCCACATAGAGGCCGGTGTCGTACTCCACTTCCAGGAAGCGGGAGAAGGCCACGCCCACACCTTTCATCTGGCCGATTACATAGGTCACGGAACAGATGATCAGGCAGATAACCGCGACCGCCCGAGCCGACTTGGAGTAGAAGCGATCACCGATAAACTCTGGTACCGTGAACTTGCCGTACTTGCGCAGGTAGGGTGCCAGCAGCATGGCGAGGATCACGTAACCACCGGTCCAACCCATGAGGAACACCGAACCGCCATAGCCCATGAAGGCAATGAGGCCGGCCATGGAGATGAACGACGCCGCAGACATCCAGTCCGCCGCGGTGGCCATACCATTCTGTACCGGGTGAATACCGCCGCCGGCGACGTCTAAATCCTTGGTGGAGCCCGCACGGGCCCAGATTGCGATACCAATGTAGAGGGCGAAGGTGAAGCCCACTACAATGTATGTCATTGTTTGCAGATCCATGTCAGGGCCCCCTACTCTTCGTCGACGCCGAACTCACGGTCCAGGTCGCCCATTTTTTTGGCGTAGTAGAAGATCAACCCTACAAACACATAGATAGAACCCTGCTGGGCAAACCAGAAGCCCAGTTTGTAACCGCCGATCTGGATCTGGTTGAGCACATCAACCAGTATGATGCCGCAGCCGTAGCTTACGACAAACCAGATCACCAGCAACTTGATCATCAGGGACAAATTGCGGCGCCAGTACTGCCGCGCCTGCTCTTCGTTTAGTGGTGACA
>JARFQU010000115.1 GCA_029287595.1 Halioglobus sp. | reverse complement strand
TCGATGCCGTCAAAGGCTACCGCTTCGCCGCCCCATACTTCTGCACACACGCGCGTCAGCGCCGCGGTCAGGGTAGTCTTACCGTGGTCAACGTGACCGATGGTGCCCACGTTGACGTGGGGCTTAGTACGTTCGAATGCTGCTTTTGCCACTTTAATTCACCTCTATGTGAGTTAAGCCAAAAATTACTTGTTCTTGGAGATAATTTCTTCCGCGATATTGTTCGGCGCTTCCGCATACTTGCAGAATTCCATGGTATAGGTAGCACGCCCCTGGGTCGCAGAGCGAAGGTCAGTCGCGTAGCCAAACATTTCCGCCAGCGGGACTTCCGCATCAATTACCTTGCCCGAGGGATTATCGCCCATGCCGCCAATCAGGCCGCGACGACGATTCAGGTCACCGACCACATCACCCATATTCACCTCAGGCGTCACAACCTCCACCTTCATGATGGGCTCCAGCAGCACCGCTCCGCCCTCCTGAGCCAGTTTTTTGGTGGCCATGGAAGCAGCGACTTTAAACGCCATTTCGTTGGAGTCTACGTCGTGGAAAGAACCGTCGTACAGGGTCGCCTTCAGGCCCAGCAGGGGATAGCCCGCCAGCACGCCGTTCTGCATCTGCTCTTCAATTCCTTTCTGCACCGCGGGAATATATTCACGTGGCACCGTACCACCAACGATTTCGTTCACGAATTCAAGGCCTTCAGCGTTAGAGTCTTCACCCGGCTCAAACTTGACCCAGACGTGGCCGTACTGGCCGCGACCACCAGACTGGCGCACAAACTTGCCTTCGATTTCAGAGGTATTGCGGATCGCCTCGCGGTAGGCCACCTGGGGCTTACCGATGTTGGCTTCCACGCTGAATTCACGGCGCATACGATCCACCAGGATATCCAGGTGCAATTCACCCATCCCGGAGATAATCGTCTGCCCGGTTTCCTCGTCGGTCTTCACCCGGAAAGAGGGATCTTCCTGGGCCAGTTTGCCCAGTGCTATACCCATTTTCTCCTGGTCCGGCTTGGACTTGGGTTCCACCGCTACCGAAATTACCGGCTCGGGGAATTCCATGCGCTCCAGCACGATGGGCTTGTCGATATCGCACAGGGTATCCCCTGTGGTGACGTCTTTCAGGCCAACCGCTGCGGCGATATCGCCAGCCAGTACTTCCTTGATCTCCTCGCGGGAGTTGGAGTGCATCTGCACCATACGGCCGACACGCTCTTTCTTTTCCTTCACCGAGTTATAGACGCCAGTACCGCTGTGCAGTGTCCCGGAGTAAACGCGGAAAAAGGTCAGCGTGCCCACGAAAGGGTCGGTGGCGATCTTGAATGCCAGCGCAGAAAAAGGCGCGTCATCATCAGCTTCACGAGAGGCAACGGTATCATCGGCGTCCAGCAGCGTGCCTTCGATGGCCTTCACCTCAGTGGGAGACGGCATGTACTCGATTACCGCGTCCAACATGGCCTGTACGCCCTTGTTCTTGAACGCAGAGCCGCCCAATACCGGAACGATTTCATTAGCCAGCGTACGCGCGCGAATACCGGCTTTGATCTCTTCCTCGGTGAGCTCGCCTTCCTCGAGGTATTTTTCCATGAATTCATCGTTGGCTTCCGCCGCCGCTTCCATCATGTACTCACGCATCTCGGCAACCGCGTCGACCATATCTTCCGGCACTTCACCGTACTCAAAGGTCATGCCCTGGTCAGCCTCGCTCCAGAGAATGGCCTTGTTCTTCACCAGGTCGACCACGCCCTTGAAATTTTCCTCGGAGCCGATAGTCATCTGCAGGGGTACCGCGTTGGCGCCCAGGCGCTCTCTCAACTGGCTTACCACCATATTGAAGTCGGCACCGGCCCTGTCCATCTTGTTGACGAATACCATGCGGGGAACTTCGTACTTGTTGGCCTGGCGCCAGACAGTCTCAGTCTGGGGCTGTACGCCGGAGGAACCACACAGCACCACTACAGCACCGTCGAGCACGCGCAGTGAACGCTCTACCTCAATGGTGAAGTCAACGTGTCCAGGGGTGTCAATAATGTTGATACGGTGATCATCGAACTGGGCATCCATACCCTTCCAGAAACAGGTGGTAGCAGCGGAGGTAATGGTAATACCACGCTCCTGCTCCTGCTCCATCCAGTCCATGGTGGCCGCACCATCGTGCACCTCACCAATCTTGTGGGACAAGCCAGTGTAAAAAAGAACGCGCTCTGTGGTCGTGGTTTTACCCGCGTCCACATGCGCACAGATACCGATATTACGGTACCGACTGATAGGAGTCTTACGTGCCACGATTAAATCCCCAATAATAGGTTGCTGGGCAACAGGTTAAAAACGGTAGTGAGAGAAAGCCTTGTTCGCTTCTGCCATACGGTGTACGTCTTCGCGCTTCTTCACGGCATTGCCTTTTCCTTGAGAAGCATCGATGATTTCACCCGCCAGGCGTTGGCGCATGGATTTCTCGCCGCGGTTGCGCGCGTAATCCACCAGCCAGCGCATAGACAGCGCAATGCGGCGTGCGGGACGCACTTCAACGGGTACCTGGTAAGTTGCACCACCAACCCGGCGGGATTTTACTTCCACCATGGGCGCGATGTTTTCCAGTGCTTCGTCAAAAGCTTCCAGGGGGTCCTTGTTCAGTCGTTCCTGAACAATCTCCAGAGCACCATAAACGATGGTCTCAGCGACTGATTTCTTACCGCTGACCATCACATGGTTCATGAATTTGGCCAAAGTCACATTGCCATATTTGGGATCCGGCAGGACTTCGCGTTTTGCGACTACTCGTCTTCTTGGCATGGTATTGCCCTTCTCTCTATCTCTTCAGGTTTCCCGAACACTATCCTGCCACAAAGGCGGGGGAGGCAGCGTTTCGGCCTTACTTACGTCGTTTGCTTCTGGTTACGCTAGCGGAACTCGCTTACTTGGGTCGCTTGGCACCGTACTTGGAGCGACCATTTCTGCGGTCTGAAACTCCAGAGGTGTCCAGGCTGCCACGCACGGTGTGATAACGCACACCCGGCAAGTCCTTTACACGACCGCCGCGAATCAACACTACACTGTGTTCCTGCAGGTTGTGGCCTTCACCGCCGATGTACGAGGAAACCTCATAACCGTTGGTCAGACGCACACGGCAGACTTTACGCAGTGCAGAGTTCGGCTTCTTGGGCGTAGTCGTATAGACGCGAGTACAAACACCGCGGCGCTGCGGGCAGCTTTGCAGGGCGGGTACGTCGCTCTTCTCTACTTTGCGCTTCCTGGGCTTACGAACCAATTGGTTGATCGTTGCCATTCAGTTAGAACTCCAAAATATATCGTTTAGTTTCATGGCCTTATGGCCTACCTCTGAACATTGTGAGCGGCTGCTGTGCGAGCCAAACATCAGGACGCACTAAACCACCCCCAGAAAGAGGAGGCGGCATTCTATAGATGCTGCAGGTGGGAGTCAACCCGTGAAATCAGGGGCACGCCATGTGCGTGATGTCACGGGTCAGGAGAGGAGAGCCTGATCAGCGTTCGTCGCGAGCCCGCACGCTCACCGCATCGAAGACCACGGGTGTCTGACAGGAAGCCACAGCCCTCAGTATTTTCTGCTGGGCCTTTTGCCCACCCCCGTTGACATACATTTCCATAGTCGCGCCCAGGTCAGAATAGCGGTAGAAACCGAGCACGTGGTAATAGTCGTAGTCAATGCTGCCGGCGCCAACTGCCGGCTGGAACATCCAGGAAACAGCCATAGAGCCCATAGCCTTCATGGCCTGTCCCGCATCCAGGTGGGCCGCATAGGCATCACTCAGTGACTTGCCGTCATTCAATGTGCACTGGTAGAACATCAGCACCCCATCCTCCGGAGTGCCCTCCGGCGCGTTGATGGGCAGGGACACGGCCATCTCATGGCGGCTGGTGCAATCAATCACCTCGTTAAACGCCGTGCGCAGACCCGCCGCCGGAGAGGACATCCATTTTTCCATGCTTACACCGAAGGACTCACCATCGGGCCAGGCGCCCAGCCAGCCCACGTCGAAATCCGCTCCACTGTGGTACTGCGGGAAGAGGGTCCAGGCGGAATAGTTGATAGAGTTCTTATTGGCCCATTCCCTGAACTTGGCTTCTACTTTCTTCAGGTCGTTCAGGCCCTTACCGTCGCGGTAGCTACACGCCCGAAAGTCCACGGGTGCTCCCTTTGCGCTCGGTTGTGCCGCCATGGCCGACGGCATCCAGGCGATCAAAACCGCATACAGTAATGCAACCGCTGTCAGTAGCTTGTTCATATTCATATACCCCCAACAGGTCAAGTCCAGATACAGGCGCACTTGCTCAGCACCCTCATTTAACGTAGACCACTTTCCCATTTTTTCAAGTATTGCACCGGACGGCAGCCAGGCACAAAAAAGGGGCGGCAGGTTTTACCTGCCGCCCCTGGTAGGATGCAATGAAGACTAGCTGTCGGCCCGCAGGGCCTCGGTCAGTGCCGCTTCGATTTCCTGGGCAGACACCGCCATCTCGGTTTCGCTGTCGCGCTTGCGCTTGCGTTCCTCGTGGTAGGCCAGTCCGGTACCAGCGGGGATCAGGCGGCCAACGACCACGTTTTCCTTCAGGCCACGCAGGTAGTCCCGCTTGCCCGTAACCGCCGCTTCCGTCAGCACGCGGGTGGTCTCCTGGAACGAGGCCGCCGAGATAAAGCTCTCGGTTGCCAGTGAGGCCTTGGTGATGCCCAGCAGTTCGCGCTCGCCCGCCGCGGGTACCAGGTTCTCAGCCATCAGGCGCTCGTTCTCTTCCAGCAGGGTCACATATTCCACCTGCTCGCCCTTGATCAGGTTGGAGTCACCGCTGGAGGTAATGATCACCTTGCGCAGCATCTGGCGAACGATCACCTCGATGTGCTTGTCGTTGATCTTCACACCCTGCAGGCGATAAACCTCCTGGATCTCATTGACGATGTACTTGGCCAGTTCCTTGATGCCCTTGAGGCGCAGGATATCGTGGGGGCTGGGGGGGCCTTCAGAGACCACTTCGCCTTTCTCCACAAATTCACCCTCGAACACCGACATGTTACGCCACTTCGGAATCAACGCCTCGTAGTGATCGGAACCATCCGCAAGCAGCTGGCCATCGGTGGGAGTGATAACCAGGCGACGCTTGCCCTTGGTTTCCTTACCAAAGCTGACCGTACCGGAGATCTCCGCCAGGATGGCAGGTTCTTTCGGCCGACGGGCTTCAAACAGGTCAGCAACGCGCGGCAGACCACCGGTGATGTCACGGGTCTTGGAACCCTCCTGCGGGATACGGGCGATAACATCACCGGCTTCAACACCGGCGCTGTCTTCCATACTGACCATGGCGTTGGGCGGGAGGAAGTAGTGCGCGGGGACGTTGGTGCCCGCCAGACACAGTTCTTTGCCCGCTTCATCCACCAGGGTAACCGCCGGGCGAATATCCTTACCCGCCGCGGGACGCTCAGCGGCGTCGATCACGGAGATACTGGACAGGCCAGTCAGCTCGTCGGTCTGGCGGCGGATGGTAATACCCTCCTCCATACCACTGAACTTCACGGTGCCGGCCACCTCGGTGATGATCGGGTGGGTGTGGGGATCCCAGTTGGCCACGATATCACCCGCAGAGACCTGCGCGTGGTCGGAGACCTTGATCACCGCACCATAGGGCAGCTTGTAACGTTCGCGTTCGCGACCCATGGTATCCAGCAGGGACAGTTCACCGGAGCGGGACACCGCTACCAGCGAGCCATTTTTCTTTTCCACCGACTTCAGGTTGTGCAGGCGGATGGTACCGTCGTTCATTACCTGAATATTGTCCTGGGCAGTGGCCCGCGATGCCGCTCCACCAATGTGGAACGTACGCATGGTCAGCTGGGTACCGGGTTCGCCGATGGACTGGGCCGCCACCACACCGACGGCCTCGCCCATGTTGATCTTGTGCCCGCGGGCCAGGTCGCGACCGTAACAGGCCGCACAGATGCCGTGGCGGGTTTCACAGGTAATGGGAGAGCGCACCTCGATTTCGTCGATGCCCATCTCTTCCAGTCGCTTGATCCACAGCTCATCCAGCATGGTGCCGGCGGTAATGGCAATCTCGTCCTCGGTACCGGGCTTGATCACGTCGCGGATGACAATACGTCCCAGCACACGATCTCCCAGCGATTCGATGATATCGCCACCGTCGATAACAGGGGTCATCAGCAGGCCGTAATCCGTGCCGCAATCTTCCTCGGTTACCACCAGGTCCTGCGCTACATCCACCAGGCGGCGGGTCAGGTAACCGGAGTTCGCGGTCTTCAGTGCGGTATCCGCCAGACCCTTACGAGCACCGTGGGTTGAGATGAAGTACTGCAGTACGTTCAGGCCTTCACGGAAGTTCGCCACGATAGGCGTTTCGATGATGGAGCCGTCAGGCTTGGCCATCAGGCCGCGCATACCGGCCAGCTGGCGAATCTGGGCGGGTGAGCCCCGCGCGCCGGAATCGGCGTAGATATACACCGAGTTGAAAGAGGCCTGCTCCTCCTCTTCACCGTCGCGATTGATGACGGTTTCCTTGGACAGGCCTTCCATCATCGACTTGGACACCAGGTCATTGGCCCGGGACCAGATATCGATCACTTTGTTGTACTTCTCGCCCTGGGTTACCAGACCGGCAGCATACTGCTGCTCGATTTCCTTCACTTCGGCCTCGGCGTGCTCGACCAGCACTGCCTTCTCCTCGGGGATTTCGAAATCGTTGACGCCGATAGATGAACCAGAGCGGGTAGAGTACTCATAACCGGTATACATCAGGCGGTCAGCGAATATAACGGTGGCTTTCAGGCCCACCGCGCGATAACACTGGTTGATGATGTAGGAGATGGCTTTCTTGGCCATGTCCTGGTTCACCAGGTCGAAGCCGATCCCATCGGGAACGATCTCCCACAGCAGGGCACGGCCTACGGTAGTGTCAGCGACGAAGGTACGCTCATTAACCTCGCCCTCATCGGTGTTAACCACTTCATGGATACGGACCTTGACCCGTGCCTGCAGGTGTACATGGCCGCCCACATAGGCGCGATGTACTTCGGAGACATTGGCAAACCGGGTACCTTCGCCTTTCGCATTGACCCGCTCCCGGGTCATGTAATACAGGCCCAGTACCACGTCCTGGGACGGCACGATGATGGGCTCGCCGTTGGCGGGGGACAGGATGTTGTTGGTCGACATCATCAGGGCACGGGCTTCCAGCTGTGCCTCGATAGTCAGCGGCACGTGTACCGCCATCTGGTCGCCGTCGAAGTCCGCGTTGTAGGCGGCACAGACCAGCGGGTGCAACTGGATGGCCTTACCTTCGATCAGTACCGGCTCAAAGGCCTGGATTCCCAGGCGGTGCAGCGTGGGTGCACGGTTCAACAGTACCGGGTGCTCGCGGATCACCTCGGCCAGGATATCCCAGACCTCTGGCGGCTCGCGCTCGACCATCTTCTTGGCAGCCTTGATTGTGGTAGCCAGGCCGCGGGCCTCCAGCTTGCCAAAGATAAAGGGCTTGAACAGTTCCAGTGCCATTTTCTTGGGCAGGCCACACTGGTGCAGACGCAGGGTCGGACCCACCACGATCACCGAGCGACCGGAGTAGTCCACGCGCTTACCCAGCAGGTTCTGGCGGAAACGCCCCTGCTTGCCCTTGATCATGTCGGCCAGTGACTTCAATGGGCGCTTGTTCGAGCCGGTGATGGCGCGACCGCGCCTACCGTTGTCCAGCAGTGCATCTACCGATTCCTGCAGCATACGCTTCTCGTTGCGCACGATGATGTCCGGCGCGTTGAGGTCCAGCAGACGCTTCAGACGGTTGTTGCGGTTGATTACCCGACGGTACAGGTCATTCAGGTCGGAGGTGGCAAAACGACCACCATCCAGCGGCACCAGGGGGCGCAGATCAGGCGGCAGCACCGGCAGCGCGTTCAGCACCATCCACTCGGGCTTGTTGCCCGAGTTGGCGAAGGCCTCCATCAGCTTCAGGCGCTTGGACAACTTCTTGATCTTGGTTTCCGAATTGGTGGCCGGGATCTCCTCGCGCAAGGTGGCGATCTCCTGGTCCAGGTCCAACTGCATCATCAGGTCCTGTACCGCCTCGGCGCCCATCTTGGCGGAAAATTCGTCGCCGAACTCCTCCATTGCCTCGTAGTACTGCTCATCCGACAGCAACTGGCCCTGTTCCAGGGTGGTCATGCCGGGGTCGGTCACCACATAGGATTCGAAGTACAGCACGCGCTCGATATCGCGCAGGGTCATATCCAGTAACAGGCCGATACGCGAGGGCAGCGACTTCAGGAACCAGATGTGAGCCACGGGGCTGGCCAACTCGATATGACCCATGCGCTCGCGGCGCACCTTGGCCAGCGCAACTTCCACGCCACACTTTTCACAGATCACACCGCGGTGCTTGAGGCGCTTGTACTTGCCGCACAGGCA
>JARFQU010000159.1 GCA_029287595.1 Halioglobus sp. | reverse complement strand
GGCTTATCCCGGTCCGTGAGAGGTGACTATCTGAAATCTTTATATGTCCCTGGATCCCGCGAAACGGGGCTGGATGAGTGACGCCCCGAATTACATAGAGCCTATAGCTCTTGGCTATGAGGTGCGCATCTCGGTGCTGGGGCGTGTGGTTAAAAGCAACATCCCGGACTTTGCCGTGGGTGATATCGCCATGACCATGGGCGCCTGGGAGCAATACACTACCGTGCCCGGCGCGACCCTGAACAAGCTGGATGAGGGGCTGGGCATCCCGCTTAGCCTGTTTCTGGGTGTACTTGGGCCAACCGGGGTGACAGCTTATTTTGGCCTGCTGGATGTGGCGCAGCCGCAACCCGGCGAAACCGTGCTGGTCAGTGCCGCTGCTGGCGCCGTGGGCTCAGTGGTGGGTCAGATCGCAAAAATGCAGGGTTGCAGGGTGGTCGGGATGGCCGGTACGGATGACAAGTGCCAATGGCTGACCGGGGAGCTGGGCTTTGATGCCGCTATTAACTACAAAACCTGTGGTGACTATGAGGCGGCGATTCGAGAAACCTGTCCCGACGGGGTCGATGTCTATTTTGACAATGTGGGAGGGGAGATCCTTGACGCGGCGCTGGCCTGCCTGAACCAGCATGCCCGGGTCGCCGTGTGCGGCTGGATTTCTACCTATAATGACTCAGAGCTGCCCGCGCTGACCAATCTGTGGCAACTGGTCGCCCAGAGCGTCACCATTCGCGGCTTTGTGGTGTTGGACTTCCTTGACCGTTTTCCAGAGGCTATCGCCCAGTTGGCCGAGTGGGTGATGGCGGGCAAGATCAAGTACCGGGAGGAAATTGTGGATGGGCTGGACAATGTGCTGCCAACTTTCCTGCGCCTGTTTGAGGGATCCAACAGCGGTAAACTGGTGCTGCGCATCCCGGAGTGACAGCGGCCTTGTCCCGGTGTCTTACAGGGGCGTGTAGCTGCCGCTGAGATCGGGCGCCCCATGGTAAATAAAGCTGTACACCCGTGACTGGTAGCGCCACTCACCAGCCAGTTTGCTGTAGCTGTCCGTATAGCGGCTGAGTACCGCGTTGCCGTGGCCCTCCAGGTCGCGGGTGTACTCCTGCAGGTACCAGTGGCCGGTCGCCTGATGACCCGTGATATCGAACAGGCAGGAACTTGGCATCATCACCGCAAACTCGAAACCGCTCATCATCTGTTGCCATAGGGCGACGATGTTGTCCCGGCCAATCACATCGGAGCCCAGCAGGTTCCAGCGTGCGTCCACGGTCCAGGTGCCCGCCCAGTCATCTTCGTCGCGGCGGTGTACCGCGTCTACGTAACGGGCCATGAGGTTCCTCAGGGCCAATTCGTCTTCCAACTTGCTCATAAGCATACCCTCGCCAACTGTCTTATAGCAGACACTGTAGCTCCGGGCTGACAAAAAAGAAACAGACGAGACTGTTTTTTACCAGATTGAGCTGCTAATATTCCGTGTTCAGCTGATAACTCCCGGTTTAGAGGTTTGTTTATGGACTTAAGTGCCTTTCCCTACTTGCAGGGCAACTATGCGCCTATTGACGAAGAGCGCGATTTTGATGAAAGCCAGCTCAGGGTGGAGGGAGAGATCCCCGACCAGCTGGTGGGCGCCTATATGCGTGACGGGGCAAATGTGGCGTTCCAGCCCAACTACTACGTCTACCCGCTGGACGGTGATGGCATGGTGCACGCGGTGTATTTCAACAATGGCCACGTGCATTACAAGAACCGCTGGGTTGAAACCAGCCACCTCAAGACGGAGCGCAAGTTTGGCCGCACGCTCTATGGCAGTGTCGGCAAGCTGCTGGAAGTGCCCCAGGAGGTCATCGATGCCGGTGGTGAACCCAACCCTGTGCGCAACACCGCCAATACCAATGTGCTGTATCACGGCGGCAAGCTGGTTGCCATGTGGGAGGGCGGTTTCCCCTACCTGCTGAATAACGACCTTTCCACCGTGGGGCTGTACGACTACGAGGGTGCGCTGCAACCCGGTGACGCCCTGACCGCGCACCCCAAAGTCTGTCCGGATACCGGTCAACTGATATCCTGTACGCAACGCTGGGACAGCCCCAACTACTGGGTGCAGATATTTGATGCCCACGCTAAGCACCTGAAGACCATCCCCGTGAGCTTTGAGCGCAAGGGCATTATTCATGACTTGCAGATCACCGAAAACTATGTGGTGATTTTCTACGCGCCGGCCTTTCACAGTCTGGAGAGGGCGATGAAAGGTGAGGACCCCTTTATGTGGGAGCCCGAGCTGGGTACAAAAATTATTGTCATTCCCCGAGACGGTAACAGCGACAATATGGTTTTCGAAACCGATGCGTTTTTCAGCTGGCACTTTTGCAACGGCTTCGAGCGCGATGGCAAGATCATTATCGATTACGTGTGGATCAATTCCATCCCCTTTACCCAGGCCCAGGGAACCGGGGTGGAAAAACAGCCGCGAAGAATGCACCGCATGACCCTGGACCCGTCCACCATGAGCGTTAACGACGAGGAGTTCTCCGACGTATTCTGCGAGTTCTCCCGGGTCGATGAGCGCCGTATGGGCAAGGACTATCGCTATGGCTTTGCCGCCTCGTCCAACCGTGACTGGGGCGATGCCCACGGCTATAACTGTACCGGCCGTTTCGATTTCAAAACCGGGGAAACCACCCTGTGGGAATACGGCCCCGAGGCCAATGCCGGGGAGCCGGTGTACGTACCCAACCCCGAATCCGAGCTGGAGGAAGATGGCTGGGTGATGTGCTTTGTGTACACCCCGGACGAGGGTGCGTTCCTGTCTATTATCAATGCCGGTGACTTTGCCAGTGGCCCGGTGGCCAAGGTGCATATTCCCGGGCGCGTACCCAACGGCTTTCACGCCAACTGGATGAACGGCCTGACGCTTTAGTTGCTTTAGTTGCTTTAGTTGCTTTAGTTGCTGTAGTTGCGGGGCTGGGAGTCTTCATGAATGACATTGCCGGAGTTGTACCCATGAGCAAGCAGATACCCATAGCGGAAGGCCTGTTTACCTGGCCCGCAGAGAAGCCTGCACTGCTAGGCAGCCGCTGTAAAAGCTGCGGTATCGCCGCATTCCCTGTGGCAGAGTCCTGCATGGCATGCAGCGGCCAGGATATTGCTGTGGAGGCGCTGCCTACCCGTGGCACCCTGTGGACCTGGACCGTGCAGCAGTTTATGCCCAAGCCCCCTTATCACAGCAACGAGACGGCGGAAACATTCCGCCCCTATGGCGTGGGTTACCTGGAGCTTCCCGGCGGCGTGCGCGTTGAGGGTCGCCTCACCGAGAATGATCCGGAAAAACTGCACATTGGCATGGAAATGGATGTGATTTTCGACACCTGGCGCGTCGAGGAAAACGGCGATGAGGTCATCAGCTTCTTTTTCCAGCCAGTTGCCAATAGCGGCCAGGAGGCTTAAGCCATGGATGTAGCGATAGTCGGTATCGGTATTCACCCCTTTGGCCGCACGCCCGCGCGCAGCGGTCTGCAGCAGGGCGCCTACGCGGCGCGCCTGGCGCTCAAGGATGCGGGAGTGGAATGGCGCGACATACAGTTCGCTTATGGCGGCAGTGCCAGCGCCGGTAATGCCGACGCCCTGGGCAATGAATTGGGGCTTACCGGTATTCCCTTTATCAACGTCGCCAACGGCTGCGCTACCGGCGGCAGTTCCCTGATGGCCGCCTATAACGCAATCAAGTCCGGGGAGCACGATCTCGGGCTGGTGGCGGGTTTCGACAAGCACGATCGCGGCGCTTTTAATGCGGACCCCCTGGCCTTGGGACTGGGCCAGTGGTATGGCGAGGTGGGCCTGATGATGACCACCCAGTTCTTTGCCATGAAAATCCAGAAGTACATGCACGACTACGGTATCTCCGCTGATACCCTGGCCCGTGTCGCGGAAAAGGCCTTCATCAACGGCTCCCTGAATCCCAATGCCTGGCGGCGTGAGCCGGTGAGCGCAGAACAGGTGGCCAGTTCCATGATGGTCAACGATCCGCTGACCAAATTCATGTTCTGCTCACCGGCGGAGGGCGGGGTTGCATTGGTGCTGTGCCGGGCGGACAAGGCGAAGAACTACTGTGCCTCGCCGGTCTACCTGAAGTCTGCGGTGCTGAAGTCGCGCCGTTTCGGCTCCTTCGAGGTCTTTGCCCCCAGCCAGGCGCTGCAGCAGGTGGATGGTCCTACGGTGGACGCCTCCAAAGCCGCCTTCGAAATGGCAGGCGTGGGTCCCGGGGACATCGACCTGTCACAGTTACAGGATACGGAGTCCGGAGCCGAGATCATGCACATGGCGGAAAACGGCTTTTGCGAGCACGGTGAGCAGGAACACCTGATCGCAACCGGCGCCACGCGCATCGGCGGCAGTATGCCGATCAATACCGACGGTGGCTGCCTGGCCAATGGCGAACCCATTGGTGCCTCCGGGTTGCGCCAGGTTTACGAAAACGTATTACAGCTGCGCGGTGACGCCGGCGAGCACCAGGTGCCCGGTGAACCCAGGCTGGGTTACACCCATGTCTACGGTGCCCCGGGCATCAGCGCTGTCACGATTTTGCAGCGCTAGCTAAGCGCGCTGCTCCCAGGAGATCAATAATGGATAAGACTGTGGAATTGACCAAGGAGCAACTGGCGGCGCGATCCCCCGGTGATTCCTACCAACAGATGCTGGATCGCGAAACCAACCCGGTGCCAGATGCGCTGCGTGAAAGTACCGATACCTACCTGGGTTCCAGCAACCTGTCGACCGATCGCTACCTCAAGCGCGAATTCCACGATCTTGAGGTGGAGAAAATGTGGAGCCGCACCTGGCAGGCGGCCTGTCGTGAGAGTGAGATTGCCAATTCCGGTGATTTCTATGTGTACGACATTGCCCAGCACTCGATAGTAGTGACGCGCACCGAGTCGGGCGACATCAAGGGCTATCACAATGCCTGCCTGCATCGCGGCCGGCAACTGCGTCGTGACTGTGGCAGCGCCCGGGAGTTCAAATGTCCCTTCCACGGTTTCCGCTGGAGCCTCGAGGGTGATTTCCTGGGCGCCCCCTGCGAGTGGGACTTTCCCCATATCAACAAGTCCGAGTTTTCCCTGCCCCAGGTACAGACCGCTACCTGGGGCGGCTGGGTCTTTATCAACATGGACCTGGAAGCGGAGTCGCTGGAAAGTTACATGGGCATCCTGCCGCAGCACTTTACCCGCTGGCAGCCGGAGAATACCTATAAAGTCATGCATGTGGAAAAGGTCATCGAATGCAACTGGAAGGTCGCCTGGGAGGCCTTTATTGAGTCCTATCACACGGTGCAAACCCACCCCCAGATCTTGCCTTACCTGGGCGACTCCAATTCCCAGTACGATTGCTGGGGCGACAATGTCAGTCGCACCATCTCCCCCATGGGTGTGGTCAGTCCGCACCTGGAGGGCATCACGCCAGATCGCACCGTGAACGACTGGCTGGAACATGGCGCCTGGCTGACCGATGGGGAAAAGGTGGAGATCCCGGAAGGGGTGACGGCACGGGAGTGGCTGGCGGATTATTATTTTAAACACTACTCCGAGCAGTACCAGGTGGAGTTGGCCGAATTCTGTACCCAAAGCGAAATCATGGACTCCATTCTGTATTCATTGTTTCCAAACTTCGCACCCTGGGCGGGTTTCCACCCCAATCTCACTTACCGTATGAAGCCCTATGGGGACAACCATAAAATGTGCACCATGGAGATTATCGTGCTGATGCGCTACCCCGAGGGACAAGAGCGACCGGCTGACTGCCAGGTGTATCGGCTGGATAAAGATCAGCTGTTCTCGGAAGCCCCGGGTCTGGAAGGCGGCCTGGGTCGGGTCTTCGACCAGGATTTCAGCAACCTCAAAATGGTGCAGAAGGGCTTGAAGAATTTGCGTTCTGGCGAAGTGGTGCTGGCCAATTACCAGGAAGTGAGAATCCGCCATTTTCACCAGACTCTGGACAAGTATGTATACGGTGAGTGACAACCAACGGTTAAAGGACTTCCCATGAATGATCTGTTTGCGCCCTTCCTATTGCAGGGAGAGGTCGCTCTGGTAACCGGGGCATCCAGCGGCTTTGGCCGACACTTTGGCTCGGTACTGGCCCGGGCGGGAGCGAAGGTGGTGCTGGCGGCACGCCGCACAGAGCGGGTACGTGAAGCCTGTGATGACATCATCGCCGCCGGTGGGGACGCCCTGGCCGTGACTATGGATGTCAACGACAGCGACAGTATCAAAGCGGCATTTACACAGGCGCAGCAGGCCTTTGGCGTGGTAACCGTGGTGGTCAACAATGCGGGTATCACCATTCCCAAGCCGTTGCTTGATCTCAGCGACAGCGACTGGTCCCGGGTTATCGACACCAACCTCAACGGCGTGGCCTTTGTTACCCGCGAAGCGGCTCAGCGCATGATTGCCGCTGGCAAAGGCGGCAGCGTGGTGAATATCGCCTCCATACTGGCATTGCGCGAGCAGAAAATGCTGACTAACTACGCGGCTTCCAAGGCAGGTGTGGTGCAGTTCACCCGCACTGCGGCCCTGGAACTGGCGGCGCACAATATTCGGGTCAACGCGATTTGCCCCGGGTATTTTTCCACCGAGCTGAACGGCGACTGGTTGGCATCAGAAGATGGCCAGGCCATGGTAGGCCGCATTCCCCAGCGTCGCACCGGTGACCTGCAGGATTTAAATGGGCCCTTGCTGCTGCTGGCTTCCAGTGCCGGCGCGTTGATGACCGGGGCTGCGCTGACCGTAGACGGTGGTCACGTGCTGTCGGGTCTTTGAGCGCGAGGCATTTGGGTCAGGCCAGGCAGAGCCAACGTACTATCGCCTACCACACTGGTTGCAACGGCTGCACAGGAGCAGGACATGGGAACATTGGCAGGGAAAACGGCGGTCATCGTGGGCGCCTCTGGCGAGAACAACTTTGGTTCGGCGATCGCCAGGCGCCTGTCGTCCGAGGGGGCCAATATTGTGGTGGCGGCGCGGCGTGAGCAGGCCTTGCAGGCGCTGGCGCGTGAATTGAATGGCCTGGCGGTAGCCTGTGATGTCACCGATGAACCACAAATAAAACAGCTTTTTGCGGCGGCCATGGAAAAATTTGGCAAGGTCGATATCGCGGTGTATTCGGCGGGTATTCATAGCGGCGAAACTATCGCCGAGTTGAGTGCAGAAACCATGCGCCCGACTCTGGAAATCAGTTTTATTGGCGCATTGTTATTTTTCAAGCATGCCGCCGCGGCGATGGCTGAGGGTGGCTCGGTGCTTACGGTTTCCTCCCTGACGGCGCGTATTCCCGGCCCCGGCCTGGCGACCTACTCCGGCGCCCGGGCGGGCATCGACTATGCGATCAAGGTAGCTGCGGTTGAGTACGCCGCGCGGCGTGTACGTTTCAACAGTATCGCCGCTGGGTTGATCAGGACTGATATGACTGATGCATTCTTTGAAATGGCACCGATTATCGAGGCGCATTTACAGGAGACACCGGCAGGTCGTATGGGCACCCTGGATGATATGGCCGAGGCGGCGCTGTTCCTGGCTGATGACAGTCGCTCGGGTTATATCAATGGTCAGGTGCTGGACCTGGCCGGCGGGCAGCAGATGGGGCATTTGCCGCGATTTGAATAGTGTTAATGACGGCGGTCCACGCTGCAACAGGAGAGAGCAATGCAAGGCTATGAAGATGTTACGCTGTATAAACTCAGCGCTGAGCGCGAACAGGAATTACTGGACAAGCAGATAGAGTGCAACTTTATCTGGACCAACAAGGAAGGCCACGGCCTTGGCGTGATCATGAACTATGTGGCCAGGGATGGTTCGATCTGGTTAACGGCAACCAGTCAGCGCGCGCGCATCAAGGCATTGCGCCGCGACCCCAGGGCCTCTGTGGTGATCTCAAGCATGGGTACCGATATGGGCCCCGGAAAGCAGATTACCTACAAGGGTAAGGTCATTATCCACGAAGACCAGGCCACCAAAGACTGGTTTTACCCGGCGATGGCGGAGATTATTTCACCATACCCCGCGCCGACCCCGGAGGCCGCGCTGGCGCACCTGGATACGCCTCTGCGGGTGATCCTGCAACTGGTGCCGGAAAAGACCATCGCTTTTGACGGGGACAGTATTTCCCAGGCGTCCTATGATGGCACGGTGCCCGGGTCCTGAGGTCCAGTGCCCCAGCGAAATTCGAAATCAGCGATCCCGCTGGCTCGCTCGGCGTGGCGCTGTTTGAGCAGGCTTTGGGGTGGGGGACGCAATAGCTTTTCGGCGTCAGTCCGCGTTTACGCTTTCGTCGGTCACCACGGTGAAATAGCCCAACCTGCGGTATTCCTGACAAATAGACTCGGCGTAGGGGCGAGAGTGAAACATGCCGATTGTGAACCCCTTACCCCCGGCCCCTTCATGGGGCTTGGACTGCTGCATCAGCACCGTCAGACTCTGGATCTGGTCTTCACTTTGTGGGGCGACCAGGACGTGATAATTGGGCGCCAGAGTTTCCTCTGACAGATACTGGGTGATCAGCCCGGTTAATTCCCCAAGTGCCGTCTGTTCGTCTTCGTGGCATTCGCCATCGGCGTTCACCAGCATATTCAGCAACTCCTCGATGTGCACCACCTGCTGTTCCGGAGGCGAGGTCTGCAGATATTCTTCAAGCGCATTACTGACATTCAGCAGGCGTGTGCTGACATTGGTCGGTGGTGGGCTACCACCCAGCTCGACCTTGACACCCCATTCATCGCTGAATTGTTGGATAAGAGCGATTTCGCTGTCACTGACCTCGCCATCCACTTCTGCCAGCGCCTGTAGCAGTGCCACCAGCTCTTCTCTGGAGGAGGGCTGGACAATGGCCCTGGCAAGCGCACCAATTTCCTTGCGCTCATTGGCGATAGAGCTGCGCACCCTGGACCAGAATCCCTTGCCTCGCCTCCCGCGTACCCAGGCCCCGGAACCGATCAATATGAAAATGGTAGTCGTCGTCAGCCAGATGGCGCTGTCGATGATGCCGACCACTTCACCTTTGACGAAGAAGTAGAGACCAAAGAAAAACAGCGGGATTGCTTCGACCGCGATACCGGGAATGGAGATGCTGTCCGCCACTTCCGCGATATGCTTGCGCTGCCATATTTTGTTGGTTTGTAGGTACGCAGACACGACGGCGAAGCCCAGCGAGCCGAACGCGAGGTAACTGACGATGGTTTCGAGCATGGTTGCGCCCCTGGCAAGAGATTATTCGAGTGACATGCTTAACACAGATATTGGCTGCGGCGCCTTGCCCCTGCGCTTAAAGTGGACTTCAGTGACCAGATGTTACTATAAATATTCAGTGTAGTAAGGTCGCAGCGGTATTGCTAGCCGGGCGAGCAAGGATGAGGTTGGCGAGGTATTAACTCGTCATAGTCGGGCTACCACGACGTAGTCTGATTACCGGCAGCTGTCGCGAGGTGCTCGCCTGGTAGTTGCCATAGGGTGGATTGAAAGCCAGCAGGCGTCGCCACATGGTTTCTCGTTCATCGCCCTGCAGCTCCAGGGCGTGGACAGGACCCCGGTAGCCGCGATAGGTCACCTTTGCCTCCGGGTGGGCGCGCAGGTTGAATACCCATGCGGGGTGCTTTTCCTGTCCCCAGTTTGAACCCACCAGGATAATGTCTTTCCCATCGGGCATGCAGAGTGTAGCAACGGTGCGCCGCTTACCGGATTTTGCGCCCGTCACTTCCAACAGTACGACACTTTGCATTGCGGTGTTGACCCAGCCGCGGCTCAGGCGCAGCAGGAATTTATCCAGCGGTGGCACAATGAGCTTGAGCAGTTTCACCACCCAGGGCATTTGCAGGGCGCTGGATACCAATCTGGTTTGTAGCAGTCCCATGCAGGCAAGATTACCATTATATGCCCCGGCGAGGACACGGTGCCGGGTTTGATTACGCCACGCGTTCTCAGGGTATATAATCCCTCCTGGGTTCGGTAGATGGTGTACAGATGCAGCAGGCCAAAGAATTCAGAATTGACATCGGCGATGTAGAGCTGGCCGTGGTTGAATGGCCCGGGGAGGGCGACCCGGTGCTGCTGCTGCACGCCACCGGTTTTCACAGTCGTTGCTGGCAGGAGGTGGTCAAGCGCCTGCCGGGGCAACATGTCTACGCTGTGGATTTGCGCTTTCACGGGGCAAGCGGCACTGCCGGTGAGGTCGACTGGAAATTGCTGGCCCAGGACATCCGCATCCTGATAGAACAACTGGACCTCAATCGCCTGGTAGGCGTAGGGCATTCGATAGGCGGCCACCTGATTGCCCGGGCCGCCGCGGCGCTGCCGTCACGTTTTAAACAGCTGGTCCTGATTGATCCGGTCATCCTGTCGCCCGAAACCTATGCCAGCCTGCACGATTTCGTGGGCGACATCGCTGCCAGTGATCACCCGGTGAGTCGCCGCAAGAACCGTTGGCTGGATGCCTGTGAAATGTATGAGCGCTTCAGCGCCAAGCCACCCTTCGATAGCTGGGATCCCCGCGTATTGCGTGATTACTGCGATTACGCCCTGCACCCGGCTGATGAAGAAGGGGTGAGGCAGCTGTTGTGCGATCCGATGAATGAGGCATGCGTTTATCTCAGCCAGGCGGGTAATGAAATTGTTCACGCGGAACTGCCCGATATCAGCACACCGGTTACCCTGTTGCGGGCACCTCCGGGTGAGATGAACGCCCTGGACCTCAGCTCATCGCCGACCTGGCCCGACCTGGCGGCGGCGCTGCCCCGCGCCCGGGAGATTCTGTTGCCCCATTTGAATCACTTCATTCCCATGCAGGATCCGGCGCTGGTGGCGGACTATATAAGGGACGCGCAATTGGACACCTGGCAATACGATGAATCGGTCGAGGCGGCATTATGAGAATTTTCAAAAAATCCCTGTTCGCGCTGCTGGCGCTGTTTCTGCTGTTGGTAGCCGTATTCGATATCTGGGGGCGTGTCACCCTGGGTAGTCTGGAGCCGCAGGAAAATGCGCTTCGCGATGACGCTGCCAATCGCGTGGTTCTGGTGTCTGGCGCCACTGGATCGGTGGGGGACGGTTTGCTCAAGGCAGCGGTGGAAGACCCGGAGGTAGAGCATATTCACGTGATTACCCGCCGCAGCTCCCCTCGCATTGAGGCGGGCGTGGCCAGCGGCAAGGTGACCGTGCACATGCTCCAGGATTTTACCGATTACAGCTCGCTGGCAGATGCCCTGGAGGAGGTGAACACGGTGTTGTGGGGACTGGGAACCTCATCGCTGAATGTGGACGAGGTCACCTACACGCGTATTCATGTGGATTTCCCCGTCGCCTTCGTGCGCGCCTGGCTGGCAGCCAGGACGGCGGCCCCCATGGCCTTTCATTATGTAACCGGTATGGGTACCGACCCCGAGGGCGATGCCCAGTGGGCGCGGGACAAAGGCCGCGCCGAACGGGAACTGGCGGAGATGGCCGATGGTACCGGCCTGCGAACCTTCAGCTACCGCTCCGCTTATATTCGTCCTACCACTGAGCGGGCCAATCCCTTCACTTACGTGGCGGAGGCCCTGTTGCGTCCGGGAAAACTGGTTATCACCGCTAAAGCGCTGGGTCAGGCCATGCTGGAGATCAGTGCTCGCACCGCCGAGTTGCCCAACGGCACGCTCATCGATAATGCCGATAGCATAGCCTACGCGGACGCCTACCATTCGCGTTAGGGCGTTGCGTCCGGAGCGTTGAGCAGGGGTGAGCTCAGGGTGTCGCGGGATGTGCCGCCGCAGCGTGTGCAGCGAGGCCCGTGGTTCTTTTACCGGGTCAGGGTGCCCGGCTCGCTGCCCGGCTCTAGATCGTTGTTGGCGAGCAGGCGCTGGTTAGTGCAAGCCAGATGTGAGGCCTGTTGCATCTTACGAAAGCATTGCAGCTCGTCGTTCTGATTGGTGCACCACTGGCTGCGTCCCCGCAGGCTGACAATACTTCCCTGGGACTGGTTGGCACATTGCACCTGGTAGAGACCGTAAAGTTCCCCTGTGGGAAGAATGCCCGTCTTCACTTTCTCCACAGTAACGTGCTCCGAGCCATATGCCGGTGAGACGATGATGAAAAGTGCTGCAATCAGCAGGGGATGTATTGAACGCATTGGAGTGTTCTCGCAGGGTAGTTCTGGTTAGTACGCAGTGTTCAGCAAACGGATGGACAGCAAGCTGGACAGTACCTCGACAATATGAGGCCGCAACGCTAAAGTGCTGGGCTGGAAATGGGGAGAACTATGACTGAACAAGCTATCAATTACGACGATGTTAAGCAGTATCGCCTGGATCCCGAGCGGGAACAGGAGCTGTTGCTTACCGGGGGTGAATGTACCTTTATCTGGGCGAACAAGTCAGGCCATCCCATTGGGGTGACCACCGCCTACGTGCCCGCCAAGGGGAAAATATGGATGACCGCTACACGCGAGCGGGTGCGCATCAAGGCGATTGCCCGCGACGGACGCTCATCCATTGTCATCACCAGCAAGGGCACATCCATGGGGGGCGGCAAGACGGTAACCTATAAGGGCCATACGGTTATCCATGATGACCCGGAAATAAAGCACTGGATGTACCAGCTGCTGGCGCAGGGTATGGTAGCAGCGGGGCAGGAGGATGAAGACAATGCCTTTACCTCCGGGATTGACCCGGAGATGTTTGTGCGCTTTCTGGATACGCCCGAGCGGATTGTCCTGGAGTTTACCCCCGAGATGTCCATCCCCTTTGACGGCGATAAAATGGCCGAGGGCACAGCCCAGGCTTATGCCGAATTCCAGCGCCAGGATTCACAGACAGACGCAAGCGCGTGATTGTAGGCCGCAAGTCAGTTCAAAGACCCACTGCTGAGGCACGAGCATGCGCGCCCTAGAGCACCTCGAGCACCGGGAAGATACCCGCGAGCTCATTTACCACAATTTGCAGCTGTTTGATTCTCTGCGCCAACCTGCCAATGAATTGCGCCACGCCGCGGTGGCGATCACGGTTTCCCACTATCGCGACCAGGCCGCGGTGATTCTCACCCGGCGTGCGGGCACACTGCGCGAACACGGGGGGCAATGGGCCCTGCCCGGAGGCAGGATAGACAGTGGCGAAAGCCCGGTAGAGGCGGCCCTGCGTGAACTGTTTGAAGAGGTCAACCTGGTGGTGGACGAGTCACAGGTACTGGGCACGCTGGATGATTATGTGACCCGCTCGGGCTATAACATTACCCCGGTGGTGGTGTGGACCGATGTCAACTGGGAGGACCTGGTACCCAATCCCGGGGAGGTTGCCTCAATCAATCCCTTCACTTTCAGTGAACTGTCCCGCAATGACTCACCGGTACTGCAGTCCATCACCCAGAGTGATCGCCAGGTGCTGTCTATGCACTACCAGGGAGATGTGGTGTTTGCCCCGACGGGGGCACTGCTGTACCAGTTTCGGGAAGTGGCGATCTGCGGCCGGGGCACCCGGGTCTTGCATTACGATCAGCCGGTATTTGCCTGGAAATAACGGCGTGGCCGGGGTCAGGTGCTGAGCAGGGCTTGCATCTTGTCCAGCCACTTCGCGGTGATCAATGCCGGGCGGTAGGGAATGACCAGCACGCCGGTACCCAGGCCAATTGTGCTGGTGCAGCCCGCCACGTAGGCCAGGGTGGCCAACGGATCGAGATAGAGACCCCCGGAGCCCTCGGACTCCTCGGGCGGAATGGCCACGTGGTCAAAAACCCACAGCGAATCCACGCCCGCAGACTCGGCAGCTTGCGCACAACGGGTGACAGTATCGCGATCAGCGACAGCGCCCATGTTGCGCAATCCCATGCCGATTTGCATAACAGTTACCTGCTCAGGGTATGTCTACCACCAGCTTGCCGAAATGGCCGCCGGCCGCGAGGTCGGCAAGGCCCTGGCCCGCCTCCTCGAAATCATAATGCCGGTCAATTACCGGGCGAATGCCGTGCGTTTCGACAAAGGCCATCATCGCCTCGTAGTCGTCCCGGTGGCCCGTGCCGATGCCGTGCAGGTTGGCATTGTTGATAATTAACGGGAACACCGTGATGCCCATCTCAACACCGGCCATGTAGCCGATAATGTTCACATGGCCGCCGTGGCGAATAGCTGCCAGTGAGTTCTCCAGGGTGCCGGCACCACCAATCTCGATGACCGCGTCGACCCCGTGCCCGGAGATCTCGTGCGCTAGCGGTCCCCAATCCTTGGTCTGCTGATAGTTGATGGTATGGTCCGCACCCAGTTCCTGTGCTCGTGCCAGTTTGTCATCACTGGACGAGATTATGATGGTTTGCGCACCCAGGCTATTGCAGAACTGCAAAGCCGCCAGGGCGACACCCCCGGTACCCTGGATCAGTACCGTATCCCCCTCACTGATGCCGGATTTCGTCACCAGCGCCGTCCAGGCGGTGAGGCCCGCGCAGACGAAGCAGGCAGCCTCCGCAGCCGTTAAATGGGGCGCTGATCTGGCCAGTGCCTGCTCGTCGTAAACACCGAACTGGCGCAACACGCCGGGCACCTCCAGCCCGCCGGATACGCTGCGCTGGCCACTGGTTGCCTCGCCGCTGATCCAGCGGGGGAAGAACAGGGGAGTAACCCGGTCGCCGACAGCCACCCTGCGCACGCCTTCCCCTGCCGCAACCACCGTGCCCCCGCCGTCCGACAGCGGCACCAGGGGAAACTCGACATTGGGCGTGAACTGGCCTGTGATTATCTGGTAGTCCCGCGGATTCAGTGACGCGGCGGCAAATTGCACCAGCACCTCGCCGGGGCCCGGCTCAGGCTGGGGTATTTCCTCTAGTTCGAGCTTGTCCAGGCCGAAACCGGTGAGTTGCATTGCTTTCATGTTGATAGCCTGAAACTTATCTTTGAAACTGTTTGTCACCGAACATATTGGCGTAGGTTTCTTCGGTGGGGTTGCCGACTTTCATATCCTGCGCCAGCACGGCGATGCCGCGCTGCACCGCGGGCCGCGCGGCGATGGTCTCGCCCCAGCGTTTGACGTTGGGATACTGCGCCCCGTCGATGCGATGCATCTCCTGCTGTTTCGGCATGGTCCAGGGGAAGGTAGCGATATCGGCAATGGAATAATTGGCACCCGCCAGGTATTCCGACTCCGCCAGGCGGCGGTCGAGTACGCTATACAGCTGCTGCGTGACACTGTAGTAGCGCTCCTTTGCCAGGGGGACATCCTCGGGACAATAACCCTGGAAGTAGCCATTCTGGCCAAACATGGGGCCCACATTGCCCATCTGGAACATCAGCCACTGCATCACGAGATAACGTTCGGCCATATCGGTCGGCCACAGCTTGCCGGTCTTTTCCGCCAGATACATCAGGATAGCGCCGGACTCGAACACCGCGTAGGGCTCACCGCCCGGACCTTCAGTATCAACGATGGCAGGAATCCGGTTATTGGGACTGATGGCAATAAATTCCGGGTTGAACTGTGCGCCGTTCAGAATATCTACCGGGCACACCTCGTATTCCAGCCCCACTTCCTCCAGCATAATAGCGGTTTTGTGGCCGTTGGGAGTCGGCCAGTAATAGTGCTTTATCATGAGCCGGCGGCCTGCGCCGCCAGTACGTCCTGCACATTCTGCTGCAGGAATGCGGCCGAGTCGTCGCCCTCGAAATCCTTGTTGTAGTGGCAGGTCACCGAGGGACGCTGTATCGACTCCTGCCACCAGGCGCGCAGATTGGGTCGTCCATCGAAGCAATCAAAATCCGGGTACAACGGGTCCTTGGCATCGTAAAAATTGACCCGGAAGTCCATATAGCTGATGGCGTGCAGCATGGAGGCCTGGCCTATGTCAAAATCGTCGAAGCCACGCTTGCAGGATGCCTCCAGCGAATCGCAGCCGCGGATGATCTTGGGCCAGATCCACTGGAAGAACTCTATGCGCTGCTCCTCCTCCGGGTGCCAGCCCTCCATGACCAGCATCACCGTGGTCTCGAACATGGTGTCGGCCAATGCCAGGCGGGAGAGGGCGTCCCAGCGCCTGGGGCCTGGCGCGGGATACAGGTTCTTACCCGAGCGGCTCATACTGTCCAGGCATTCCACAACCGCCTGGCTGCCATACACCACCTGCCCGCTGTCCAGTGCCAGGGTGGGCACCTTGTCCAGCGGATTCAGTGCCGCGATAGAGTAAGCGTCGCCCTGGTCTTCCCCGTCACGGTTCTTGAACGGATAGGTGGGTACGAAGGTGATCTCGTCCCAGAGGCCCGCTTCATGCGCGGTTACCAGGACCTTGTGAATAAACGTGTGGAAGGGGGAGTAGAAAAGTTTCATGGCTTGCGTACATCCTGTTGAGTCGTGGAATTATAATAGCAGGTGAATCGGACAATGCCGCAAACATGAACCGCTTCGGGAGTCATAGCCCTTGGTTTCACGGCCTTGTGCCGGGTATCAGGACGCATACTGCATGGCAATCCCGGTTAAGCGGTCTTTCTGTTTCTCCATGCGCAGCAGGGCGCTGAGTACAAGATCGATCTGGCCGGAGCCGATAGCCCGCTGGCGCAAATCTTTGAGTCCCACGGCCCTGCCCACGTTGTACAGCAGCCAGCTGACCCAGGCGCCCTGAATCGCATCAGAAACCGCAGGTATCATCTCTGCTTCTATCACGCCGCCGGCATCTACATAGGCCTGTAGAATGGTGGTGAAAGGTCGTGCATCGAAGTTGGCAGTGATACCGCCCCAGTCCAGCGCCTCCAATAGCAGTTCATAGGTCGGGTTCAGCCGTCGGGCGGACTCCCAGTCAATTACCAGCGGTTCTCCCGCCTCGTCCCACAGGATATTCTTGTGATCCAGGTCGCCATGGCTGATCACCTGGTGTTCCTCAAGTCGCTGCAGCGCGGGGCCGTGTAACGCCACGATGCGCAATAGATCCTCCAACCGGTCCTCGAGAATATCGCTATAGCGCACATTGCGCTGCCTTGCCAGTTGCACCAGGTCAATCACCCGCTCAGCGGTCACCGGGAAAGCGGGTACATCCCCCAGGTCCGGCACATCGATATCGCTGCGATGCATGTGGGCGAGCATTTGCGCGACGGTGATCGCATGACGCTCCTTTATGCCGTTTCTATGACAGGCGCTGGCATTGGTCCAGGGGTAGACCAGGTATCCTATGCCGTCCAGCAGATGCAGGTGTTGTCGGTCCACGTGCAGCGAATGCAGCGCTGGAACTTCATGCCGGGAAAATTCGCAGGCAGTGACCTCGGTGGCATTTATCTGCGCCACAGTGGCCGCGTCATTCATGTCCATATCGTCTGCCAGCTGCTTGACAGCAAAGCACCCGCCTTGTGTCTCCAGCCGCCACATGCAGTGATGAAAACCACCGGCCACCCGGCTCGGCTTTTCCCGGGGTGCGCCCAGGTCAAACAGGCTGCACAGCCTTTCTGTGTGTTCCGAGTTATCAGATAGCGCCTTGCTCAATGGGTTACCGCCAAAATCATGATCAGGAAATGTTATTTATTGACTTTTATCTTCAGCTGCTAGATTGACCGTACGATTCCGCCTTCAACACGTTGAGCGCTGCCATTGACTGCGCCGTTCATTGCCAAAAACACGGTGGCTTGAGCGACCTCTTCCACGGTGATAAATCGTTGGATTAATGAAGTGGGCTCATGCTCGGCGAAATAATTTTCAATTAATTCCTGAGCAGGCTTTCCCTCTTCAACAGCCAGGCCGTCAAAATAAGCTTCCACACCTGATGTCCAGGTGGGTCCGGGCAACACAGAGTTTACCGTTACCCGCGATCCTTTGGTCAGTTCGGCCAGCCCTCTAGCCACCGATACCAACGCAGTTTTGGTCATAGAATAATGAATCATCTGTGGCAGCGGTTTGATAGCCGCCTCGCTCGCTACGTTTATGATCCTGCCCCAATTATTGTCAAGCATAGAAGGCATCAATGCCCTGCACAGCCGCACAGAGCTCATGATGTTGACCTGGAAGTAGCGCAGCCATTCCTCATCACTGATGCGGAAAAAATCTTCGGGACCGAAAATACCCGCGTTGTTAACCAGGATATCTATTGCACCCAATTTACTCAGCTGCTCCAGTACCGCGTTGCAGCCCTCGGCTGTGCCCAGGTCTCCGTAAACACTCGAACAGGCCCCAATGGACTCTTTTACTGCCTGCGCCTCTTCGCGATCCCGGCCATGCACCACGACCTGGGCCTGTTTATCGACGAAGGCACTGGCTATCGCCGCACCAATACCTTTGGTAGACCCGGTTATCAGTGTCATTTTTTGCTCAAGTGCAGACATTCGTATATCCCTCATAAATGTAAGTGCTTGCTCAGTGTGGCTTTGCAAATAGATAAATGACCAATGATATTAACTTACTTCCTTCAAGAACCGACACGTTTACTTGCCACCACAATCGAACCGGGCGTTGCAGGCTTTACCTTGAGGACGCCTGGCCGGGAAGAGGGCGCCGGCTAGTCAGCGCTATCAGGTACTGGCCAAATCAGTGCATCAGGCGCCTTGAAATTTGCGCTGTGAGTCGTCAGTCTAGCTCGATCTGGATCTGGAAACGAGAACACGCCACAGTGGACAATATCATGCTGGAACTGACCAGCATCATGCAAAGAGCCGGGCATGCAAAAACGCCTGAGGAGCAGGTGCGCATTATCGTCGATGCGATCAGTGCGGCGCTGGGTACTGACGTCTGTTCGCTCTACATCCCCTGTGCGTCTGGAGATATGGCCCTGGTGGCAAGCCATGGCCTGAATACCCGTCACCCAATCGTACTGCCCCAGGGCAGCGGGCTGGTGGGCAGGATCACCACGGCCAGGCACAGCATCAACATCATAGACCCGGACAGTGAGCCAGATTACTTTTACCTGCCACACTCAAGGGAAGAGCAGTTTCACAGCTTTTGTGGCGTCCCGCTGGTAAAGCAGGGGCGGGTGGTTGGGGTGCTCGTGGTGCAGTCGCGCCGGCGAGAAATTCTCGATGCTCAGGGGGAGGCCTTCCTCTCCACGCTGGCGTCACATCTGGCGCTGTTGGTGGACAATCTGCCAGATCCCGCTGTACCTGCAGTGATAGGCAATGAAACCATTCACGGCCTCGCCGGCGCGCCGGGTCTGGCGATGGGACCAGCCAGGAAGGTTGCTACTGGCGATCTTCGGTCTGTGCCGGAAGGCCACTGTGAGGACCCAGTGCTCGCGATGCAGCAGTGGCAGACGCTGAAAGCCGAGGTAATTACAGATTTGATGCGCGAGCGACATGTGGTGGAGATGTCCCTGGGTCAGAGTTTATCAACGATCTTTGATGCCTATCGAATGCTCCTGGAGGACCCCGCATTCACCAACAGGATTGAGCGAGAGATCCGTGACGGCAGCGACCTGCCTTGGGCACTGCGCAATACGGTGCAGTTTTTTTCCGAACAATTCCTGGATATGGAGGATCCCTACCTCAGGGCGCGCCATGAAGACATTGAGCAGCTCGGTGATAAGGTCTATCAGACCTGGCTGGGCGATAAGGAATCCACTGCCAATGCTGACCCGGACAGTGAGTTTGTCCTGATCGGAAACAACATCGGCGTGTCGGATATTGTCAGTCTGCCGGCTGAGCAGCTATTGGCCATTGTTTGTAGTTCCGGCGCAGCGCTCTCGCATATTGCTATATTTGCCAACGCCCTGGGTATACCCGCTGTAATGGGCCTGCAGGAGACCCGGCCCATTGCTGATGGTGAATACCTCATCGTGGACGGCGACCTGGGACAGTTGATCCGCGATCCTTCGGATAGCCTGATAGCTGAGTACCGGGAGCTTATTGACAGTCGCAGGAACCTCGAGCGACAGCTCGAGGCAGAGAAAGACCTGCGTGCACGGACCAGTGATGGTGTCGACATGCAACTGATGGCGAATTCCGGTCTACAGGCGGATATCATGCCAGGTCTGCGCCGGGGTGCTGACGGCATCGGCCTGTTTCGCACCGAGGTGCCCTTCATGGCCCGCCAGGGACTGCCATCGGAGGAGGAACAGGTGGCGGTTTACCGCCAGGTGGTAGATGCTTACGGTGACAAACCGGTCTACATGCGCACCCTCGATATCGGCGGTGATAAACCGCTGCCCTACCTGCCCCATGTGGTTGAGGAAAACCCGGCCCTCGGCTGGCGTGGTGTGCGCTTTACGCTGGATAATGTACAACTGCTGGTGACCCAGTTACGGGCTATTGTGCGGGCTGCCGGGGGCAGGGAGAGTGTGTACGTGCTGTTCCCGATGGTGAGCATGACCGAGGAACTCGATCGTTGCCTGGAACTCCTCGACGATGCCTGTCGGCAATTGGCTCAGGAGGGCTATCCATGCCTGCGTCCCAGGGTGGGCGTTATGTTGGAAGTGCCGGGGGCGGTGTCGCTGTTACCTTTCTGGCGCGAGCGCCTGGATTTTATTTCGATTGGCTCGAATGACCTGACACAGTATTTACTGGCTATCGACCGCAACAGTCGGGTGGTGGGTAAGCTCTACGACCCGTTGCACCCTGCAGTTATTCATGAAATAGCTCGCATCGTAAACGTGGCCAATCAGCTGGGTTTGCCCGTCAGTGTGTGCGGGGAGCTAGCATCTGACCCGGTTGCGGTGGTGTTGTTGATCGGCCTGGGTGTGCGACAACTCAGTATGAGCTCAGCCAGACTGCCATTGATACGGTCTCTGGTTCGTTCGATTTCCATGCAGTCAGCACAAAATCTGGTGCAACAGGCAATGACCCGGGATACGGCAAGCGGCATCCGTCACCTGTGTCTGGAATACCTGGGTGGGCTGGAGCGCAAAGAGCAGTTTATTCCCGCGTCGCCCTGAGGATGCCGGCTGGCACACTCGGGAAATTGAGGAGGCTCACCCCTTGATCGCTTTTTCCGGCATAATCTGTTGATGCCAAACCCTACTTCTACGCGTCTTAACAAGTTCATCAGTGAAAGCGGTATCTGCTCCAGAAGAGAGGCAGATCGCTTCATCGAGCAGGGCAATGTCTACATCAATGGCAAGCGAGCCAAAGTCGGCGACCAGGTGTTTCCCGGGGACAAGGTAAAAGTGAACGGGCAGCCCATTGATCCGCGCGAAGAAGAAGAGCTGATCTTTATAGCGCTGAATAAACCGGTGGGGATAGTCAGCACTACCGAAAAAAATGAAAAAAATAACATCGTAGATTTTGTCAATCACAGCACCCGCATTTTCCCCATAGGCCGTTTGGACAAGGATTCCCAGGGGCTGATCTTCCTCACCAACAACGGCGACCTGGTGAATAAAATTCTGCGCGCGGGTAACCGACACGAGAAGGAATACCTGGTGACGGTCAACAAGGCGATCCGCGATGATTTTATTGCCGGTATGAGCGCGGGCGTTCCCATACTGGGTGTGCACACCAAGAAATGTGAAATCACCAAAGAATCGCAATTTGTTTTCAGGATCACCTTGATCCAGGGCATGAATCGCCAGATTCGCCGCATGTGCGAGCATTTCGGCTATGAGGTCAGCAAACTCGAGCGCGTCCGAATAATGAATATCAGTTCGAAAGGTCTGCCGGTAGGTGAGTGGCGAGATTTGAAACCGCAAGAGCTGGCGGGCTTGTTCAAGTTAACGGAAGGCTCATCTTCTGAGGCCGCCCCGGGCAAGAAAAAAGCGTCCAGGAAAAGCCATAAGCGATTTGAGAAAAAGCCGGTTGGCGGGGTCAGGAAAGGGCCAAGGCGGCCCGGCAGAAAAAAAAGAGGGCCGCGAAAATAATCGCTGCCCACGGATGTTCTCACAATGCTCTGTGGTAAATCCGGGTCGTAAAGCCCTGGCTGCATTGAGTGGTGCAGCCTTTAATATCAGGAGCGGTCCAAATTGGACGCATTTTGACCCCAGATACTTTGCCCGCCCGCTCAGCTGCAGTAGGCTTGCAAGTTGTTGAAAATGGAGCGCCACATGTCTGATATGCCCGAGCCACGCCCCGCGGCCACAGTTGTCTTGATTCGCGATGGCACCGGTGGATTGGAAACCCTGATGTTGAAGCGCAACAAGGCGCTGCTATTCGCCGGCGGCGTGTGGGTATTTCCCGGTGGTTCCCTGGATCCGGCAGATTGGGAGTCCGGCGACGGCAGCGAGGCCAGTGCGGCCCGGATTGCCGCAGCCCGCGAGGCTGAGGAAGAGTCGGGACTTGATATCGATGCAGACACAATGGTGCAAATCTCTCACTGGACCACGCCCGTCGCTGAGCCGAAGCGCTTTTATACCTGGTTTTTCCTGGCCCTGGCGCCCGACGAGCCGGAGGTGGTCATCGATGGCAGCGAGATTCATGATCACAGCTGGATGAACGTCAGCGAGGCGATCGCCGCACATGAGAGCGGTGACCTGGGCTTGTTTCCACCGACGATCATGACCTTGCGTGCTTTGCAGGGGTACATGACAGCGGAGGATGCCATGATCGGTATCGCCGCCCGCGATCCCTATGATGTGTTCCCGGTGTTTGCCAGCGGCGGGGAGGAGATCCAGGTGTTCTACCGGGGAGATGTGTCCTACGATAGCGGTGATCCGGCGTTGCGGGGCGCTAGTCATCGCTGCATCCTGCGGGACGGGGTCTGGCACTATATCCACAAAGACGTGGCGCCCGGTATTCCCAGGCTGGACAGTTAGGCGTGGTCAGGGCCTTGATAAGTTCGCGCCTTTACAGCATGAGCGGCCACAAGGCCTGATTGACCAGTAGCGACTTGCGCTACTTTCCTTCAGAACAGGTAATCACCGAACAACTCGATGAGATGGTCACTCCAGCGTTCCGGCAGGGGTTCCTGTAGTTCCGTGGCGGCGGCAAAATCCGGATCGAACAGGGTGTGCTGTAATGCCTGCACCGCGCTGGGTTCGGAGGTTGTCACATTCAGCTCCTTGTTGATCTTCAGGCTCAACCGGTCCAGGTTGGCACTGCCTACCGAGGCCCAGCCGTCGAATATTGCAGCCTTGGCATGGGTGAAGCCGGGATATATGAAGACCCGTATACCCTGTTCCAGCATGGTGTTGGCCGCCATCACAATATTGCGGGTGATGATACCGCGGTCGGTTTCCAGGGGGATGATCACTCGCACATCAACCCCGCGAGCCCTGGCCTTGATCAGCTCGCGCAGCAGGGTGTCGTCGGTGAAGTAGGCATTCTCGATATAGATGTAGCGCTGGCTGCGGCGGATGGCTTCACGCTGTAGCTTGTAGATTTCCTGCTGTCCGGGCCGGGTGTAAATCAGGCGCAGGGGATACCCGGGCGAACCCTGGTTGGCCGGGGGTGGGGTGCGGGAAAGAAACCGCGCAAAATCGCCGAAGAAACTGGCCCCGGCCCAGGCTGACTCGAACTCTTCGTTTATCTCGTCCACCACGGGTCCGCTCAGTTCCACCATCAGGTCGTGCCAGTCGTAGCGGTATTCGCGCCCTATGTTCATGCCACCCAGGAAGGCCACGCGCCGGTCTATAACCATGGTTTTTACATGATCGCCCGCCAGCCAGGTGTTTTTTACCGAGCGCACGGTGACCTTCGAGTCCTGTTCCAGGTAAGACTGTATGGACATCGGCTCGTGGTGCTGCTGCGGCAGGCTGCCGGACCGTTCTGCACTGGCCATGATGGTGCCCATGCCATCGAGCAGTACCCGGATATCCAGCCCTTCTGTGGAGCGTCGTTTAAGCAATTCTGCGACTTCCAGGGCGACGTCATCATTGTCGAAAATATAGGCGCGTATATCCACCGAGTGCTTTGCCGAGGTAACCGCGTCCACAAAACGGGGGAAGAAGGCCTCACCGTCTACCAGGAAATCCAGGGTGCCGCGACTTGCCGTGCGGCCCAGCCGTTGGTCCAGTTCTTTTTCCCAGGCGACCAGATCCATGGGCGCGCGATTTGCCAGCGGCACCGGAATGTCGTTGGCCGGAATACCCAGCACCAGCGATTTGCCCGACTCAATAGCGGTGTCGGTCACCAGCGCCATCAGCGACTTCAGCGAACTGAAAGGCCGTAGCGGCACGCTATAGGTATGACTGCCAATAAAATGCCATAGGGATTGCAGTAGATGGGTGCCGGGTAAGCGGCCTTGCATGTCGTCGGGTATCACCTCGTAGCGCATGAGTACGATCAGGCGGGTATTGAGGTTCACATAGATGAAGGGAATAGCGCCGGCGTCCAGATCGCCGGTATTGAACAGGACCTCCGCGCCACTCAGGCCCCGTTGCTCCAGAAATTTTCGCAGCAGCGGCTGCCACTGCTCGAAGAAGGGCTCCAGTGATACCTGGCCTGCCACCCGGTACCAGGGGGGCTTGTCGATCAGGCGTCTGGCGCGAAAGCGTCCCTCGCGGTCGTAAAAGAAGAAGTAATCCCCGCGATCAAAGCTGACGGTGACGCCGGTATTGCGCGAGGTCGGCAGAAAGTCAGCGAAGGCAACATCGCGAAAAGCCGCCCAGTCAGCTATCCCGAGAATGGGAATGGGCGTCAGCGTTCGGGTCATTTCCACCCATTCAGAGGGGCGCTCATGGTCCACCAATGCCAGGTCCGGCACCAGGTAGCCGGCGTCCGGTTCTGGCTCCGGCGTGCGCCCCTTGAGGTCTCCCGCGACGTAGTAGGTGTCCTCGCCACGCCGGTAGCGCAACAGATACTGGTCATTGCCGCGGTATGCCTCCAGTGCGGCCAATACCGGCTCACTGGAGACTTCCTCACCAATAGGTTCGCTTATTTCGCCGGTAGAGCAGGCCGTGGCCAACAGCGCCATGAACGCGACTACCGCAAACCATGGGTGCAAGCGTAGCGTCAAATTCTCTCTCCACCGACAAACTTTGTCTTATTGTGGCAGTAATAGCGGGCAGGCCAAGCG
>JARFQU010000107.1 GCA_029287595.1 Halioglobus sp. | reverse complement strand
GATCGAGCGTCATGCGGCTATGACTTGGGCCCAGCGACTCAAGCGAGTATTCAATATCGACATTGAAGTTTGCGGTCGCTGCGGTGGCTCTGTCAGAGTCGTGGCATGTATTGAAGACCAGCACATCATCGACCGGATCCTCAATGCAAGCGATGACTTTCAACGACCCGCCACACCGGCCACAGGTCTCTACAGAATGTGGATGTTGAGGTTGAGAGCTGAGCCGAATCGTTGTATCAACTTCACCGCACCAGTCGCGCCGTTATTGAGTTGTAG
Organism: Halioglobus sp.; assembly: GCA_029287595.1. Lineage (GTDB taxonomy): Bacteria > Pseudomonadota > Gammaproteobacteria > Pseudomonadales > Halieaceae > JAACFI01. Next base: position 3,616 of record JARFQU010000107.1, on the reverse strand, counting down.
TCCGGCCTTGTGTAGCAGGTGGCTCGAGATCGCCCGGTAAATTATACGCAGAACGTTTCCCATCGCATGGGGGCAGCGGCCCTGAAAATGTAGAGCGGGTTTACCAGCAGGTCTTGGCGGGTAGTGCGGATCCGGCCAGTGGACAGATCATTTCGATGTCGGAGTAGAAAACATGGTGCGCTCCGCGCACCACGGAATCGAAGGATAGCCCAAGGTAGGGTGCGCTCTGCGCACCATCGAACCCTAAACCAGATTCGGCAAAAACATCACCAAACCGGGAACGTAAGTCACCACCAGCAGCGCAAACAATAGCGCCAGGATAAAAGGCCACACCTCCTTCACAAACTCTCCCACCCGCACCTGTGTCACCGAGCAGGTAGTGAACATCATCGACCCGAATGGGGGTGTAACCCCACCCAGCATGATGTTGACGATAATAATCATACCGAAATGAACCGGGTCGATTCCCAGTGCCACAACCACTGGCACCAGCAGCGGAGCAACGATAATCAGTGCCGCACCGCCTTCCAGGAACATGCCGATAAACAGCAGGAACACATTCAGGATGGCGAGCATGATCCACTTGTTATCGGTCAGCATCAGCAGCTGTTCGGTCAGTAACTGTGGAATCCGTTCCCAATTAAGGTAATAACCGAATACGGAAGCCGAGACGATAATCAGTACCACGGTTCCCGTGCCGTAGATCGTATCTTTGAGGATCGGCTTGATGTGCTCGACCTTCAGTTCCTTGTAGATAAACACACCAATCAGCACCGAGGCCAGTACCGCCATAGCGCCCGCCTCGGTGGGGGTGAACAGGCCGAATCGCAGGCCCAGTATAATGCCGAAGGGCAGGGACAGGGACCAGAGTGAATCCAGGAATTGACGCCCTACCTCACCGCGGTCGGCGCGTTCTACCCTGAGTGGCCTGTAGCCGCGCCTCCTGGCGATCAGTGAAACAACCACCATCAGCGACGTCGCCATGATCAAACCGGGCATGTAGCCTGCCGCGAACATCTTGGCAACAGAGACCTGGGCGATCAGCGCATAGATGATCATCACGATGCCGGGTGGGATCACTGGCGCGATGGCTGAAGAGGCCGCGGTGATCGCGGAACTGAAGGCCCGGCTGTAACCCCTGGCCTCCATCTGCGGTACCAGGATCTTGCTCTGCATTGCCGCGTCGGCGTTGGCGGAGCCGGACACGCCGCCCATCATGGTGCTCAACAGCACATTCACCTGGGCCAGGCCGCCGACCATGTGACCGGTCAGTACCTCAGCCATCTGCATCAGTTTGTTGCTGATGCCCGAGTAGTTCATAACCGATCCCATCATTACAAAAAACGGGATGGCCAGCAGGGGAAACGATGCCGTGGCGGTAATGAACTTCTGCAGCACCAGGTCCGGCGGCATACCGGCATCAAAAAAAGTGAAGTAGAAAATGGCGGCCCCGAAAAGGGCATAGGCGACCGGGATGCTGGAAAAATACAGGATAAAGACCAGCAGGATAGGCAGGTATTCCATCATGCCCCCCGGGCCGCAATGGCCCTGATATCGTCCCTGATGAAACCCAGGGTGTGGAAACTGATCAACCCGAAGCCCACTATCAGGGCGGTGTTGAATACCCCGGATGAAACCCCCAGCACCGCCGTCGGCTTGGCCCAGGCGATGCTGGTGAAGACGATACTCATGTAGAAAATATAGCCGTTGATCAGCAACAAAATAAGGCTTACCAGAAGGCGCACGTAACGCTGTGTGGCGGGGGGCAATTTAAGCACCAGTACATCAATACCGAGATCCATCTTGTGCTTGTAGACGGCGCTGGCGCCAACAAACACCAGCCAGACGAAGCAGATGGTGGAGACTTCCTCAGCCCAGGTGATCGAATAACTGAAAAGGAAGCGTAAAAGCACATTGACGATGACCAGTCCGACCATGAATACCAGGAAGAAAGCGCAAAGGATTTCCTCGAAGTTACCCAGGTAGTCTTTAAGGTGTTTATTCATAATGCCTCGCCGGATTGATTGCGAAATTTTTGTAACTCCGACTGAATCTGCCGGTACATATCCATGGTCACGCCAGGCAGGGTTGCAAACAGGCTGACGGTGTTGTTCTCGAACGCCTCGCGGTCCACCTCGTTGAATTGCACGCCGTTGGATTCCAATTCCTTTACCACGTCGGCGTGCTTGGCGTTCAGGCGGGCGATCATCCGGTCGGCCTCAGCGGTAAACTCCTCCTGGATAATGACCCGGTATTCCCCGGGAATTTTGGCCCACACCTCGGTGGAAATATAAACGCCAGCCGTACCGAGAAAATGATTGGTCATTGCTACCCGGTTCATGCCGGTCTCATACACCTTGGTATCCACATTGGTGAAATCCGAGCCCTCCAGGCCGTCTACTACCCCCTGCTGCACCGCGCTGAAGGTTTCTCCCCATGGCAGTGGGGTGGCGGTGGCGCCCATCGCGTTGATGGTTTCTATGAACAACTTGCTACCCGGTGTTCGCAATTTGACGCCGGCGAGATCGGTCGGGGTACGGATTACCCGGTCGGTGATCAGATTCCTGAAGCCGAAGATATACTGCAGTGAAAGCACCTTGATGCCTTTTTCCTCGAGCTTTTGAGTCCACTCGCGTACCAGGGGCGAGTTCACCAGGCTGACATACTCTTCGAAATTCCTGTACAGCATGGGGCCTACCAGCGCGGTAAATTCCGGCATGTAATCGCCGATGTAGGAAGGATCTTCCACGGAGATGAAATAGGCGCCACGTACCACCATTTCCACCCCGTCCTTGTAGGCGGCGATCTGCCCGTTGGGATAGGTCAGGATTTCGACTGCACCCCCGGTCTTCTCGAATACATTCGCCGCGACTGTCTCCAGGGCAATCGCCAGCTCTTCCTTGGGACTGAATACGTGGCTCAGGCGCAGAACGATACTGAAGTCTTCGTCTGAAGCCTTATCGCCGCAGCCGGTGAGTAGCGCGGTCATGCAGGTTATCGCCAGCAGGGCCCGCAGTGTCAGGGTCTGCAACTGAGAATGCCTCTGCCTATTTATTCCCCAGCACCTTGATGGCGCTATGGGCCAACAGCCAGACGATCAAGAGGGCGCCTGCAAAGGCCAGTCCGAAGCCGATCATTCCCAGCAGGTTGGTGGCGCCCAGTGGATTGTCGCCAAAACTGAGTGCGCGGCTTCCAGCGGCGTTGCCGAACCAGTAGAACGCGGTATTGGCCCAGCCGATGTAAATAAAGCCGTAGGCAGTTAGTTTACGCATGCCGTCGGTCAGGGGGATAAGCGGCAATGCCAGGGCGACGGCGATAATCATCAGCCCATTGGCCGTACCTCCCGTATGGGCCCGTGCCCAGCCCTCCGCGGTGCCATAGTAGGGCATCTCGACAATCTTCCCCGGGTAGAGCTCCAACCCTCCGATGAGTCCAAAGCCAAGCATAAAGCCTGAAAGCATCGCTGCCAGGATCACCAGCAGGCCGTTGCCTATCATCAGTTTCTGTAGTCTTTGCATTGTCTCTGCCTTCTTCGTTATTGATATTAAGGTCAAGCCTTCAAGCTGGGACCAGCAGTTCCAGAAGCCGTTCATCGATCCAACCCTGCAGGCGCCAG
>JARFQU010000147.1 GCA_029287595.1 Halioglobus sp. | reverse complement strand
GAGCGTGACGGCGATATATTTGCAGATATGTCGTATTCAGGTTTTTTTGCGTATTTTTTAGATCTTCTGGGGTGGATTCGATGGCGCGGCGCGAGTTGTTGGGGCACTGCTGCTGCGCCTCCAGGCTGTTGGCCATTATTCCGAGCGCGGTTTGTTGCAGGCGCAGCTTGGCGGTTTAGTATGCTCTGTCCGGGTTGGGACCGCCATCGATGCAGATGATGATGAACACAAAGCCGGAGACATGCCAGAAGTACTGGTGACGCTTGCCACCCATCATGTAGGTACAAAAGCCACACCACATACTGAGGCAGAGGATAAACAGCCAGCGCTGTTGTGCCGCAAGCCCGATGACGGTTAATGCCACGATGGCGCCCAACACAGATCCAGTCATGCGCAGGCTGGCCTTGTTGAATGATTGCCCTGTAGAGGAGAGACTGATAAAAGCTACCGCGAAGCCTGCCCAGTAGGGCCGATCCCAGCCCATGCCTAGCCCCACCCCGAAGGCGATGGTCATCGCCAGGGCGGTCTTGATTGATTCCTTGGTGGTTCCTGACAGGTTCACCGCAGCAGGGCTTTACCAGCACCAGTTGGTAATGTCAGTAGATTTTTCATGATTATCATTTCCTGAGCTCCTTGCTTGCCTTTCTTTCGCAGTCTACGGCATTAGGGGTATACGTGCATCTAGCAACAATAATACGGACCAGCTGTGCGCAGTCCTTTCGCTGGAGTAACCGTAACACCTGCGCGAAATTTGATTTTATAACTGTCAGCGTCTAGTTTAGTTAGGCTGTTTATCCTGCGAGAACGTGTGTGCGCTATGGAGAGACTGGTCCATTCTCACCTGCCCTCAAGGACTCCGCCGTTTTAATTGCGGGCCTTCCCATGAAGGCGGTCCAGCGGCGTCCTGGACACTGGAAAGTTTTAGATTTGCTTAGTGAATTGAGGTGACTATCATGCTTAAAAAACTACTTGTGCCACTGATTGTGCTATTTGCCGCCACCACGGGTTTAGCCGGGGATGACCTGCCCGCGGTGAGCCACGACGGCCTGCACCTGATGCCGGATACAAAATTGCGTGCCGTTTATATGAAGCCCGGTGCGGATCTCAGCCAGTATGACAAGATTGCCCTGTTGGATACCTACGTGGCCTTTCGCAAGAACTGGCAGCGGGAGCATAACCAGCAAGAGTCTTTCGATATGCGTGTCAGCGATAAGGATATGAAGGAAATCCGGGATCGCGTATCCAAAGAGTTTGCCAAGGAGATGACCAAGGTCCTGTCCACCGAGGGCGGGCACCAGATGGTCACTGGCGGTGGCGATGGCGTGCTCATCCTGCGGCCCGCCATAGTTAACCTGGATATCAACGCCCCGGATATTATGTCTCCCGGAATGAGCCAGACCTATGTCGCCACCGCAGGGACCATGACCCTGTATCTGGAACTTTATGACGGTAAGACCGGGGATATCATTGCCCGCATTATAGATCCCGAAGCGGCGGATAATGCCGGCATTGCCCAGGTGGCAAACCGCGTAACCAATACCGCTGACTTTGATCGGGTAGTGCGTCGCTGGGCGGAAATCCTGAACAAGCACATGGCGCAGTTGAAAAGCTAGCCGGCCGCAGTTTGGGCGTTTCATCGCAGGCCTGCATTACCGATATTTTTGATCGAGAAACCGGGGAAGCGGCGCCGCTATTTCTCGTTCTCACTCGGATGTTGGTCGTGAACATGGCCGCTGTGGTGGGCCATGCGCATACCGATAAGGCTGGCTACCAGGACAGTGGTATAGAAGATACCGGTAATGGCTTCCAGGTAGGCCATAAAGCGCGCCAGTGGTTGCATGGGCGTAATGTCGCCGTAGCCCAGGGTGGTTAGCGTGACAAAACTGTAATAGACGAGTGCCCCCAGGTTTTCTTGCCACAGGCCGCTCTTCAGTCCATTGAATGACCCGGGCACAAACATTTCAACTATCAGGTAGGCAAAGGCCCATATCACCGCTAGCAGGATATAGATGCAAATAGAGCCGATGATTGTGTTGCCGTCCACCTTGCCGCTGAACATGACCTGTTTCCAGCACAGGTACAGGGTAAAGCTCAGGAAAAGAAAAACAGACGCTAACTGGTATATCGCCAGCGTATTTTCCGCCATTACGGAGTCACTGATCATCAGACTGACAATGATAAAGGACATGCCAAGTTTCCAGTTCAGCCAGCGTCCCCCCTCATTGACTGACCACACGGCGATCACCACCGTCACCATTAGCGTGGCATTGACCAGTCTTTGCCCCTGGTGGAACTCGAGCTGGGCAAACAGCGCGTCGCCGAACAGCAGGAAGATTAATGCGCCCAGCAACCAGCTGAAGTTGTCGCGCTGTTGAATAAGTTTTGGCATTTGAATGGTGGCTTCGGCCCGTGATGGAGAAAACGGGCCCAGTATTGCGGCTCTGGCAATCGAAGTAAAGTAGGCATAAATCGCAGCTTGTCAGTGCCAGCGCAATTGATTTTTTCGGTGGCGGGGCGTAGTTTAGTGGTATCGCAGGCGGTTAGCGCGATTGTAACTTCATGGTAGTAAAACGAGTTTATCCTGGCGGGTGGCTGTAGCCGGAGGCGGGCGCGGTGTTCCTTCTAATTGCGCTGCAAACATACCACTTGGCCATGGCAGTGCAGACCTGGCCGATTGCAGGGCAAACCTTCACGGAGACCGGGGCGCAAGTGAGCCAGGCCCGTTGCAGAATCAAACCAGACAAGGAGAGAGCCAATGAGTGACAGGGGACCCATACGGGTAGGTATTATGGGATTTGGCCAGACCGGGCGCCAGATTTACGAATTGGCCTCGCGCAGTGATGATGTGGAGGTGGTGGCCATAGCCGATGTCGGCAAGGCGGAAATCCTGCATTACCTGCTGCGTTCCGAGGCGGTGCAGCCGGAACAATTTGCCTTGGAAGGCAATTTCCTGGTGAATCCACGTTTCCGTACCCGCCTGATGCAGATCGATACGCCCGCGGAGATGCCCTGGGATATTTTTTCCGTGGATATGGTCATTGATTCCACCGGAAAATATCGCGATCAGCAGTATATGCAGGATCACCTGGGCAATGGCGCTCCCCGGGTACTGTTGCGCACACTGCCTACTGACGGCATCGACCGTATTGTGATACCGGGTATTAATGCGGGCAGTGCCGCCCCGGGTGATCGCATGATTTCCGCCGGTTCGGCCACCACTTCGGCCCTGTGTTTATTGCTTAATAGCCTGTCTGCGCGCTTCGAAATCGAGTGCGGCAATATGACCACGGTGCATGCGTTCACTTCTGACCAGGCTCTGCAGGATTATGCCGGCAGTGATTTTCGGCGCAGCCGCTCAGCCGCCAAGAACATTATCCCCAATACCCATGAGGCATCCCTGTGGCTGGGGCAGATCCTGCCGGACTTTGAGGGCAAGATACTGACCTCCGCGCTCAATGTGCCGGTGCAGGAGGGTTGCCTGCTGGACGTCACCCTGGTGATGCGCGATGCGGCCGTCACTACGGATGATATCAATGAGACCATGCGCCTGGCGGCGAAAGAACACCCCGGCATTATCGATGTGGCGGAGGATCCCATCGTGTCCTCGGATGTTATCGGTAATCCCACGTCCCTGTTATTTGATATCCAGGGTACTATCAAGGCGGGCAACAACACCATCAAGACCCTCAGCTGGTACGAGAATCTGGGGCACGCGGCGCGGCTGCTGGATGTGGTGCGCCTTTACCATGAGTTGGACCGACAGCAGGAGGCGGCGTAATGAGAATTGCCATCAATGGTTTTGGCCGCATAGGCCGTTCGGTATTTCGCATTCTGGAAGAGGTCGAGAACATCGAGATCGTCGCGATCAATGACCTGTTCGACAAGGACGCGTTGCGCTACCTGCTCAGTTACGACACTGTCATGGGGCCCTTCGGGAAGAATCTCAAGCTGGAGGACGATCACTTCGTCACCGACAACAGCCGGGTGAAACTGATCAGCGAGCGCAACCCTGGCGATTTGCCCTGGGGGGAGCTTGGGGTGGACGCGGTGGTGGAGGCCACCGGCGTATTCCGGGCGCGCGAACAGTTGCAGCAGCACCTGTCTGCCGGTGCCGGCCGGGTGGTACTGACAGTACCTGCCAAGGACCCGGTGGATTACACCGTGGTACTGGGGGTGAATGAGGACGGGCTCACGCCGGAGCATCGCATTATTTCCAATGCCAGCTGTACCACCAACTGCCTTGCCCCCATGGCCAGGGTGCTCAATGAGTCTTTTGGGATAGAAGAGGGTGTAATTAACACGGTACACGCCTACACCAATGACCAGCGCCTGGCGGATGTGCCGCATACTGACTGGCGCCGCAGCAGAGCGGCGGCAGAAAATATTATTCCCACTTCGACCGGGGCGGCCAAGGCCGTGGGCGAGGTGCTGCCGGAGCTTCAGGGCAAGCTGCACGGTATTGCCGCGCGGGTCCCGGTACCCGATGGCTCGGTCGTGGACCTGTTCGTCAAGTTGGGCAAGCGGGTGACCACCGAGGATGTCAACGAAGTGGTGCGCGCGGCATCCCTGAGCGAGCGGCTGGAGGGTATCTTGCAGTACAGTGAAACCCCCATTGTTTCTTCGGATATCATCGGCAATTCCCACTCCTCGATTTACGACTCGGGTTTCACCGGGGTCACAGCAGAGCGCTACCTGCGGGTGCTGAACTGGTACGACAACGAATGGGGTTACTCCTGCAGGGTCTGTGACCTGTTGGCGCGGATTGGCAGTTGGTGAGCGACGAGATTGATTACAGTCGCCTGCGCGGCAACGTCAGTCTCCTGGGACACTTGCTGGGGGAGACGATTGCCGCCGCCGAGGGTGATGATTTCCTGCAGTTGATAGAACAGATTCGCGGCCTGTCCAAGCAGGGGCG
>JARFQU010000102.1 GCA_029287595.1 Halioglobus sp. | reverse complement strand
CCACCATCCCGGGCGCCGCCCGAGACATTAGCTCTTTTCGCTGGGAAGCGATTCCAGTTCAACAGCACTCAATCAGCAAGGAAGCCAGCGCGTGGTAACAGCTGAGGAATTCGTTGGTATAGAGTTGTTCGTGCCGGGTTTCCAAGGTGAGCGAAAAAGATTCACAAGACCAGCAATGCAAGCACTGACCGCAGGCACTGTGCGAGCCTGCATCCACGACCCCGAGTTCCGCGACCATTTTCCGGAAGATCGCTTACTCTCGACACCCCATTTATACTTCTCACCTTCCCAGCGCGCTGCCATCGGTGCCCATGAAAACCATGTCACGGGTCAGCAGCGACAGGTAAGTATCGGTGTCTGCCTGAGCCGCCGCTGTGTGGAAATTATCCAGCACTTGCGCAGGCTGGGTCGGGCTCCCCGCCCTGGCAAGTCCTGCGAATAATATGATGCACAACAACAGGCGTGCGGATAGCGACATGTGAACTCCCTATGTGGTGGTTGCCGTGCTTAGACATTAATTGCGCGTGTAATCCGTGACGTCTATTCAAACCACTTCAATTTGCCGATCGGGTAACCCAGGTAAAACTTGGATCGTTCCAATACCGGTCGCGTAATGATTTTCTTGATATTTAGTTCCTTGTTAGCGCTTAGCTCGTCACAAATTCGATTCAGCTCGGCGATATTGGTGCAGCAGGTGAAGGAGATGTAGTCGCTTTCTCCGCTGAGTCGCAAGCAGTCCATGAATTCGGGAATCTTCTCGATTCGAGCCTCGAAACGTTGCCGGCTCTCGAGACTGTTGTCACTGAGAACAAATTCGACGTAGGCGATGATGTGCTCGCAAATTCGGTCCAGGTCAACCTCAGCGTGGCAATTGAAGTAGTAACCCGCGTCTCTGAGGGCCTTGGTTCGCTGGGAGCAGGCGGCCGGCGATAGATTTACCAGTTCCGCCAGTTTGGCGTTGGTAATATCGGCCTGCAAATGGATGGTCGCGAGGATCTTACGATTAATGGCATCAAGCTTTAGCGGCTTCTTATCGGGCATGACCAGAGAATATTTTGTTGGGATGGGTGATAACCGGATAGTCTAAAGTAAACGACCCATACTTCAATAACCCATTTTTGTATTAGCGGCGCATAATAAACTCATAGTTATTTGCGGTAATGGGTAGACTTCATGTCCATAGAGTCCAGTGAATTTGCAACAGAACCGGTTCCCGACGAACGTACGGTGGGATGGTTTCGAGTTGCCCTGGTCGCCGCGATGGTCGCCTTCTCTCTGCCTACCTTCCTCACAGGTGTCGAAGTGGCGTCTGTATCCTCTCCTGAAAGAACCGCGAGTATGCTGCTTGTGGGGTCAATCATTCTCACCCTGTTGGGCAGCCTCACCGGTGCCATTGGCGCTAATACCAGGTTGAGTTCCTATATGCTGAACCGTATTGCTTTTGGCAGAAAGGGAGCGGCGTTGGTAAACCTCGCCTTTGCCATTTCCCTGCTGGGCTGGTTTGGGGTAAATATAGATCTTTTCAGTGGTGCGATTGTGCGGCTGGCCCTCGATATGTTCGATTGGGTTATACCCGCCTGGCCCGTGGAACTATCGGCCGGACTGGTGATGACAATCACCACCGTCTTCGGTTTTCGCGCCATTAATGTCCTTTCCAGCTTGCTGGTCCCGGTACTGGTGGTTGTTACCTACCTGTTAATCGCCGGATCGCTTGAGGAGACGCCGCTGGACGAGCTAATGCGGCAGTCTGTTGACGAAGAACTGCCATTCGGCGTTGGAGTGTCTGCTGTAGTTGGGGCAATTGTCGTGGGTGCGGTAATTCTTCCGGATATTACGCGCTTTATCCGCAACTGGCGTGGTGCGATCTGCGCGGTGATGATCAGCTACCTTTTCATTGAGCTGATCGTCATGGCGGCCGGTGGTATGGCGTCGGCGTCGCTGCGGGACGAAGACCTGCTTAATATCATGATCACCCTGGGCATAGGCTGGGCGGCATTTGCCATTGTCATCCTGGGCAGCTGGGTACTCAATTCACTAAACCTGTACAGCACTATGCTGAGCGTGGAGTCTACTGCGCCGGCACTCGACAACCGACTGTTAATCGTCTGCCTCGGTATTCTGGGAACTGTCGCAGCTTTCCTCAATATATTGGACTATTTCCTGGCCTTCCTGTTTTACCTGTCCATCGTGTTTGTGCCCGTGGCCGGTGTCATCGCAGTAGACTACCTGTTGCTACGCAAGAGGGCCTATCACGAGGATCGAATTGTCCTGGAACAGGCTGTTCGGCCCCTGGCTGTCGGTGCGTGGATATTTGGTGCCTGCGTTGCCCTGATCGCTTCCTGGGAGTGGATTGCGCTTACCGGAATCGCGGCTATTGATGCGATGCTGGTTGCAGCGCTCACCTATTATCTCCTGTCAATGCGCGCCGGTGACGGCGGTGCAGGCAACAAAGGAGTACCCAACCCATGAGAATAGGGATAGATGTTGGGGGAACCCACACCGACGCGGTCTTACTGAACGGTGACGACGTAGTTTCCTCGATCAAGGCGTTGACCAGTGCCGATGTCACTGCCGGAATTATTGAAGCCTTGGATCATATTCTGTCTGACAGCGGTATCCAGGAGTCAGCGGTAGAGGCGGTGATGCTGGGTACCACGCAGTTCACCAATGCGGTCGTCGAGCGCCGGCACCTGTCGGAGGTGGCGGCGATTCGTATCGGCCTGCCCTCGGGTGACGGGTTGCCTCCCATGATTGGTTGGCCCGGCGATATCGCGGCATCCCTGGGCGGGCACAGCTATATGCTTAGTGGAGGCACGCTTTACGACGGCAGCCCCCTTGCCACCCTTGAGCAATCGGAAATAAGTCGGGTTGTAGCGGATATCAAGGCGAAGAATCTGGATACCGTGGCGATTTCCGCCGCTTTCTCCCCGATGACTTCAGACCCCGAGCTGGAAGTGGCCAGGCAGTTACGCGAGGCGATCCCCGGGGTCAATATCACCTGTTCCCACAGGATTGGGCGCCTCGGCCTGCTGGAAAGGGAGAATGCGGCCCTGCTGAATGCGGCCCTGCTGAAGTTCGCTGACAGCGTGGTAGATGCCTTTGGGACCGCGCTTCGTGAACGCGGCTTGAGCTGCCCCTTCTACGTCAGCCAGAACGACGGCACCCTGATGGATGCGGAATTCGTTCGTCAGTTTCCTGCTTTGACCTTTGCCTCCGGTCCCACCAATTCTCTGCGCGGCGCCTGTAAATTGACCGGCCTGCAGGACGCGATCGTGGTGGATATCGGTGGGACTACCTCGGATATCGGCATACTGCAGGACGGATTTCCCCGTGAATCCAATATCGTTATCGAGGTGGGTGGCGTGCGTACCAATTTCCGCATGCCGGATATTCTCGCCCTCGGGCTCGGGGGTGGCAGCCTGGTGAGTGACAACGGTCTCGAGATCGGGCCGCGTTCAGTGGGTCACAATCTGGTAACCCAGGGGCTGGCCTTTGGTGGCAGCACCCTCACTGCGACTGATCTGCTGGTGGCCGCCGGAAAAGTCCAGGTCGGTTCGGTGCGCGACCTGTCAGGAGTCAGTCCCGAAACCGTCAACAACGGCCTCCAGACCATCCAGGATATGCTCAACCTGGGTATCGAGAAGATGATGCCCAGTAGCGATCCCCTGCCTGTCATCCTGGTGGGAGGCGGGGCGATACTGGTTTCCGACAAGCTTACCGCGGCCTCGGAAATGCACTGTCCAAAGCACTCCGGGGTAGCCAATGCCATTGGGGCTGCGATCGCCCAGATCGGTGGCGAGGTGGAGCGCCTGGTCAATTATCGTGAAGAGCCACGCGAACAAGCATTGCAACGTATCTCAGATGAGGCCAAAGCCACTGCAATAGGAGCAGGTGCCGATGCCTCCACGGTCCGCGTTGCGGATGTGGAAGAGACCACGATTTCCTATATGGCAGAGGGCTCGACGCGTCTGCGGGTAAAAGCCGTAGGTGATGTTGCTCGTAATATTAAAGGAGACCAGTGATGGCAAAACTCGGGAAAGAAGCCCTCGATGATCTGGCTGCTGGGGCGGTGTTCCTGGCTACAGGCGGTGGAGGCGATCCCCACGTTGCGCAGCTTATCGCCGAACAGGCACTGGAGCGTTACGGCCCCGTGGAATTACTGCCCCCCGGCGAGCTTGCTGATGACGCCTACGTGGTTGCGATCGGCGCTGTAGGTGCGCCTACCGTCAGCCTGGAGCTGTTGCCGTCCATCAACGAAGCCCGCGATACCCTGCTGGCCTTTGAGGAGAGAGTAGGGCGCAAAGTTGACGCGGTGGTCTCCTTTGAAATCGGGGGAGGAAATTCGTTGATTCCGATCGTCGCCGCGGCAGCTGCCGGGGTGCCGATTATCGATGGCGACGGTATGGGACGTGCCTTGCCTGAGGCGCAGATGATGACTTACCCAATTACTGGTGTTGAGCCCACACCAGCCGTTGCCACCGACTACAAGGGCACTGTCACCGAGTTTCATACCACGGACATCATGACCTTCGAAAAGGAGATCCGCCATTGCGCAATCGTTTCCGGGGGCATGATCACCTCCGCTGAACATCCTATGACTGGCCGCCAGCTCAAGGAGTCCATTATCCCCGGCACGGTGAGTTTTTCTATCGAGCTGGGGAAGCTCCTGCGACAGCATCGGGGTAATGCCCATCGAATCTTCGAGCCCCTCGCCAGGTTGTTCGAAAATTCAGTATACGGCGAACTGTTTCACCTGTTTACCGGAAAGGTCGTCGACAGTACGACTGCGGTGGTTGGCGGCTACGATATCGGCCAGGCGACCATTGCACCGTTTACGGGTGATTCGGAGCCACTGACCATCAATATCAAGAATGAGTACCTGATGGCTAGCCGGGGCGAGCAGGTGCTGGCCACGGTACCCGACCTGATCACCATAGTTGATTACGAAACCTCCACCCCGATCAACGCAGAGCGCCTGCGCTTTGGTCAGCGGGTTTCGGTGTTTGGCGTGGGCTGCCCGCGATTTTACCGATCTGAACAGGCGCTTAAATATGTTGCGCCGGAATGTTTTGGTTTTGACGTTACCTATCGGGCGATCGAGGAATTGATGGCCGGTCATCCGCCTCAGGCCGGTCCTGGCTGAAAACCAGAATAAGCGATTAACAGTCTATATAAACTACAGGGATACACATTATGAACACCATGTTTCGAAAAACCGTACTTTCGACCGCGATAGCCGGCGCTTCGCTGGGCGCGCTCCCATCCATGGCGCTGGCACAGGGTCCGGTCCTGGAGGAAGTTATTGTCACGGCCACACGCCGAGAAGCTTCCGTGCAGGACGTGCCCTACAATATCTCGGCGTTGACAGGTAATGACCTGGCCAAGGCGGGTGTCAATAGTACCGCCGACCTGTTTCTCATCGCCAACGGGGTCAATTTTGTTGAGACAGGTCCCCGCAGTGGCGTAAAAAACACGAACTTTATGATTCGCGGAATCAACGAGGAAGACCTGACCCGGGTCAGTGGCCCCATGTCTACCGCCCCGGTCGTTTCCGTATACATCAATGAAACCCCGGTATTTGCCAACCTGCGCCTCAAGGATATCGACAGGGTGGAAATTCTGCGTGGTCCCCAGGGGACACTCTATGGCTCTGGTTCCCTGGGGGGATCGGTGCGCTATATCTACAACAAGCCTGACTTCAGCGAGTTCGCCGGTGAGGTCAGCGGCGGTATCAGCCAGACGGAGAACGGTGACGGTATCAATTACGAGACCGACCTGATGCTGAATATTCCGTTGGGTGATACTTTCGGCGTGAGGGTCAATGCGGGTTACCTCGACCATGCGGGCTTTATTGACCAGCCCAACCGTTACGTGCGGCGCTCCGACGGATCCCCGGAACTCGACAATGGTTCTACCGACCCCTTTGGCGATTCCGCGAATTTCTTCGCCGGACAGCCGGTGTTTAAGAAGTTTGAAGGCGTCAACGATACCCAGACCACTAGCGCCCGCATCGCGGCCACCTGGGCGCCCTCCGACAGGTTCGAGACGACCGCCAGCTATCACTACCAGGATGATGATTCCGGCGGTACACAGATGAACTCCTATGATCTGTACGGGGATGATTCGACCGACAACGCGGCCCTGATCGAGGAGCCTTTCGATCGTGAGGTGGATATCGCCGCCCTCGAAATCGACTTTGATATGGGCTTTGCCAGCTTCACTGCATCTGCCTCGACTTATAAATCCGAGGGCGATGGATCCAGGGACCTGACGGGGTTTTACGAGCAGTTCCCCTTTTACGAATCCGCTTATGGCACCAGCCCGCGTCCACTTGTTGAAGACAAGTCCGCCTTCAATGATGAGGGTAACGTTTTTGAGGCGCGGCTCGTCTCCCAGGGTGATAATGCCCTGGACTGGGTCGCGGGACTGTACTACATGGACCAGGATACGGATCTCTCGGTCAACCAGTTTTTCTATGGCTATGACGACTACGCCAACTCCTGCTTTATCGAGACGGATACTTTTGGTGGAGCGCCGTGTGGTTTCGGTACGCTGTTCGGCATTGATGAAACCAATGGACCCCTGCCTATCGTCAAGGACGAGGTCTACGTGGTTTATCAGAATAATGATTTTGAGGACTTCGCAGCATTCGGTGAGTTGACGTGGCACATCACGGACCGGTGGCAGGTGACTGGTGGCATCCGCTACTACGACCAGGAGTTCGAAACCTCCCAGGTAGGCGGCTTGCCCTTTATCGAGGATGCAGTCGATTCACGCTCTTTGGATACCTCGGATTCTGATTCACTGTTCAAGTTCAACACTGCTTATCAACTGACCGACAACACCAACCTGTATGCGGTCTGGTCAGAGGGATTCCGTCGTGGTGGTGCCAATGGACTGCCCAATACGGTTTATGGTGAAGCGGTTAATGCAAAGGCTTTCCTGTATGAAAACGATACCACGGAAAACATTGAAATCGGTATCAAGGGCACGCTGTGGGATACCTATCAGTACTCGGTAGCCTATTACGACGTGGACTGGGAGGACATGCAGGCCAACCTGTCCTGTACTTTCCTGGGTCTGCTGTGTGTGGTCAATGTCGGCGATGCCAGTTCGCAGGGTGTGGAGGCGGAGATCAACGGCTATGTAACCGACAATATCGACCTGGTTCTGTCTTATACCTATAACGACTCGGAGCTGGATAGTCTGTCTAACAACGCTAAAGATTTGATAGCCGACGGAACCCTGTTTGCCGAGGTGGTGGAAGGAGTTTCACTGCCGGGCGCGAGCGATCATGTACTTTACATGGGGGCCAATTACCACCAGCAGTTGTCGAATGGTATGGAAGCGGTATACAGCGTCAATGGTTCGTTCCGCGATTCGGCTGAATCCAGTCTCGACGTCTACAGCGTCCAGGTCGACAGTTTCTGGTTGTGGAATGCGGCGATAGCGCTTAATGCCGAAAGCTGGGATGTACGCGCCTTTGTCAATAATATTGATGATGAGCGCGGTCTGCTGGGTGCTGATTCCACTATACTGTGGGGTCCGCGGGCGAATGCGATAATATCTACACCCAGAACCTTTGGACTGAGTGCCAGTTACCGCTTCTAGCGGTAACTGGAAGTGGCTTGATGACTGGTGGAGGTGCCCCATCAACCGGGAATTACAATCCGAACTGCGAGATGCCTGGGCTGGCCTCAAGAACGGTGATCTACCCAGTGCCTGGCGCGTGTGCCAGGTACTGGTAAAGCAGTATCCGCACTCCGCCGCCGGGCTTGATGTCTCCAGTCGTGTTGCGCTGGCGGTGGGTGAGCGTGAACTGGCTGCCGATCTCGCGCAGCGTGCGGTGCGTATGGACGGACAAAACTTCAGTTTTCTCGCGCAGCGAGCCTCTTGCCTGCTGGCAATGAGAAAGCCTGCCGAAGCACTTGAGCTTATCGAGGTGCTGGGTGAGGGCGCGCAGCTTTCCGCTGGCGAACAAGACACCCTCGGCAACCTCTACAGCCAGGCGGGGGACCAGTGGCGGGCCCTGGAATGCTTCCAGCGCGCGGCGGAACTCGAACCGGGGCAATCCCATTTCTGGCTGAATCTGGCCCTCAGCCTGCAGGCAACCGGGGACCTCGACGGGGCGGAACAGGCGTTTGATCGCTGTATCGCGCTGAACCCGACAGAGGGAGAGGCCTGGTTGCATCGCTCGCGCCTGCGAAAACAGACCGAACAGCGCAATCATCTTAAGGAGTTGCAGGCTGCGCTGACCAATGGCGATGGCGATTGGCGAAGGGAGATGACCCTGCGTTATGCGCTGGCCAAGGAGTACGAGGACCTGGGACGATATCCGCAGTCTTTTTCTGAGCTACAACGTGGTTCTGGCCTC
The DNA here is from genome assembly GCA_029287595.1 of Halioglobus sp. Taxonomy (GTDB): domain Bacteria; phylum Pseudomonadota; class Gammaproteobacteria; order Pseudomonadales; family Halieaceae; genus JAACFI01. Next base: position 3,555 of record JARFQU010000102.1, on the reverse strand, counting down.
CGGCGAAGTCACATGAATCACGATGCGGCTGCTGATCTACAGGCAATGGAGGCGATCAGGTCCTGTTTCTCCAGGGATTATTTGCTAGACGCTACCAGCGCCTGCAACAGTGATGAGCCGATTTTTATCGTCGGCTTACCGCGCACCGGGACTACCCTGGTGGAGCGCATACTGGGCAGCCACAGTGACGTTTTCGCCGCGGGGGAGCTGAATAGTTTCGCCGAGACCCTGACTACCCTGACCGCTCCTTTGAAACCCCGCGACCGGATGGACTTTATCCGTCTTTCAGCGCAAGTAGACAGTGAGCGTTTGGGCAGCGGGTATATCGACAGTACCCGGCCAATGACCGGGAGTACGTCGCGCTTTGTGGATAAATTGCCGCTTAATTTTCTCTATTGCGGATTGATTCATCGCGCCCTGCCACAAGCGAAAATCATCCACCTGGAACGCGATCCCATGGACGCTTGTTACGCCATATACAAAACGCTGTTCAAGCAGGCCTACCCCTTCTCCTATGAGCTCAAAGAACTGGGAAATTATTACCTGGCTTACCGGGAATTGATGGCTCACTGGCAACAGCTCATGCCGGGAATAATTCTGCATGTGGAATACGAACGGCTGGTAGCCGCACCAGAGCAGCAGACGCGCCGAATTCTGGAGTACTGTGGACTGCCTTGGCAGGAGGCCTGCCTGGACTTCCATCGCAATGACGCGCCCTCGATGACGGCCAGCCTGGCGCAGGTACGCCAGCCGGTCTATACGTCATCGATTGGCAAGTGGCGCCGCTATGCAAAGGAATTGACCCCTCTAAGCGAACTGTTCGCAGCCGCCGGGCTGAAGCAGGCTGAACTCGATCGGGCTCGGTCAGGCAAATGATTATGCACCTGGAGTATGTATAGCAATGGCGACCTGTGGTGAAGTTCTGGTCCGGTTATTGGAAGCCTACGGTATAGATACCGCCTTTGGTATACCAGGCACCCACACGATTGAGTTGTATCGGGGCCTGCCATCTTCCGGTATTCGCCACGTGACTCCTCGTCACGAACAGGGTGCCGGATTTATGGCAGACGGCTATGCCCGGGTTACCGGTCGTCCCGCCGCCTGTTTTACCGTATCCGGCCCCGGCGCCCTGAATATCGCTACTGCCATGGGGCAGGCCTTGCAGGATTCGGTGCCGATGTTGGTCGTGTCTGCGGACAATGCGCGCAGTCATCTTGGCCTGGGAGAGGGGCGTTTGCACGACACGGATAACCTGCAGTCGGCGATGGCCCAGTGCAGTGTGTGGAGCCACACGCTGATGAGCCCGGCGGAACTGCCGCGGGTCATTGCTCGCGCCTTCGCTATTTTCAGTAGTGAGCGACCTGGCCCTGTACACCTGACGATTCCGATCGACGTGATTACTGCCGCAGCCGATGATCTGGACCTGGAGCCCTGGGCCCTTCCCAGTCGGCCGGGGCCGGCCCCCGACGCGGTGCGGCGGGCCGCTGAACTGCTGCTGTCAGCCGAGCGCCCGGTAATCGCCCTCGGTGGCGGTTGTGCCGATGCGGCGGCCAGCGCGCGGGAACTTGTCGAACTGCTCGATGCCCCCGTTACCCTGACGCACAATGCCAAGGGGGTATTGCCCGCTGATCATCCCCTGCTGGTCTCATCCAGTCCCTCCTATCAGGCTGTCAGGGCTCTGTACCAGCAGGCGGATGTGGTGCTGGGCATAGGTACCGAGTTCAGCGAGACGGATTATGATTTTTTCTTTGATGGTGGTTTTACGCTGGGTGGGAAACTGGTCCGTATCGACATTGATGGCACGCAATTGGGTCGCAATGTGCGACCAGAAGTCGCCCTGCGCGCGGATGCAGAATTAGCGATACAGGCGCTGATACCATTAATAACGCCTTGTCAGCGCGACGGCGCTGTGCGGGCCGCCGCCACCAATGCCGCCCTACAGCCTGACCACCGAGAAGATTATCAACGATTCCTGGATGTCCTGCAGCAGGCGCTGCCGGGGGCGGCTTTACTGGGTGATTCCACACAGCCGGTGTATTTCGCCGCGGCCCAGTACCACGCGCCAGCACCGCGCCGCTTTGCCAGCGCGGCGACCGGGTACGGCACCCTGGGTTACGCTCTGCCGGCGGCCATGGGTGCGCGGCTAGGCTTGCCGGATGTGCCGGTCATCGCCCTCATTGGCGATGGTGGCCTGCAGTTCACCATAAATGAACTGTCTACAGCGGTAGAGGCCCAATTATCGATCGCCGTGGTGGTCTGGAACAACCAGCGCTATGAAATGATCGCGCAGAACTTCGAGACGGCGGGTATGGAACCTGTCGCCTGTGATATCCATACGCCAGATTTTCTGGCTATTGCCCGTGGTTACGGTTGCCAGGCTGTCCGGGCGAATTCGTTGTCGGAGCTGAAGTCCGCTCTAATGCAATCCGCGAATTTTGACTGTCCGACCCTGATAGAGGTCAGCGAGAAGGACTTTATCCAATGACAGCCAATTTCTCACCGCAATACAGCAAGCTGTCTCATCGCCTGGAGGCTGATGACTCTCCGGTGTGGGCGGTACACGAAGAGGCGCTGGAACGTCAGGCAAGTGGAGAGAGCATCTACCTTTTGTCAGTGGGCGATCCTGATCTGGCCACACTTCCGGCTACGGTGCGCGCGGCTATAGATAGCCTGGAAAAAGGCCGGACTCACTACGCTCCCGGGCGAGGGGAGCTTGCCTTGCGCCAGACCATTGCCGACGTCGAAGTGCGTGCCTCGCACAAGCCCTGTGATCCCGATGAGGTAGTGATTTATCCTGGTGCTACCAACGCTATCTTTACAGTGCTCGGATGCCTGCTCGATCCGGGTGATGATATCCTGGTGCTGGAGCCCATGTACGTGGGCTATGACGGCATTTTCAACGCGCTTGCGCTGAGCGTCGTCAGCGTGCCACTGGACGTGGAAGCGGGCTTTGTTTTCGATCTGCGGCGAGTATTGCAATCGATAACGCCGTCCACGCGCCTGGTTTTTCTCAATACCCCGGGCAATCCGGCGGGCAATATTATTCCCGAGCAGGACCTGCGTGAACTGGCAAGCTATTGCCTGGAGCGCGACATCTGGTTGGTTTGTGACGAAGTCTATTCGATGATTACCTTCGACGGTATGCACGTTTCCCTGCGTCTGGCGGCTGAGCAACTGGACAATATTATTATTGTCGATGGTATGTCCAAGTCCCACGCGATGACCGGTTGGCGACTTGGCTGGACGGTAGCGCCCAGGCCTGTTTCTGACCGATTCCTTGCTTTCACCTCGTCTACCATTTTTGGCTGCTGCCAGTTCGTTCAGGACGCCGCTGCACATGCCCTGGTTAATGACGAGGAATATATCAACGGGGTAAGAGAGGAATACCGGCAACGCCGCAATTATGTCTGCGAACGCGTTGCGGACATTGCCGGATTATCCTGCCACGTGCCTGCCGCAGGTATGTTCGTAATGATACGAGTGGACGCGGTCAGCGAGAACGGCCTCGTCTTCGCCCAGCAGCTGTTGGCTGAGCAGGGCGTTTCCGTGTTGCCG
>JARFQU010000100.1 GCA_029287595.1 Halioglobus sp. | reverse complement strand
CCGTTCGCCCAGGCCGCGGCCCGGGCACTGCTGGACAACACCGAACTGGACGCCCGCACTATAGTGGAGAAGGGCCTGGGTATCGCCGGGGACATCTGCATCTATACCAACCACACCCGGACCATCGAACAACTGGATTTTTAGGTTCCCCTATGTCAAATATGACCCCCCGGGAAATTGTTTCCGAGCTGGACAAACACATCATTGGCCAGGACGAGGCCAAGCGCGCAGTGGCTATCGCCCTGCGCAACCGCTGGCGCCGCATGCAGCTGCCCGAGGAACTGCGCGCCGAGATCACCCCCAAGAATATTCTCATGATCGGGCCAACCGGCGTGGGCAAGACGGAAATCGCCCGCCGCCTGGCGAAGCTCGCCAATGCACCCTTCGTCAAGGTGGAGGCCACCAAGTTCACCGAAGTCGGCTACGTGGGTCGCGATGTGGAGTCAATCGTGCGCGACCTGGTCGATGTTGCGGTCAAGATGTACCGCGAACAGGAGATGAGCCGGGTGAAGTTCCGTGCGGAAGAAGCGGCGGAAGAGCGGGTACTGGATATTCTGCTGCCCGCGGCTCGCGACAGCGAAACTGACAGCGCCTCCGGCACGCGGCAATTGTTGCGCAAAAAACTGCGTGAGGGCGAGCTGGACGACAAGGAAATAGAGGTCGAAATAGCTGCCAATGCGCCGGGCATGGAAATTATGGCGCCACCGGGTATGGAGGAAATGACCAACCAGCTGCAAAGTATGTTTTCCAATATGTCGCGGCAGCAGCGCAAGACCAGCAAAATGCCAGTCAAGGCAGCCTTCGCAGCACTGTGCGAGGAAGAGGCGGCTAAAATGGTCAACGAGGACGAGTTGAAACAAAAAGCGGTGGCCGCGGCGGAACAAAACGGCATCGTATTCCTGGATGAGCTCGATAAAGTGGCCAAGCGCGCTGAAGGTGCGGGTGCAGACGTATCCCGTGAAGGGGTACAGCGTGACCTGCTGCCACTGATCGAGGGCTCCACCGTCAGCACCAAGCACGGCATGATCAAAACCGACCACATCCTGTTTATCGCCTCGGGGGCATTTCACCTGGCAAGACCCTCGGATTTGATTCCAGAGCTGCAGGGCCGACTGCCCATTCGCGTGGAGCTGTCCGCCCTCACACCGGAGGACTTCGAACGCATCCTGACCGAACCCAGCGCCTCGCTGACAGAGCAGTACCAGGCACTGCTGGCAACCGAGGGCCTGCAGGTAGAGTTCAGCAAGGATGGGCTGCGCCGCATCGCGGAAACAGCCTGGCATGTGAATGAAAAAACCGAAAATATCGGCGCGCGCAGATTACACACGGTGATGGAGCGCCTGCTGGAGGAGACTTCCTTCGGCGCAGCGGATGCCGGTCTGCAGGACACGCCACTGATGGTGGACGCGGCTTATGTGGACCAGCAGCTACAGGAGTTGAGCGAGGACCAGGACCTGTCGCGCTTCATACTCTAACCGGAGTCACCTTGAACGATAAGATCGCTGTACCCCAAAGTATCAAGCTGCACACCCGCTCCAGGGAGTTGGAGCTGGTTTACGCGGACGACCTGCGCTTCGCCCTGCCATGCGAATATTTACGCGTCTTCTCTCCCTCCGCAGAGGTGCGCGGCCACGGTCCGGGGCAGGAAGTACTGCAGGTAGGCAAGATCAATGTCGCTATCAGGGAAATAAAACCGGTCGGCAACTACGCCCTGCAGCTGGTTTTCGACGATGGTCACGATACCGGCATCTATTCCTGGGACTATCTGTACCAGCTGGGAAGCCAGCAGCAACAGCGCTGGCAACACTACCTTGAGCAACTCGACGCCGCGGGCGCCAGTCGTGATCCAGAGGTCCAGGTTCTGCACTTCGACCCCTGATAATCCGGCTGTCGCCACAACCTGACCCGGGGGTGCACATCGGGGTACAATAGCGTGCTGCTTTAGACGCGGGCGGAGAACCCATGACTGAAAAAGACACAACGCACTTCGGCTACAAGGAAGTAGACAAAGAGGCCAAGGCCGGTATGGTCGCCGATGTATTCCACTCGGTGGCGGCGCGCTATGATCTGATGAACGACCTTATGTCCGGTGGTGTCCATCGTATCTGGAAACGCTTTACCATCGAATTGAGCGGTGTGCGCAAGGGCAACGCCGTTCTCGATATAGCAGGCGGGACCGGTGACCTGGCCGCTCGCTTTGCTGAAATTGTGGGCCCGGAGGGGCACGTGGTGCTGGCCGACATCAACGACTCCATGTTGCAGGTAGGCCGCGACAAGTTGCTGGATAAAGGTCTACAGGACAATCTCGAATTCGTCCAGGCGGATGCGCAATTCCTGCCTTTCCCCGACGACAGCTTCGATTGCATCACCATTGCCTTCGGCCTGCGCAACGTCACCGACAAGAACCTGGCCCTGCGCGCTATGCTACGTGTCTTGAAGCCGGGCGGTCGCCTGTTGGTACTGGAATTTTCCAAACCGCAAAATGAACTGCTGGGCAAGGCCTACGACGCTTACTCATTCCGTGTGCTGCCATTTATGGGTCGCCTGGTGGCCAACGACAGCGACAGCTACCAGTATCTGGCGGAGTCCATCCGTATGCACCCCGACCAGGATACCCTCAAGGACCTGATGGAGGACGCCGGATTTATCCGCTGCGAGTACCACAATATGACCGGCGGCATCGTGGCGCTGCACAAGGGTACCAAGGCCTGAAATGAGCGGCGGCATCAACCCGACCCTGCACACGGCTGCGCTGGCAGCACTGGAGACAGCCCTGAATCGGGCCCTGCAGTTGGCGCCCGCAACGGCCGCGAAGCTGGAAAGCTTGCAAGACTGCGTATTCGCACTGCACTGCACTTCTCCGGCTGTGGAGGTTTACCTGCAACCCGGCGCCAGCGGGATTCGCCTCATGGGCATCTTCGAGGGGCCGGTAACCACAAGCGTGCGCGGACAGGGTTCGGATTTTGCCGAGCTGGCGACCGCGGAGGATCCCGCGGCCACGCTGATTAACGGGTCTCTGGAACTTCACGGCGACAGCGCTCCCTTGATCGAGCTGCAAAAGGCATTGTCTGGCCTGGATATGGACTGGGAGGCCCCACTGGTGGACAGCCTGGGGGATGTCGCCGGCCACCAGGTGGCACAGGCATTGCGCGCCGCCATTGGCTGGGGCAGCCAGGCATCCTCCAGCCTGACCCGGCAACTGGATGAATTCATTCACGAAGAAGCACGACTGACGCCGCCACAACTTGAACTGGAAGATTTCTACCGCGACGTGCAGGAACTGGAGCTGCGCGTCGAGAGGCTGCAGTCGCGCACCCAACGCCTGCGCCGACGTGTGCGGCAGTTGCAGGGCTGATAGATGTCTCGCGTCGCGCGCCTGGCGAAAATAATACGCATCATCGGACGCTACCGGCTGGATGAATTCATCGATCCAGGGCGTTTGCACGCCTTACCGCGCACAGTCCTGCGCTGCGCCCCCTGGAGATTGCACCGCGCCCCGGCCCTGCCCCGGGGTGTACGCCTGCGCCGGGCGCTGGAAGAGCTGGGGCCTGTTTTTATCAAGTTCGGGCAGATGCTCTCTACCCGCCGCGACCTGCTGCCGCAGGACATTGCCAACGAACTGGCCAAGCTCCAGGATGAAGTTCCGCCCTTTCCCCAGCAACAGTCCATCAATATTATTGAAACCGCCCTGGGTAAACCGGTCACCGAGTTATTCGCCTCCTTCGAGGCTACACCCATGGCCTCCGCCTCGGTGGCACAAGTACACGCGGCCAAGCTGCACACTGGTGAACAGGTGGTGGTGAAGGTCGTGCGACCGGATATCGAAGCGGTCATTCGCCAGGACCTCGCGCTGATGTTCACCCTGGCAAGACTGGTAGCGAAATACCTGCCCCAGGGCCGCCGCCTGCGCCCGGTGGAAGTGGTCTCCGATTACCAGTTGGTGATCCTGGACGAGCTGGACCTCAGCCGGGAGGCCGCCAATGCCTGCCAGTTGCGACGCAATTTCGAGGGCAGCAAGCTGGTCTATATCCCGGAGGTCCACTGGGACTACACCTGCCGCAACGTGTTCACTATGGAGCGTATTTCCGGCATTCCCGTCACCGATATGGATACCCTGCGGGAAAAAGGTGTCGACCTGAAGGTGCTGGGCGAACGCGGCGTGGAGATATTTTTCACCCAGGTTTTTCGCGACAGCTTTTTTCACGCCGATATGCACCCTGGTAATATTTTTGTGGACGCCAGCGATCCCGCTGACCCCACCTATATCGCGGTGGACTGCGCCATCGTGGGCAGTCTGTCTGATTCTGACCAGTATTACCTGGCGCGCAACCTGCTCGCCATCTTCCAGCGTGATTACCGCGAAGTAGCCCAGTTACACGTGGAGTGTGGCTGGGTGCCCCCGCAAACCCGCGTACAGGATTTCGAATCTGCAATGCGCGCCGTGTGCGAGCCGATTTTCGAGCGGCCCCTGAGCGAGATCTCTTTCGGAGAGTTACTGGTCTACCTGTTTCGCACGGCGGGTCGCTTCGACATGGAGGTTCAGCCTTCGCTGGTACTGCTGCAGAAAACCCTGTTAAACATCGAGGGCCTGGGCCGTCAGCTGTACCCCGAATTGAACCTGTGGGACACCGCACAGCCCTTTCTGGAGGAATGGGTGCAGGAACGGTATTCACCACAATCCGTTTTCAAACGCCTGCAGCGCCATGCTCCATCCTGGCTGGAACAACTGCCGCAGCTGCCCGACGTGGTCATAGACAGCTTGCAGCAGTCCAGGGAGATAGAGCAGCGCTTTACCCAACAGCAACGTCACATGAACGAGCTGCAGCAACAGTCAAGTAGCAGGGTAGCCCGGCAGCGCCGCTATACTGTCGCCGCCATAGCCTGCATCGCCGCGGCGGTCAGCGTTTTCCCAGGTGCCTGGCAGCAGCTTTCCCAGGCGCCACTGATCAGTTGGCTGCTGGGGGCTCTGGCACTGGGGCTGCTGTGGCCCAGGGTATCCTGAGCCAGTGTCCCGGGCATGCCCTTGTGCCATAATGCGCACTTGTCGAGAGTTTATGTATGAGTGACCCCAACGCACTGCGCGACCGGATCAAGTGGAATGACCAGGGCCTGGCGCCGGCTATAGCCCAGGACTGGCGCACCGGTGAGGTGCTGATGCTGGCCTGGATGAATGCCGAGGCACTGCAGCTCACTATTGCCGAAGGGCGAGCCATCTATTGGTCGCGATCAAGGGAAGCTTTATGGCGTAAGGGCGAGGAGTCGGGCCATGTACAGCATCTCAAGGAACTGCGCATAGATTGCGATGCGGACACCGTATTAATGAAGGTTGAGCAGGTGGGGGGCATTGCCTGCCACACCGGCAGACGCAGCTGCTTTTACCGGAGGTTTGCAGATGGCGACTGGGTGGAAACAGATGCGGTCATCCGCGACCCAGAGGACATATACGGGAAGGGAAAATGAGTAACGTACTGGAACAACTGGCAGCAACCCTGGCGGCGCGCAGGAACGCGGACCCCGAGCAATCCTATGTGGCCAGCTTGCACCGGGAAGGACTGAACAAAATCCTGGAAAAAATTGGCGAGGAGTCCACAGAGCTTATTCTCGCGGCAAAGGATTTTGACGCGGACACAGACGACAGCCAGGCATTGGTAGGCGAGGTCGCCGACCTGTGGTTTCACAGCATGGTAATGCTGTCTCACCTGGATGTGGAGTTCAGCGCAGTAACAGACTGCCTGGCACAACGCTTCGGCGTCTCCGGACTGCAGGAAAAGGCAGCCCGAGAACAGCAGTAAGCTAATTTTTACCCTGAGGAGAACACTATGGGAATCGGCGGAATCAGTATCTGGCAGTTGTTGATCATCCTGGCCATTGTAATCATGTTGTTCGGCACCAAGCGGTTACGGACCCTGGGCAGTGACCTGGGCAGCGCCGTCAAGGGCTTTCGCAAAAGTATGACTGACGAAGACGCCGGCGAGAAACCAGACACTGGTGCGGCAGACCCGGACGGCGCCAACGCTCCGGACAAAGACAAGTAAGTACCGCATGTTCGATATAGGTTTTGCCGAGCTCGTGGTCTTAGGTGTGGTGGGCCTGTTGGTCATCGGTCCAGAGCGCCTGCCGGGTACAATCCGCGAAGCGAGCCTTTGGCTGAATCGGCTCAAGCGTGGTTTCAACGACATCAAGCAAGAGGTCAAGCAGGAGCTGCACAATGATTCTGTGATGCAGGAACTGCGCAAGGCCGGCGATCAGCTCAAATCCGAGGCGGAGCGCGTAGGCGAGGATATCCAGCAAACAACGCAGGCCCTGGGGGCAATTGAGAAAGAGGAACACGAGGCATCGGACGCCACCACCGCACCGCCAACAAAGAACGCGCCATGAGCGAGAAAGAATCCACCGACCAGCCCCTGCCTCTGGTCGCACACCTGACAGAACTGCGCGATCGTTTGCTGCGTGCACTGCTGGCAATACTGATCATTTTCATCGGTCTTTTTCCCTTCGCCAACGAGATCTACACTTTCGTCTCCGAACCGCTGCGCGCCCTGCTGCCCGAGGGAGCGACCATGATTGCCACCGAGGTTGCATCGCCATTCCTCACCCCGTTCAAGCTGACCCTGTTCGCGGCAATATTCCTGGCCATACCGTATGTGCTGTACCAGCTGTGGAGCTTCATTGCCCCGGGCATGTATCGGCAGGAAAAGAAATTGGCGATACCACTGTTAATTTCCAGCGTGGGTCTGTTCTACGCCGGCGCCGCGTTCGCTTACTTCGTGGTGTTTCCATTGATTTTTGCCTTCTTCACCAGCGTGGGGCCGGAAGATATCACTATCATGACCGACATCAACAGCTACCTGAACTTCGTGCTGAAGCTGTTCTTTGCCTTCGGCCTGGCCTTTGAAATCCCTATTGCCGCGATGTTGATGATCTGGGCGGGCATAACCACGCCCGAGGAACTGGCGAAGAAGCGTCCCTACATCATCATCGGCTGTTTTGTCTTCGGCATGTTACTGACGCCACCGGATATCATTTCCCAGTCACTGTTGGCGATCCCCATGTGGATATTGTTCGAGTTCGGCGTATTTTTCGGACGCTTTGTGCGACGCGATAACGTGGGGGACACCACCAGCTGATGTCGCAAGCACACTCCCGGGGCTTGCCATCGCTGCTACCTGTACTGGGCTATCTATGGCCGTATAAGTTGCGCCTGGCCGGGGCCAGCCTGGCCCTGCTGTTCACTGCTGGGGCCACCCTGTCACTGGGTCGCGGCTTGCAGGTACTCATCGACCAAGGCTTCGGCGGCGGCACCCAGGATGACCTACAGTCCGCCATAGGGCTACTGGTTGCCATCGCCGCGGCCATCGCGGTGGGAACGTTTGTGCGCTTTTACCTGGTGTCCTGGTTGGGAGAGCGCGTCAGCGCCGATATCCGCAAGGCCGTGTTCGATAACATCGTGCGACTGCACCCGGGTTTTTTCGAAAGCAACCGCAGCGGCGAAATTATGTCGCGACTGACCACCGATACCACGCTACTGCAAACCATAATAGGCTCATCTTTCAGTATGGCGCTGCGCAGCGGCCTGACCCTGATCGGGGCACTGGTGATGATGTTTGTCACCAATCTCAAGCTCAGCCTGATTATCGCGGTGGGCGTACCGCTGGTACTGCTACCTATCCTGGTATTCGGGCGGCGGGTGCGCCGCCTTTCCAACCAGAGCCAGGACAGTATCGCCAGTGTTGGCAGCTACGCGGGGGAGATAATCCAACACATCCGGGTGGTACAGAGCTACACCCGTGAGCCCTTTGAAATCAAAGCCTTCGCGGGGGAAGTGGAACAGGCCTTTGCCATCGCCCGCAGGCGTATCTGGCAGCGCTCACTGCTGATCTGTGGTGCCATACTACTGCTGTTTGTGGGTATGTCGGGTATGTTATGGGAGGGAGGGCAGGATGTCCTGAGTGGTCGCATGACTGGCGGCGAACTGGGCGCCTTCGTGTTTTACGCCATTATGGTCGGCAGCGGCGTGGCCACCATCTCCGAGGTCTGGGGAGAGGTACAGCGAGCGGCCGGCGCTGCGGAGCGGCTGGTGGAACTGATCAACACTCCCAGCCTCATCGCAGACCCGGGCGACAATCCTGAATCAAAGCAAAGCGAGCGACCCGAACTGCGCCTGGAGCATATCACCTTTGCCTACCCTACCCGACCCGACCAGGCGGCATTGCAGGATTTCTCCCTTTCTATCGCCGCGGGCAAGAGCCTGGCCCTGGTGGGGCCTTCCGGTGCAGGCAAGTCCACCGTATTTGAACTGCTGCAGCGATTCTACGACCCGCAGCAGGGCCAGGTGTTATTGGACGGCCACGATATTCGCGAGCTCGGCCTGCGACAATTACGTGAGCACATCGCACTGGTACCGCAACAACCGGCGCTGTTCACCGGTGATGTACGCTACAACATCGCCTACGGCAAGCCGGATGCCAATGACGAAGAAGTCTACGCGGCTGCGCGGGCGGCCCACGCCCACGAGTTCATAGAGCGACTGCCCCAGGCCTATGCCAGCCACCTGGGCGAACAGGGAGTGCGCCTGTCAGGCGGCCAGCGCCAGCGTATTGCCCTGGCCAGGGCCATTCTCAATGATCCGAAAATACTGTTGCTGGACGAGGCCACCAGCGCCCTGGATACCGAAAGTGAACACCAGGTACAGCTGGCGCTGCAGGAGCTGATGCACAACCGCACCACGGTTATTATTGCCCATCGCCTGTCCACCATACTGCATGCGGATAATATCGCGGTGCTGGACCAGGGACAGCTGATTGCCACCGGCACGCACGAGGAACTGCTAGTCAGTTGCGCCCTGTACGCGCGCCTCGCCAACCTGCAGTTTCGCGAGACAGACAGGGGCAGTGTCGAAGAAGATGCTACCGTTCCAGCAGGCGAACCCGATCCTTGCGCTCCTGGTTGACCCGGGTAAGGTCATCCAGGGTATCGCGGGAGATCTCCGCAACCTCACCCAGCAGGCGCAGGGCGAGCTTGGCGTTATTGGCCGCACAGCGATAAGGCGCAGTTACTGCGGATTCACGGAACAAATCCTGACAATCCTCCCAGGCAGCACGCACATGGTCGCCGGCGGTATCGCGGGCTGACTCATAGGCCATGGACACCACCTCAAGTGACTCCATCAAGGCTTCGATACCGATCCACTCCACCATGGTACCGCGCTCAACACTGCGACGGACATTGCGCCGCAGTTTGCGCGCCAGGTTGCGGAATTCGCGCTGCACCCGGGTGCCGAACACCGGGTCCGGCACGGCACGCAGCTGGTCATCCTCGGCCAGTTCACGCCAATCCTGCAGACTCAACACGGACTCTATGTGCGGAAAAACGACTTTTTCTTCCACGTTCATATGCTCGTACATATGATCTATATAAGCGCGCCCACTCTTGGCCACCGCGGCACCGGAACCCTCGCCCTCACGCCAGCGCTCTATCGCCTTCAGCACCTCGCGCCCGCGCACCGCAGTCCTGTCGTGGTCGCGCTGCAGGGTATCCACCTCATCTGCTGCCCTGGCGTCGATCTCGGCCACCCGGCCATAGATGAGGTCTTCCCGAGGGTGATGATAGCGATCGGGCCAGGTCACCATGTAATCCATGATTTCATAAACCACATGAGTATCAACCAACTCCCCGTTCTCTATGGACTTGAGTTGATCGGCGAACAACTGCATAACAATGGCAATGTGCCGATGCTCGGCCCGCAGGGCCTTCATCATCGGTTGCTCGGCGGCCTTTACGCCGGGTTTTTTCTTAGCCCATGCCGACCTATCGCTGTAGCCCGCGTTGGACTTGCCACTGGCGGCGGATTTACTCGACGGCGCAGCTTTCCCGGCCGTGTTTTTTTTCGCTACCGGCTTTTTAGTAGCGGCCTTCCTCTTCGCAGCCGGTTTCTTTCTGGCCACTGGCTTTTTCTTTGCCACCGGCGTTTTCTTCACTACTGACGTCTTTTTCGCTGCTGGTTTTTTTTTCGCCGCTGGGTTCACATTGGCAGCCATTAGCGTACTCCCCTTATCGTATTTCTCTCAGGATAGGGTACCAGCGTACGCTGTACACCCCTGCAGATCATTGATCTTGCTCATTGATTACACATCTGTGGGTACAGGTCGATTTTCTGTACCACCACCTGTTCCCGTCTCTTTACCAGCTGCTCCAGGCCCGACACGCCTTCTAGCGGGGTACAACCCTTTATTCGCCTCAGCGGGACCGGATCCAGGGCGCTGCAACAAAAAAAACGCCGGCACAATGGCCGGCGTTTGCGGTAGAACCCTGACGCTTGATCAGCTGAATTCGCGAATCAGGCCGCCTATGGATTCCTTGGCGTCGCCAAACAGCATCCGGGTGTTGTCCTTGTAGAACAGCGGGTTCTCAATGCCGGCAAAGCCGGAGGCCATGGAGCGCTTGAGCACGAATACCGTGCGCGCACTGTCCACGTTGATTACCGGCATACCGTAGATCGGGGAGGACTCAGACTCTCTGGCAGCGGGGTTCACCACGTCGTTGGCGCCAATCACGATCGCCACATCGACATTTTCCATACGCGGATTGATGTCGTCCATCTCCAGCAACTGGTCATAAGGCACGTCGGCTTCTGCCAGCAACACGTTCATATGGCCGGGCATACGACCCGCGACCGGGTGTATACCGAAATTAACCTCGGTACCGTTTTGCTCCAACAGCTCACACAGTTCCTTAACCACGTGTTGGGCCTGGGCCACCGCCATGCCATAGCCCGGGACAATCGCCACATTGGAGGCCGCTTCGAGCACGTAGTAGGCGTCTTCCACCGATATCGGCTTGATCTCACCCTCAACAGAGGCCTCCTCCACCTTACCGCTGCCGAAGCCGCTGAACAGTACGTTGGACAGGGAACGATTCATCGCCTTACACATGATCTGAGTAAGAATGATGCCCGAGGCGCCCACCAGGGAGCCGGCGACAATCAGTATGTTGTTGTCCACTGCGAAGCCCGCGGCACACGCCGCCAGGCCGGAGTAGGAGTTCAGCAGGGAGATAACCACCGGCATATCCGCGCCACCGATGGGAATGACTACCATGATACCGAACAGCAGTGACAGCCCGATCACCAGGAACAGCCACTGGCTGTCGCCAGGCTCCATGCAGAACATCGCCGAGGCGCCGAGGATACCCAGTACAATCAGGCTATTCACCACCTGCTGGCCTCTAAACAGCACCGCACCACTGCCGATGGTCTCGCTCAGCTTGCCGTAGGCAATGAGGCTACCGGTAAAGGTGACACCACCGATCAGGATGGACAGGATGATGGTAATCAGGGTGAAAGTGACGGCATCGGGGTTGAGCGCCGCCCAACCGACCAGCAGGCTGGCCATGCCTCCGAAGCCGTTGAACAGGGCCACCATTTCCGGCATGGAGGTCATCTGCACCAGGCGTGCTGCGGCGGCACCAATCGCGCCACCAACCACAAAGCCAATGACGATCCACTGGAAGTCGACAATGCCCTGGTCCAGCAGGGCGGCAACCACCGCCACCAGCATACCAACTGCGGAAATCGTGTTACCACGACGCGCTGTGGCGGGCGAACCCAGTTGTTTCAGGCCATAGATAAACAGGGCCGCAGAAACCACGTAGGCAAATTGAATAAGAATATCCATGGCGCCTTAGCCCTCCTTCTTTTTAAACATGGCGAGCATACGATCGGTCACCAGGTAACCACCCACCACGTTGATAGAGGCCAGGGCCACCGCGCCGGCACCCAACCAGTTGGCCAGGTCTTGCTCACCGGTCCCCGCCAGGCTGATGGCGCCCACCACGGTGATACCGGAAATCGCATTCGCGCCCGACATCAGCGGGGTATGCAGCGTCGCAGGCACCTTGTTGATCAGTTCGAAGCCCAGGAAGATGGACAACATCAGGATAAAAGTCAGAAATACTTCTGCAGGTATCATATCAGGATCCCCCTTCCAGAATGTTCTTGATAGTTTCGTTCACTACCTCACCGGCATGGGTGATGATACAGCCAGGCAGGATGTCATCTTCGAAATCCACTGCGAACAGGTGCTGTTCTTCGTGCCAGTTGTCTTCCACCAGGTTGAACAGATTGGAGGAATACATCTGGCTGGCGTCACGGGCCACTTCACCGGCCAGGTTACCCTTGCCGATAATTGTCACGCCGGACCACTCGACCACCTCATTGGGCACAGAGCCCTCGACATTACCGCCGGTTTCCGCCGCCATATCTACGATGACGCACCCCGGGGCCATGCCCTCGATCATATCCTTGGTCACCAGCACCGGCGGTTTGCGCCCGAATACCTGGGCCGTAGTAATCACCACGTCGGACTTGGCGATCACCTCTTTTTGCGCCTGACGCTGCATATCCACCTGCTCGGGCGTCAATTCCTTGGCATAACCGCCGGCGGTCTCGCCGGTCTCGCCCAGGTCGATATCCAGGAATTTCGCTCCCAGTGATTGCACCTGCTCAGCTACCACGGGGCGGGTATCAAAGGCGGTGACCTTGGCGCCCAGGCGCTTGGCGGTAGCAATGGCCTGCAGGCCCGCTACACCGGCGCCGATGACGAATACGTTTGCCGGCTTGAGTGTGCCCGCTGGTGTCATCATCATGGGGAAGATGCGCGGCAGATGGGTAGCCGCCTGCAGCACCATCACATAGCCCGCCAGGTTGGCCTGGGAACTCAGCGCATCCATTTTCTGGCTGCGCGTGGTACGCGGGATCATTTCCATACTGATAGCGGTCACGCCCGCGTCTTGCAGCGCACGCACCAACTCGTGTTCATTAAAGGGGTCCAGGTAGCTGATATGCACGGCTCCCCGCTTCATCAGCTTTATCTCGTTCAGTTCCGGCTTGCGCAAGCGCAGTAACAGGTCGGCACTACTGAACAATTCATTACGGTCCTGGGAAATAGTGGCGCCGGCCTCGCTGTACTCGGCGTCAGTGAAGCCGGAACCGGCCCCCATACCTGCTTCCACCACCAG